>NZ_JBFAYO010000028.1:0-106982 GCF_040681325.1 Nocardia sp. NPDC051787
GGCCACCATCCGCATCGCTGCCATCAACCAATGGCTCCGACACGGGTGAGAGCGGGCAACTGCCCACCCTCACCCACTTTCAAAACAGTGGCTAGAGCGCTGCTCTAGAGGAGGCTGTCATGACTGGACTCGTCACCTACCGGTTCGATGGCGGTGTCGCCACGATCACGCTGGACGACGGCAAGGCGAACGTGATGTCGGAGAACATGATTCGCGACATCGCGGCCGCGCTGGACCGGGCCGAGGAGGATCGGGCTGTCGTTCTGCTCACCGGGCGGCCCCGCATGTTCTCCGCCGGCTATGACCTGCCGACTTTCTCCCGCTCGGTGGACGACATCCGCCGGACCCTGCGCGCCGGCGGCAACCTCATCCATCGGCTGCTCGGATTTCCGCTTCCCGTGGTCGCGGCGTGCCCGGGGCACGCGATCGCGCAGGGTGCGTTCACGCTGCTGGCCACGGACGTGCGCTTCGGCGTCGCGGGGAATTTCAAGGTGGGCCTCAACGAGGTCGCGCTCGGATTGACCATTCCGCACTACGGTGTGGAAGTAGCGCGGCATCGGCTCACCGCTCCGGGATTCGACCGGGCCGCGAACACCGGAATCCTGATCGGCCCCGAGCAGGCGCGGGAATGGGGATTCCTCGATGTGCTCGTCGCCGACGCGGACGAACTGCACGCGCGCGCCACGGCCGAAGCGCACCGGTTGACCGGAATCGACCTGGGGGCGCACGCGGGGACCAAGTTGCGGGTGCGCGCCCACGTGCTCGCGGCGGTGCGGTCCGGGATCGATACCGAGTTCGGGGTGTAGATGACCGCAGGCACACGCGGGCGGATCTTGGCCGAGGCGACGAAACAGCTCCTGGCCAAGGGCTATCCGGCGTTCACCCGTGGCGGGCGTCCGCGATCGGCTCGGCTTGTCCAGTGGCAGCATGTTCCACGCGTTCGGTTCCAAGGCAGAACTCGCGGCCGCGGTCTACGTCTCCGGCATGCTCGACTATCAGCGCACAGTGCTCGACCGCCTCGACCCTCCCGGCGTAGACGCCGAGCAGGCGATCCGCGCGATGCTCGACGCCCATCTCGGCTGGGTCGAAGATCATCGAGACCTCGCCCGCTTCCTGTTCGACACCCTGCCGGACGAGGTCGCACGTGCCGCCCAACCGGCGCTGGTGCAGCATAATCGGGACTTCTTCGCCGCCTTGGAGCGCCGGTACCGAGAACTGCTCGGTGCCGTCGACGTGGGCGCGGGCGGCTATCCGGTGGCGCATGCGATCTGTGCCGGACCGGCGCAGGAGTACTGCCGCCAATGGGTGCGCGGACGCGTCACGGCGCCGCCGCGCACGCTCGCGCGGATCTTGCAGGACGCCGCCGTCGCGGCCCTCGCAACGCTTGCGCGCTAGCCTGCCGCTGCCGAACGCCGCTCCGGTGGGCGGCTGTCTTCGAATTATTCTGTGCGACAGTGTATTCGACACCTGGATCAGGGCATCATCGCAGGATCGACGTCCTGCGATCGGCTGTCGTCGCCTCCCTCCGGGGTAGTGGGCTTCGGCGCTGCGACAGCGACTCGTGACCGCGCTGGTTCGGTGCGCGTTGGTTCGGCGGCACGGTCGTTGCCCACGCGGCCGTATGTCCAGTCCGGTTGCGCGCGGGCGGCTGGTGATCGACAGTGGTTGTCGAGTCAGGGGTGCGGCGACGGGAGGCCACCATGGACCGCACGGACGTGGTTGTCGTCGGTGCAGGCTACGCCGGGCTGTGCGCGGCGCGTGCGTTGCGGGCGGCCGGGCGAGACGTCGTCGTCCTGGAAGCCGGTGACCGGGTCGGCGGCCGGACGCTCACCGCGCGGGTCGGCGACGGATGGGCCGTGGACCTCGGCGGACAGTGGATCTCCAACGCGCACACCAGGTTCGCCGCGCTGGCCGAGGAGTACGGCGGCGCGACATACGTACCGCCGGCCGGGGTCGACTTACTGGTCGAAGGCGTGGTGCGGCGGCCGTTCTCCGGCGCGCGTCCGCCACTGCCCACGCTCGTCCTGGTGGTGCTGGCCCAGGCGATGTGGCGGCTGGAACGGATGGCCGCACGCGTCGATCCGGCGCGCCCGTGGACCACGCCCGGCGCGGATCGCCTGGACGCGATGACGGCGGCGACCTGGTTGCGCCGGAATCTGCCCGAGCGGCGCGCCCGGCACCTGGCCGAGGTGATGATCGGCGAAGAACTGTGCGTCGATGTCGGCAGCATCTCGATGCTCGGCTTGCTGACCACGATCCGTTCGGCGGGCGGCGTCGACGCCGGGATCACGGCCGAGACGGTGACCCGGCTGTTCGTCGACGGAGCCGACGCGCCCGCGCTGGCCATCGGCGTGGATTTGGGCCAGGCGCTGCGTCTCGGCGCTGCCGTCACGTCGATCCGGCAGCAGGCCGACGGCGTCCGGGTCGGCGGAGCGTTCGGTGACGTGCACGCCGAGCATGTGATCGTCGCGGTGCCGCCGGCCATCGCCGGACGCATCGCCTACGATCCGCCGCTGCCCGCGGCCCGTGATCAATTGACCCAGCGCGTGCCGATGGGGTCGGTGCTGAAATCCTTCGCGGTCTACGAACGGCCGTTCTGGCGCGATGACGGGCTCACCGGCCAGTCGCTGAATCTGCACGATCCGGTGCCGGTGACCTTCGACGCCACCCGCCCCGGCGGGCCGGGCGTGCTCGGCGCACTGGTTCCCGGGCGTGCCGCACAGCGCCTCGCCGCGTTGCCCGCGTCCGAGCGACGCGCCGTGATCGTCGGTTCGCTCGTGCGCGCCTTCGGCCACGCGGCCCGCGACCCGATCGAGTGGCACGAAAAGGTCTGGGCCGACGACCCGTACGTCCGCGGCGGCTACGGCGCCTACTTCCCGCCGGGCGTGCTGACCACCTTGGGCTCGGCGCTGCGGCAACCGGTCGGAGCGATCCACTGGGCCGGCAGTGAAACCGCCACGGAATGGTCGGGCTACATCGAGGGAGCGATCCGCTCCGGCGAGCGAGCGGCGGCCGAAGTGCTGGCGGTACATCGATCCGTGACCGCGGCGTGATCGTCCAGGTAGCCCGAATGCTGGCTCGGGCCGACTCCGAAGGACCAGAATGAAGAGGTGTTCCAGCGGATCGTGGTGGGCTACGACGACTCACCCGGCGCCCGAGCCGCCTTGACGATGGCGCTCGACTTGGCGGCGGTGCACCGTTCGGCGCTCACCGTGGTGGCCGTCGAAGAGTATCTGCCGCACTACGGTCCGGTGGTCGGTGAGATCGAGGGCGAACGCTCGATCGGAGAGCAGGCCTGCCGACGGTGGCTCAACGCCGCCGCCGCGGTCGGCGAACAGCGCGGGATCGCGGTGCAGGCGGAGATTCGCGCGGGTCAGGCGGCGCGGGAACTGGCCACCGCCGCCGAGGAACACGATGCCGACCTGCTGATTCTCGGGCGCAGCGGGCACTCGGGCATTTGGGGCCGATTCATGGGCAGCACCGCGGAGAAGGCCGCCAGGCACGCGGGCTGCTCGGTTCTCGTCGCGCACGACGGCTACGGACTCGCTGAGCAGCGGTGAGTGTGCGGGAGGTGAGTGTGCGGGAAATGCGGCTTCGGTGCGCCCGCGAACTCCGGTGCCGCTACGCGTGTCGCGTCGCCGGTTGATTATCCTGGCGTGCGCGCGGCGGTGGGGCTCGCCGCTCCGGTCATCCGGAACAACCGCGGCATTCGTCGCCGACAGTCCCTACCCGAACACCGCACCCGTTCGTGTAGGAGACATCCGTGCCCGGTGAACTGACCGAAGAACCGATCGAGACCGACTCCCTCGCGCGTCGTTGCGCTCGCTGGCGGGACCTCTGGCGCATCCACGGCGTGGTACTGCTGGTCGTCGCCGTGGGCGGCGCACTCGGTGCGCTGGCTCGCTATGGACTCGCCCGGGGATTGCCTGCGCACCCGGGACACTTTCCCATGGCCACGTTCGTCACCAATGTCAGCGGTTGCTTTCTGATCGGCGTCCTCATGGTGGCGGTCACCGAGATCTGGGCGGCGCATCGGCTGCTGCGCCCTTTCCTCGGCGTGGGCGTCCTCGGCGGATTCACCACCTTCTCCACCTACGCCAACGAGATCCGCGGTCTCCTCCAGCCCGGCACCATCGCCGTCGCCTTCGGTTATTCGGCGGGCACGTTGATCTGTGCTCTGCTTGCCACGGCTGCGGCGATGTGGCTCACCCGGGCCGGGTACGAGCGTCTGCGCCGCGCGCGGGTGCGGTCGGCGTGAGCGTCAGGCGCGGTGTCGCGGCTCGCGTAACCGCCGCGAGGCTGGGTGCCGAGTTCGGCAGCGGGGGCTCCGGTGACCAGGAAAGTATCGAGCAGGAGGGCACAGCGTGAGCATGCTGCTCGTCCTCGTCGGCGGTGCGATCGGCGCGCCGCTGCGGTACCTCATCGACCGTGCGGTACAGGATCGTCGCGACAGCCTGTTCCCGTGGGGCACATTCCTGGTCAACCTGATCGGCTGCCTGGTGCTCGGTGGGCTCAGCGGTGCGGGGACCGCGCTGGCGACACCGCTGTTCATCTTGCTCGGCACCGGATTCTGCGGAGCGCTGACCACCTACAGCACCTTCAGCTACGAAACCGTACGGCTGGCCGAGCGGGGCGCCTACTTCTACGCGGCGATGAACGTCGGGGTCAGCGTGGCCGCCGGGTTGGCCGCCACCGTGTCCTCCTACGCTCTGGTGCACGCCATTTTCGGCTGACAACCCACGTTGCGCAAACGTGCGATCCGTCGACGGCGGCGTTTGGTCGCCTTCTCGCGCCCTGGTCCGGCGAAGCCTGTGCGACGTGATCCAGCTCACTCGGTTCGTTTACCGCTAGCAGGTCGGGGTGCGTTAAGCTGACTCCCGACTGATGCAGATATGCGCATACATTATGGTGACGGAAAGGGGCTGGGTCGATGGGACACGAGCACGGGCATGGCCACGCACACGGACACGGGGTGTCCCGTAACGCCGACCGCAGATGGCTGACCGTCGCGCTCGCCCTGATCGCCGGATTCATGGCGGTCGAGGTCGTGATCGGTGTGCTGGCGAATTCGCTGGCGCTGCTGTCCGACGCGGCGCACATGCTCACCGACGCCGCGGCCATCGTGCTCGCGCTCGCCGCGATCCGGCTCGCCGCCCGTCCCGCGAACGGCAAGTACACCTACGGCTACAAGCGTGCCGAGATCCTCTCGGCACAGGCCAATGGTGTCACGCTGCTGGTGCTGGCGGGCTGGCTCAGCTACGAGGCGGTGCGGCGTCTGCTGGAGCCGCCGGAGGTGACCGGTGGGCTCGTGCTGGTGACCGCGTTGGCGGGTGTCGCGGTCAATGTCGCGGCCACTTGGGCGATCAGCAAGGCCAACCGGTCCAGTCTCAACGTCGAGGGCGCCTTCCAGCACGTGCTCAACGACCTCTACGGATTCATCGCCACCGCCGTGGCCGGCCTCGTCGTGCTGATCACCGGATTCGCCAGGGCGGACGCGATCGCCACGCTGGTCGTTGTCGCCCTGATGGTGAAGGCGGGGCTCGGGCTGGTGCGCGAATCCAGCCGGATCTTCTTGGAGGCGGCGCCGGCGGGCGTCGATCCGGATGTGCTCGGGCGCAGGCTCGTCGACATCGAGGGCGTCGACGAGGTGCACGACCTGCACGTCTGGCAGATCACCTCGGGCGACATCGCGCTGTCGGCGCACGTGCTGGTCCGCCCGGGCGCCGACTGCCATGGGCTGCGTCAGCGGATCGAGCGGCTGCTCGACCACGATTACGGCATCACCCACACCACGTTGCAGGTCGACCACAGTCATGTCGTCACCTCCTCGGCGGACCCGGCCGCGCAGCGCCTCCTTCCGGTGCTGGATGGCCATTGCGACGATGCCCACGGTCCGGTGCACCGCGACCGCCCGTCGTCCGCGGCGGGTATCAGCGCACCCTGAGCTACCGCACACCACGCGCGTGGACTATGGCGGGCGGAATGTCGCGCAGCACCGGAAGACGTTCGAACAGAGGCAGACTCACCGATAGCGGCCCACGGGAAGGCCCGTAGGAGGAGACGGTCACCTCGGCCACCCGCGGGCTCCACTCGTGCAGCAGCCGGGCCACCCGGCTGCGCTGGACGCCCCACGGCATCGGCGGAGCGGTGTAGTGCGACGTTTTGCGGAACCCACGGAGGGTCTTGCGGGAGAACCACGGCGGGATGATGTCGAACATCAACTCCACGCCGGGCAGGCGGTCGAAGATCGTGGCGCACAGGCGCCGCACGTCGTTGGGTTCGAAGTACATGAACAGTCCCTGCGCCGTGATGAACACGCCGCGGTCGGTATCCACCTCGTCGAGCCAGGCCGGATCGAGGGCGCTGATCGGCAGGTGGCGACAGTGCGCGCTCCGCGGCAGGAACCGTTCCCGCAGCGCTATGCCTTCGGGGACGTCCACGCACAGCCAGCGCACCTGTCCGTCGTCGCACCGCTGGAACTGGGTCTCCAACCCGGAGGCGAGCTCCACGACGGTCCCGCCGGCGTGCGCCGCCAGCCAGGGGCGCAGCGCCTGGTCGAAGTGCAGCGACCGCACCGCGTGGGTGCCGTCGGGAGCGCCGAACGCCTGCTCGTAGTCGTAGTCGAGTGCGTCGAAGATTCGGACGCAGTCCGGGTCTCTCAGGATGCCGTCCGCCCGTTTCGCTTCCGACGCTCGGTTGTAGAGCGTCCACAGCATGGTCTCCGGGACTCCCGTCAATTGGACGTTCACGGTTTCGTCCTCCCCGGCCTCCGGCCGCCTAAATAATGAAAACCAAATCCAACTAAGCCTAACCTAACTGTCTCTGGTCAGCGATGCAGGCGAGGGAACGGCTGCTCGGACTCGACCAGGTAGGCCAGTTCCAGCAGGGTGCGTTCGTTGCCCCGGGTGGCGGCGAATTGGACGCCGATGGGGAGTCCGGCGGCGGTGCGGCCCGCCGGAACCGTGATGGCGGGTGTTCCGGTGATGTTGTTGATCGGGGTGAAGCAGACGTAGGCGCGGAGCCGGTTGATCAGTTCGTCGAATGGCACGGTCGGACTGAGATACCCGAGTTCCGGAGTGGTGTGGCCGAGCGCTGGGAGCAGCACCGCGTCGTAGGGGCCGAGCGCCCGCTCGTACGTGGCGGCCGCCGCGCGTAGTCGGTAGAGCGTCAGCGGAGCGTGCAGAGCCCGGCGCAGGAAGAAGCCGCGCAGGCCGACCGTCAGATCGTCCACGCGCCGTGCGTCGAAACGCCGATCGAGCAGCTTTCCCGTCGTGGTGACCGCTGCCGCGAGCAGTGCCCAATAGTGCAGGAAGGCGTTTTCGATCGCCACGTCGAACGGCAGCGGCACAGGCTCGACCGAATGACCGCTGGATTCGAGGAGGCGGGCCACATTTTCGACGGCATTCCGGGTCGGACCGGCCGCGAGCGGCCCCGCGATGTTGTCGAGCACGAGCGCGATCCGCATCCGCCGGGTCGCGGGCCCTTCGACGCGGCCGATCGGCCGCAGTGCGGGGTTGCGCCAATAGCACTCGGCGGCAGCGGCATACGCCGCCGTATCGCGCACCGTTCTGGTCAGCACTCCCTCGCTGACGATGTCGATCGGCAGCGTACGTGCCAGCCCCGACACGACGTGTCGTCCGCGGCTCGGCTTCAAACCGACCAATCCGGCACAGGCGGCCGGAATGCGGATCGACCCGCCGCCGTCATTGCCGTGCGCGATCGGAACGACCCCGGCCGCCACCAGTGCGGCCGCCCCGCCGGACGACCCGCCCACCGAAAACCCGGTGTGCCAAGGATTACGCGTGGGCGGGGCGTGCGGCGGCTCATTGCTGGCGTTGAAGCCGAACTCGGGCATGGCGCTCTTACCGAGCACGGTCAGGCCCGTGCTGAGGAACTGCCGGGTGTAGCCGCTGTGCGCCCGGGCGGGTGTGGCGTTGAAGGCCGCGGTGCCCTGGTTGGTCGGCATGCCCGCGACATCGGTGTTGTCTTTGACGAACGTGGGCACGCCGTAGAAGACGCCGGTCCGCTCTGCGGGGATCAGCGGTTTCGCGTAGCTCGGGTAGGCGACGGCGGCCAACCGCTCGACCTGCTGGGCGCGCGCCACCGCGGCGTCGGCGAGTTCGCGCGGCGAGACCGCTCCCTCGCGCACCAGTCCGGCGAGGGCGACCGCGTCGTGATCGCCGAGCGCGTCGTCGCCGAAGGCGTGGACGCGCGTGGGGAGCGGAATATGAGCGTCAGCGGTCATGTCCCGAATCTAGTGTGTGCACCAGGCAGTCCGCCCAGATGAGAAAGGACCGCAGGTGTCCGCGACACATCCGGATCCAGTGCCGCCGAGGGGCCGCGTCGGCACACAGCTGTTCGCCCGGAGACCCGCGGGCGGACGGTGGAGCCCGGCACTGCGTGCCGCCGTGGCGTTCGCGGTGCCCGCCGCGCTCGTCACCGGACTCGGCAGTCCGGACGCGGCGGTGTTCGTCATCTTCGGCGCCTTCGCCGTGCTCTACGGTGAGGGACGGCCGTTCCGGGTGCGCGGCCGGGTGGTGCTGGCCGCCGGCCTGGCGCTGCTCGCGGCGTGCGGTCTCGGTGGGCTGGTCGGCGGGCTGCTCACCACCGGATTCGGCGCTTCGCTGGTCATGGTGGTCGTGGTGTCGGCGGTCGCGGTGCTCGCCGTCTTCGTGATCGACGCGCTGCGGCTCGGTCCGCCGGGCGCGCTGTTCTTCGCATTGGTCTGCGCGGGCGCGATGAAAGCCGTGGAATCCGGCGCGTCGCTGGTGACACTGCTGCTCTGCACGGCATCCGGTGTGCTCGCTTCGATCGTCGTTTCAATGGCCGGAATGCTGCGTGATCACCGCAAACCCGAACGCATGGCGGTCGAGGCGGCCGTCCGCGCGGTGGATGCGTATGTCGCGGCCCGGGAGACGGGCAGATCCGCTATCGAACTACGTCACCGGGCCGGCGCCGCGATGGCCGACGCATGGGCCGCGGTCTACGACGGTGGCGTGCCGAGTGACCCCGGAGAAGCGACGCTGTTGGCCACCCTGCAGCGCGCGCGGCGCACGCTCGCCGGGTACGCCCCCGCCGACGACACCGACGATTTGCTCGTCGATCCGTTGGTTTCGTTCGCCCGTCCGAGTGTGGGTTTCCGGCTGCGGCGTTCGTTGTCGTTCTCCTCGCATGCGGCGATCAGTGCGATGCGCGTCGCGGTGGGCTGCCTCGGCGCGGGTGCGCTCAGCGGGTGGCTGGGTCTGGAGCGGCCGCACTGGGCGGTGCTCAGCGCGCTGATCGTGTTGCAGACCGGGCCGGATCGGGTGCACGGGCAGGTGCGCGCCGTCCACCGTTTCGTCGGCACCGTCGTCGGCCTCGGCCTGTTCGCGCTCATCTACCAATTCTGGCCGACCGGCTATGCGCTGATCGTGCTCATCGCCATGCTGCTTTTCTGCATCGAGCTGTTCGTCCCGCGCAACTACGCGCTTGCCGTCGTGTTCATCACCCCGGTCGCGCTGACCGCGGGCGGTGTCGCCACCACCGATGGACCGATCGGGCCGGTGATCGGGGATCGTCTGGTGGAGACGGTGCTCGGTGTCATGGTGGCGGTGTTCGCGCTGTACTGTGTCGCGCCGCACGGGCATCGGCGCACCTTCCATTGGATGGAACGCCGCGCGGTCGCCGACGCCCGCGCACTGCTGGACAGGCTGCGCCGCAAGCCGATGGACACCGAGGCGTGGATGCTGGTTCAGCGATTGCAATTCGAACTGGTCGGCGTGGTCCGCAGCGGTATCGACTCGGCGACCGATGATCCCGAGTGGACCCGCGAGTACTGGCCGGAGCACGCCGCCCTCGCGCACTTCGGCCATGACCTGCTCGCCGCCTGCTGGGTGCTGCAGCCGGGTGAGCGGCTCCCCGACGTGGCCGGCTGGGCAGCCCGCCTGGAATCGGCGCTTCCCGGACCATCGGCGCCGAACCGGCTGCCTGCTGGGCGGTATCTCCGCCTACGCTCAGCTCCCATCAGGCTTCGGCGCATGCACGACAGCGTGACGGTCCGGATGGCTGCCCCGGCCGAGAAGATCTGGGAACTGATCAGCGACATCGAGAACACCGGGCGGTTCAGCCCCGAGACGTTCGCGGCGGAGTGGCTCGGTGGCGCCACCGGCCCGGCTGTGGGCGTGAGGTTCCGCGGGCACGTCAACCGCAATGGCTGGGGACTGAAGTATTGGACGGTGTGCCGGATCGTCGCCTGCGAGCGGGGCCGTGAATTCGCGTTCACCGTGCTCGGTCCAGGCGGCATGCCGGTCAACACCTGGCGTTATGTCCTCGAGCCGGTGGACGGCGGCACCGACGTGACCGAGTCGTTCCAGCTGCACGACAACCCGGTGCTGCGGCTGTACTGGCTGCTGGCCGGATGGACACGCGGAAAGACGAACCTCGAGGGCATGCGCGAGACGCTGAACCGCATCAAGGCCGTGGTCGAATAACCTCCTGGCACAGCGCCGTTCGGCGCGGCCGCGGCCGCGGACCTAGGCTCGGCAACCATGACTGCTCCTGTACTTCTCGTGCTCGGCGCCGGTCCCGGCATCGGGCTGTCGGTTGCCCGCTTGTTCGCGGATGACGGGTTCGCCACTGTGCTGGCCTGTCGCTTTCCGCAGGAGGCCGAACCGCTGGCGGAGCAGTTGCGCGGGCAGGGATTCGACGCGGAGGGCGTCGGGGTGGACCTGACCGATCCTGTCGACGTGGGGCGCGTCGTCACCGGGGTGGGTGAGCGCCACGGTCGCATCGACGTACTGCACTTCAACCCGAGCGTCTTCCGTCAGGCCGACCCGTTGCACCTGTCGGTTCCCGAACTGATCGCGGACTTCACCGCCGGCGCCGCGGCGCTGCTGCCCGCCGTCCAGGCCGCGCGTCCCTTCCTGTCCGAGGGATCCCGCGTGCTCGTCACGGGCAGCGCGGCCGCGGACAAGCCGTGGCATCAGGCCGCCTCCCTCGGCGTCCAGAAGGCGGCGGTGCGCAACCTGGTGACCAGCCTGGACACCACTCTGGCCCCCGCGGGCATCCGCGCCGCCGCGGTGCAGATCAACGGCGTGCTCGGCGAGGGAGCCTTCACCCGGGATCGCGTCGCCGCGGCGCTGCACGCGGCGGCCACCCGGCCCGCCGACGCATGGACACCGCACGTCGCCTACGACGGCTGAATTCCGTCTGCGTGGCTCGTGCGCTGAATCCGGCAGGCCGGGCCCACGCAGATCGACGCATTCCCCTCAGTGCGACGAAGCGGTCGACGCACCGCACGAACCTGGGCAAGGCCAGTCGCTGAGCCTGGTGCTACCGGGGTCGGATGGCCATGAATTCGATGGGTAGCCGCGCGGGTCCACGCAGATTGACGTGCTCCCGGTAGCGCGGAGGGTCCACGGGTAGCGATGGGGATTCGACGCGCTGGGCGAACCGGGTCAGCGCCACCCGCGCCTCCAAGCGGGCCAGCGGCGCGCCGACGCAGAAGTGTGCCCCGAGTCCGAAGGCCAGATGGCGGTTGTCGCGTGCGGGGTCGAATCGGTCGGGGTCGGCGAACACCGCGGGATCGCGGTGTGCGGCGGCGATCAGCAGGACGACCAGATCGCCGCGCTGGATGTCCGTGCCGCCGATGGTCAGATCGTCGGCGGCGATGCGCGGGATCAGCTGAACCGGAGGGTCGAACCGCAGCGTCTCCTCGACCACGCCGGGCCCCCGGTCCGGGTCCGCGCGTAGTGCGGCGAGTTCGCGCGGCCTGCGCAGCATGGCCAGAGTCGCGTTGGCGATGAGGTTGACCGTGGTCTCATGTCCCGCGACCAGCAGCAGCGCGCAGGTCGAGATCAGTTCCGCGTGGGTGAGCGCGTCACCGGCGTCCTCGGCCGCGATGAGTTCGGAGAGCAGGTCCTCGCCCGGCGTGTGGCGTCGGCGCTCGGTGAGTTCTTCGAAGTAGGCGTGCAATTCGATGCCCGCGCGCTGGATTTCGGCCGGGTCGGCGCGGAACTGAGGAGCCGCGCGTGAGGTCGGATCGAGGGTGCGCGACAGCAGCGCGGACCAATTGCTCAGCCGCGCTTCGTCTTCCAACGGCACGCCGAGCAGTTCACAGATCACCGTCACGGGGAGCGGATAGGCCAAATGGCCGACCGCGTCGAAGGTCCCCGCGTGCGCGCGCTGGTCGAGCAGATCGTCGACGATCTCGGTGATCCGCGGCTCCAATCGCCGCACGACGCGCGGGGTGAATGCCTTCGACACCAGGCGGCGCAGGCGGGTGTGGTCCGGCGGATCGAGGAACAGGAACGAGGCTTTCGCCTGTGCGGCACCGTCTTCGCGTGTCCCGTCGTAGATGGGCATGGAACCGAGCTGCAACCGTGCGAGCGACCGGTCGACGCTGGCCCGTGGATCACGCAGCATGGCGGCGCAGTCGTCGTAGCGGGTCAGTACGACCACGGGTGCGGTGCCGATCCGGAACGGACCGGACTTGCGCAGCCGGGCGAGGAGGGGGTACGGGTCCGCCCGCACCGCGGGGTCGAGCAGCCGCACATAGTCATCGGTCGGGTGGTTCGTGGTCGTCATCGACACTCCCAGCTGTCCGGCCCGGAGTCGGCGCCGGGCTTGTTGGTATTATTCCGATACCGACGGTAGGAAGGCAATACCGGCGCGGGATGCGAAAATGTCGCCATGACACTCCGGCGCCCGGTCGACGATTCGGTCACCCGCGTGGTCGAACTGCTCGGCGACCGGTGGACCATCCTGCTGATCGCCGAGGCCTTCTTCGGGGTGCATCGCTTCAGCGATTTCGCCCGCAACATCGGCATCACCAACCGCAACCTGCTCACCAGCCGCCTGCGCATGCTGATCGACGCGGGCATCCTCACCCGCACCGACCACGGCGGCGGACGGGTCGACTACCACCTCACCGCCGCGGGCCGCGAGCTGTATCCGATCGTCATCTCGATGATGGTCTGGGGCGACAAGCACCTCGTCGGGGCGGAAGGCCCGCCGATCGTCCTCGATCATCGCCGCTGTGGGCATGAGACCTCGCCGCTGCTGGTTTGCGACCACTGCCGCGAGCCGCTCGACCCACGCGAGGTCGAACCCAAGGCGGGGCCGGGCTTCCACCAGCCGCCGGGCGCCGAACAGCCCGGTTAGCCGGGTCGTAGGCGAATAGAGTGGGCCCATGGCGCAAGCGATCGCCGTCGACCGGGCGCGTTGGCTCGGTTTCCGCTGGCGCGGGCAAGGTTTGGCGGGCGCGGACCGTACCGACGCGCTCGACGATTTCCTTCTGCTCGGCGTGCAGGGTGGACGCGGCGGCGGGCCGGAGCAGTCGCTGATCCAGCGCACCGCGGTGATCGGCAGTACGCCCGTCGCCGAGGCGGTCGAGCCGGACGGCCCGCTGGTGACTGTTTGGTCGGTGCGCGGCGCTCCGCATGCCCATCCGCTGACCAGGCTGGACGCCCTGCCAGGCCACGCATGTGCCGGATGGGTTGTTCCGTGCCGCCGGATGCCTGGCCCTACCGGATCATGCGCGCCGCCATGTGGTGTGGCGCGCCCTGGCCGCGCCCGGTGCGGTGCTGTCCGCCGGTGAGGTGGTCGGCACCTGGCGCTACCGACGTGCCGAGAACGCAATGACCCTCACCTGTTTCGAGCCGCTGTCGGCACGGCAGCGCGCGGACGCCGAGAACGGTGCCGGTCTGGTGGCCGAGACCGCCGGAGCTGATCCGCCTGCGATGCGCTGGAACTGACCCCGCTCAGTCCAGCAGACGAAAGAAGGCTTCGGCTAGATAGAACGGCAGCAGTACGTAATACAGCAGCATCGCCATCGAATCGGCTCCGATCATGAACGCGGGTCCCACGTCGTGCCGCGGGCACGTCGCGCCGGGGATTGGAGACCGAGTGGTCTCGCGAGAGCAGGACGCTAGTGCAGTCGTCGCACCTCGGCAAGACGGGTCAGCGTGTCGCCAGGAGCAGCGTGCCGGCGCTAGTGGCGGCGGATCCTGGCCAGCCACGCGGCGAGGTCGACTTTGCCGGACTCGGAGACCTCCAGGCCTTCCGTGTTCTGGGCCACCACGTCGGTGACCCGCCCCCGGTAGCGCGTGGGACGCAGGTCCTCCACCGTCCAGCCGTCGCGGAAGGACTCCCGGATCAGCGTGTCGCTGATCCGGGGGCCGAACCCGGGCTCCGCGTCCGAGAGCGCGAGGACGTGGAGGGTGCCGCCGGGCTTGCAGACCGCGTGCAGGCTGCGGACGTACGCGGCGCGCTCCACGTCCTCGGTCCCGAAAACATGGAACAACGCGCTGTCGACGATGGTGTCGAACGCGGGATCGGAGCCGGGCGGGTCACCGGCGAAATCCAGTCGGTCGCCGAGCGCGAGCGCGTCGGCCACCTCGAACGCGGCGGCCGGCACGCCCTGTGCGGCGGCATTGGTGCGGGCGTACTCCACGGCGCTGGGCGACATGTCGATCCCGCGCACGTCGTACCCGAGTTCGGTCAGCAGGATCGTGTGCTCACCGGCACCGCAGCCGGGATCGAGCACACGACCGGTGATCCACCCCTCGCGTTCGAGCTCGACGATGGCGGGCTGCGGCTCGCCGATCACCCAGGGGGCGGTGTCATTGTCGTAGACGGAGTTCCAGAAATCGGCTGGACGAGTCATGACTCCATGATCGATCCTCAACCGCGCTCGAGGTCAAGGTCGGAAATTGCCGCGGCGCGTCCCGAGAACCGACGCACAGCCACGCACAACGCGCCGACCTGCGTCGACAGCCGATGACCGGGTACGCGCCCGGTATGAGCACACCGAATATCGATCCCACCACGGCGGAGTCGATGCGGCAGGACGCGGATTTCGCCGAGGAGCACACCAAGCCCACGCACGCCGACGAGCATCCCACCGACGAAGAGCTGGAGACCGACGAGTCGACTCCACGCGGGCACAGCGGCATGGACCGCTGAGCACGGCGTGGCACGGTTGAACGCAACCGTGCCACGCACGGGGCTCAGGCGACGGTGACCAGCCTGGCCGCGTTGGCGGATTCGTCGTCGGCCGCCTGGTTGGCCGCCAGCTCGGCATGCACCCGCTGGCGGTAGCGGGCGATCTCGCGCTCGGTGGTAGCGGCGTCCCAGCCCAGGTGGCCGCCGATCAGCCAGGCGACCTCCGGGCCTGCGGCCAGTCCTCGGTCGGCCGCCTCGATGGAGATCCGGGTGCGGCGGGTGAGCACGTCGTCCAGATGCAGCGCGCCCTCATGGGTCACCGCGTACACCGCCTCGGCGCCGAGGTAGTCCGGTGCGCCGCTCAGTGGCTTGCCCAGTTCCGGTTCGCGTGCGATCAGGTCGAACAGGTCGGTGATCGCCGAACCGTAGCGCCCGAGCAGACGCTCGACCGTCGCCCTCGGCAGCCCCGCGCGCTGGGCGAGACTGTCCAGATCGGCGGCGAATTCCTGGTAGCCGACCGCGCCGAGGATCGGCAGATGCTCGGTCACCGACGGGGCGACCGCCCGGCCGAGCCCCGCCACGGCCGCGTCGACGACGTCGGCGGCCATCACGCGGTAGGTGGTGTACTTGCCCCCCGCGATCACGAACAACCCGGGGGCCGGTTCGGCGACCGCGTGCTCCCGGGAGAGCGTCGCGGTGTCGGACGACGCGCCGGACAGCAGTGGGCGCAGCCCCGCGTAGGTGCCGACGATGTCCTCGTGGGTGAGCGGATCGCGCAGCACCCGGTTGACGTGGTCGAGCAGGTACTGCACGTCGGCGTTGCTGGCGGCCGGGTGGTCCTTGTCCAGCGACCAATCCGTGTCCGTGGTGCCGATGATCCAGTGCGCGTGCCACGGGATGACGAACAGCACGCTCTTCTCGGTGCGCATGATCAAGCCCGTGTCCAGGTTCAGGCGGTGGCGTGGCACGAGGATGTGCACGCCCTTGGACATGCGGACGTGGAACGGGAAATCGACCCCGGTCATCCGGTTCATCTCGTCGGTCCACACGCCGGTCGCGCTGATCACCCGGCGCGCGCGCACGGTGTGCACCCGGCCGGTCTCCAGATCGGTGACCTCCGCGCCGACCACGCGTTCGCCGTCGCGCAGCAGCCCGGTCACCTTGGTGCGGGTGAGCACGGTAGCGCCGTGCTGGGCGGCGGTGCGGGCGATCATCATGGTGTGGCGCGCGTCGTCGACTTGGGCGTCGAAGTACCGGATGGCGCCGGTCAGCGCGTCCGCGCGCAAGGCGGGCGCCAGTTCCAGCGCGCGTGTGCGGGACAAGTGCCGGTGCATCGGCAGCGCGCGGGCACCGCCGATGGTGTCGTACAACGCAACACCCGCCCCGATGTAAGCGCGCTCCCATACCCGATGCCGCAACGGCAGCAGGAACGCGACGGGCCGCACCAGGTGCGGCGCGAGGCGGTGCAGCAGCAGGCTGCGCTCCTTCAACGCCTCGCGCACCAGCCAGAAGTCGAGCTGCTCCAGGTAGCGCAAGCCACCGTGGATGAGCTTGCTGGAGCGGCTCGAGGTGCCCGCCGCGAAGTCCCTGGCCTCCACCAGGGTCACGGTCAGGCCGCGGGAGGCGGCGTCGAGGGCGGCGCCCGCACCGACCACGCCGCCACCGATGACGAGCACATCGATCTCGGTGTCGCCGAGTGAGTTCACCGCGCGGGCGCGGTACTGGGAGTCCAATCGTGCGGACACAGCGGTATCTCTCCTTGTTTCGGTGTTATCGGGATCGGCCGGCGTCGCCCCTCATTCGTCGACGTCGATCCAATCGAGGGTGCGGGCGACGGCCTTCTTCCAGCGCGCGTAACCGCGCTCGCGCTGCTCCGCCGACCAGGTGGGATGCCAGCGCTTGGCCTCGTTCCAGTTCTGTTCGAGCTCGTCGGTGTCGCTCCAGAATCCGACGGCGAGCCCTGCCGCGTAGGCGGCGCCCAGCGCGGTGGTCTCGGCGACCACCGGACGCGACACCGGCACACCGAGGAAGTCGGCCTGCAACTGCATGCACAGCTCGTTGGCGGTGACGCCGCCGTCCACGCGCAGCACGTCCAGCTGCACACCGGAGTCGGCCTGCATGGCCTCGACCACGTCGCGGGTCTGGTAGCAGATCGATTCCAGCGTCGCCCGCGCGAGATGGGCGTTGGTGCTGTAGCGGGACAGGCCGACGATGGCGCCGCGCGCGTCCGAGCGCCAGTACGGCGCGAACAGTCCGGAGAACGCCGGGACGAAATACACCCCGCCGTTGTCCTCGGCCTGCCGGGCCAGCGATTCGCTCTGTGCCGCACCGGAGATGATGCCCAGCTGATCGCGCAGCCACTGCACCGCCGAGCCGGTGACCGCGATCGAACCCTCCAGCGCGTACACCGGCTTGTCCGAGCCCAGCTGGTAGGCGACCGTGGTGAGCAGTCCGTGCTGCGATCGCACGATCTCGGTTCCGGTGTTGAGCAGCAGGAAGTTGCCGGTGCCGTAGGTGTTCTTGGCTTCGCCGGGACGGAAGCAGACCTGCCCCACCGTGGCCGCCTGCTGGTCGCCGAGCACACCCGACAGCGGCACCACACCGCCGAACGGACCGTCGGCGCGGGTGGTGCCGAACAGTTCCGGGTTGGACGAGGGTGCGATGGCGGGCAGCATCGCGCGCGGGATGCCGAAGATCGACAGCAGCTCGTCGTCCCAGTCCAGGGTCTCCAGACTCATCAGCATGGTGCGGCTGGCATTGGTCGGATCGGTGACGTGCACCCCGCCGTCCACGCCGCCGGTGAGCTGCCACAGCAACCAGGTGTCGGTGGTGCCGAAGAGCGCGTCGCCGCGCTCGGCGTCCTCGGCCACACCCGGGACGTTGTCCAGGATCCAGCGCAACTTCCCGCCGGAGAAGTAGGTCGCGGGCGGCAGGCCCGCCTTGCGCCGGATGGTTTCGCCGTGCCCGGCCTTCTCCAGATCGGCGGCGATGCGATCGGTGCGGGTGTCCTGCCACACGATGGCGTTGCAGTACGGCCGCCCGGTCTTGCGATTCCACACCACTGTGGTCTCGCGCTGGTTGGTGACGCCGACCGCGGCCAAGTCGCTCGCGACCAGGTCGGCCTTGGTGAGGGTGCTCTGGATGACGGCGCGGGTGCGCTCCCAGATCTCGGTCGGGTTGTGCTCCACCCACCCCGGGCGCGGCAGGATCTGCTCGTGCTCGAGCTGATGGCGGGCAACCTCGTTGCCGCTGTGGTCGAACACCATGAAGCGGGTGCTCGTGGTGCCTTGGTCGATGGCGCCGACGAACTTGGTCATCGCGGTCCTTTCGAGAAACTGCTGTCGGAAACGGATTCAGAACAGGAACTGGGCAGCGAGACCGGCGAGCGCGCCGCCGACCAGCGGGCCGAGCACCGGCACCCAGGCATAACTCCAGTCGGAGTTCTTGCGACGTGGTTCGCTGCTGACTTCCGGCGATTCCAGCGACGCGCGGGCGCCGACGCCTACCGGGACCCTGTTCGCTTCGGCGGGCACGGGCTTGCTGACCGGCAAAACCGCGTGCGCGATACGGGGACCGAGGTCGCGAGCCGGGTTGATGGCGTATCCGGTCGGGCCGCCGAGCGAGGCGCCGATGCCGACGACAAGGAACGCCGCCGCGACCGGGCCGAGCCCGCTGGGAGTGTGTCCGAACGCGAGGATCACCAGGACCAAAGTGAACGTGCCGATCACTTCGGTGGCGAAGTTCCAGCGGAAGGCGCGAATCGCGGGTCCGGTGGCGAACACCGCGAGCTTCTTCTCCTCGTCGGTCTCCTCGTCGAAGTGGCGCTTGTAGGCCAGGTAGGCAACGGTCGCGCCGAGGAACGCGCCGACCAGCTGACCGCTCAGATAGGCGAGCGTGGTGCCGCCCGAGATGGCGATACCGGGGGCGTACTCGTCGGCGCCGCTGAACAGGATGCCGATGGTGACCGCAGGATTGAGGTGGCCGCCGGTCTTATAGGCGACGTAAACGCCGGCCAGCACCGCGAAACCCCATCCAATGTTGATCAGTAGCCAGCCGCCGTCCTGTCCTTTGGACTTGGCCAGCAGCACGTTCGCGACCACACCGACCCCGAGCAGCAGCAGTACTCCTGTACCGAGTGCTTCGCTGAGGAAGATTGAGCCGAAGTTCATCGTTGAGCCTCCGTTCGCCCCGCAGGTCGCGGGCGCGACCGTGCGTGAATCGGAAATTACGGGGGGATTTCCGAGTCGGACATAGCTCGCGTTCGACAATGTCGAACGGCTCGGCTGGTTGCCGGAACGCGGCGCCACTACCGTCCGACCCGCTAGGAGGATGTATGGCGCAGCTCACACTGGGTTTCAATGATGTAGCCCAGGTATCACCGGGGATTCGACATTGTCGAATCGCGACTTGGGGGATAGGTTTCCCGACATGCCGGGTCCGATCCAATCGATCGAGCGGGCGGCGGCCGTACTGCGGCTGCTGGCCCGTGGATCCGGTCGTCTCGGCATCGGCGACATCGCGAGTGCGCTCGATCTGGCCAAGCCGACCGCGCACGGCATCCTGCGCACGTTGCAGGGCGTCGGGTTCGTCGAGCAGGACCCGGCGACCGGCAAGTACCAGCTCGGCGCGGCGGTGCTGCACTTGGGCACCAGCTATCTCGACGCCAACGAGCTGCGCTCACGGGCGATCAACTGGGCCGACGCGCTCGCGGCGCGCACCGGAGAGTCGGTGCGGATCGGCGCCCCGGTCGACGGCGCGGTGGTGGTGGTCCACCACGTGTTCCGGCCGGACAACACCGAGCAGGCGCTCGAGCTCGGCGAACTCCTACCCCCGCACGCCACCGCGTTGGGCAAGGTCCTGCTGGCCTACGACACCGACCTCGCCGCCACGGTGCGCGGAGGTGAACTGGCCCCGCTCACGCACCGCACCCTCGTCGATCGAGCCGCGCTGGCCAGGGCCGTGGCCGGAGTGCGGCAGGCCGGATGGGCGGGCGAGACCGAGGAATTCCGGTCGGGCGAGGCGGGTATCGCGGCGCCGATCCGGGCGCCCGGCGGTCTCGTGGTGGGCGCCATCGGCATCACCGGCCGGGTGGATCGGCTGTGCGACGCACAGTTGCGGCACCGGCGGGCGCTGGTCGGTTACGTCCTCGACGCCGCACGGGCGGTCTCGAGGGACCTCGGTGCGCCGCACTGAGATCCGGGATGATCGGCGGACTTCGACAGGAGGTGGCCGCCGATGACGCAACGCTACGTGCTGTCCATCGATCAGGGCACCACCTCCACCCGCTGCATCCTGTTCGATCAGCGCGCCCGCTTGGTCGGCGTCGCGCAGCGCCCGCACCAGCAGCACTATCCGCGCCCGGGATGGGCCGAGCAGGATGCGCTGGAGATCTGGCGCAACGTCGAGCGGATCGTGCCGCAGGCGATGCGGGATTCCGGCGTCGCCGCCAACCAGATCGCCGCGCTCGGCATCGCCAATCAGCGCGAGACCACCGTGGTGTGGGACCGCCGCACCGGGATGCCGATCGGTCGCGCCATCGTCTGGCAGGATGTGCGGACCGAGGAATTGGTCGGCGAGCTGCGGGAACGCCCTGGCACGGATAGGATCCGCGAGTTGTGCGGCCTGCCGCTGGCCACCTACTTCGCGGCACCACGGCTGCGGTGGATGCTGGACGCCGTCCCGGGTCTGCGCGAGCGCGCCGAGCGCGGCGAGGTGCTGTTCGGCACCATGGAGACCTGGCTGATCTGGAACCTCACCGGCGGGGTCGACGGCGGGCTGCACCTCACCGATGTCACCAACGCCAGCCGCACTTTGCTGATGAACCTCAGTACCCTCACCTGGGACGACGAACTGCTGGCGTTCTTCGGCATTCCCGCCGCGATGCTGCCGCACATCCAGCGCTCCACCGCGTCCTACGGCGTCACCTGCCGGGTGGTACCCGGCATCCCGATCGCCGCCGCGCTGGGCGACCAGCATGCCGCGCTGTTCGGCCAAACTTGTTTCGCGCGTGGGGAAACCAAGTGCACCTACGGCACAGGCGGATTCCTCATGATGAACACCGGACGCGAGCTGGTGCGGTCCGAGCACGGCCTGCTCACCACGATCGGCTACCAGATCGGCCCCGAGCCGGTGTACGCGTTGGAGGGACCGATCGCGGTCACCGGCTCGCTCGTGCAGTGGGTGCGGGACAACATCGGCCTGGTCACCAGTGCGCCGGAGATCGAAACCCTCGCGCGCACCGTCGACGACAACGGCGGCTGCTATGTGGTGCCTGCGTTCTCCGGGCTGTACGCGCCGCATTGGCGCAGCGACGCCCGCGGCCTCATCGCCGGACTGACCTCCTACATCACCAAGGGGCACATCGCCCGCGCCGTGCTGGAGGCCACCGCGTGGCAGACCCGCGACGTGGTCGAGGCGATGAACGCCGACTCCGGCCTGCAGGCTGCGACTCTGCGCGTGGACGGCGGCATGACGTCGAACAACCTGCTCATGCAGATCGTGGCCGACGTACTCGACGTTCCCGTCCTGCGTCCGTTCGTCGCCGAGACCGTCTCGCTGGGTGCGGCGTATGCCGCCGGTCTCGCCGTCGGCTACTGGCCGGATCTGGAAGGGCTGCGCAACAATTGGCGCCTTGCCGCCCAATGGGTTCCGCGCATGGATCCGGCGCACCGCGAGGACGAATACGAGAAATGGCGGCGCGCGGTCGAACTGACCTTCGGCTGGGTGCGGCCGAAACCGCGCGCTCGGTAACCGACCATCGCGCGCGCTGCGCCGGACAGGTGCTGTACCGGACAACTGATCTCGTATGCATATGGGTAACTCACCGGGTACGCCCAGAACTCGAGCGACACTCGACGCAGGACCTGTGACCAACCCTGGCGGCACTCGCTTATACGGCCTGAGTACCCGGAGAGGCGGTACAGCCTGAGTACCCGGAGAGGCGGAACAGGTTAGCGTCGCAGTCATGCGGCTTCATGTGGGATGTGCGATGTGGACGCACGCGGCATGGCAGGAACGGCAGCTTCCTCCTGGAGAGCGGCTGCGGTGGTACGCCACGTGGTGCAATGCGGTCGAGGGCAATACGACGTTCTACGCCACCCCCTCGCGGCGCACCGTGGAATCGTGGGCGAGCCAGTGCGCTCCGGAGTTCCGGTTCGTGCTCAAACTCCCCAAACCGATCACGCATGAGCGCAGGCTGTCCGGTGTCGAGGAGGAACTGCGGTCGTTCCTCGAGGCGATGGCGCCGCTCGGGGAACGCGTCCACGCGCTGTGGGTGCAACTGCCCGGCTCGTTCGGTCCGACCGATCTCGGCGCGCTCGCCGGATTCCTGCGCCTGCTACCGCGCGCCTACCGGCCCGCCGTCGAGGTCCGTCATCCCGCGTTCTTCGCCGACGAGCAGGCTGCGCGCAGGCTCGAATACGTGCTGTCGCGCGTCGACGCCGAATGGATACCGTTCGACACCACAGTGCTTTTCGACGGTCCGTCCGTCAGCGCGGCCGAGCAGGAGGCGGCCGCGAAGAAGCCGCGGCTGCCGCGCAGGATGCGCGCGCTGACGGAGCACCCGATCGTGCGTTATCACGGCCGCGACGACGTCGAGCGGACGGTTGCGGGCTGGCAGCCGTGGGTCGGCACGGTCGCCGAATGGCTGCGCGAAGGCAGGTCGCCGACGGTGTTCCTGCACACGCCGGACAACGCGGGCGCGCTGGAGCTGGCCCGCCGTTTCCACGACGAGGTCCGTTCGCGTCTGCCGGAGCTGGACCCGCTGCCCGAGCCCGAGCCTGCCGAGCCGATGACGTTGTTCTGACCGGGAAGGACGTTTCCCGCACGATGATGGCGGGAATGTCCGACGGTTCAGGATTGCAGGCCGACCTCGACCGCCAGCGTGAGCGTGATCTTGTCGCCGATCACCGCGCCGCCGTCCGGCAGCGGCATGTCGATCGTGATGCCGAAATCGCGGCGATTGATCACGGTCGTGGCCTCGAAGCCGGCGACCGGCCCCTGCCCCATGCCGGGATTCACGCCGAGGAACTCGACGGCGAGCGACACCGGCTCGGTGACGCCGCGGATGGTGAAGTCGCCGTCCACCACGAAGTCGTCGCCGTCGACCCGGAACCCGGTGGACTTGAAGGTGGCCACCGGAAATTGCTCGGCCCGGAAGAAGTCGGCGGTGCGCAGGTGGGCGTCGCGCTGTGCGTTGTCGGTGGTCACCGAGTCGACCCGGATTTCGGCCTCGGCCGATGCGCTGCCATCCTCGGCGATGACCAGCTTGCCGGAGAAGTCGGTGAAGCGGCCCCGCACCTTGCTGACCATCAGGTGGCGCACCGAGAAGCCGAGGGTGGAGTGGACGGGATCGATGGCCCAGGTGCCTGCGGTCAGGGCCTTGGTCGTTGCGGGTGTCATGGCATTCTCCTCTGTGATTGAGATTTAAACTATGTGGACGGAGGGTTGGATCGGGCGCATTGCGGGAAACTCAGTGGGTGCCGAGAAGCTGTGCGAACGGTACCGGCTCGTCGTACGGATCGGTGGCACGCGATCGCGGCGTGTTGGTCAGAAACGTGGCGAATTCCGTTGCGGCGCGGTCCATCCGGGCGCTCAGTCCATCCGAGTCGGCGGATGCCCAGTCCTCGGACGCCGCGTACACCGACGTGGGCGCGACCACCGCACGCAGATAGCTGAACATCGGCCGCAACGCGTGCTCCAAGGCAAGGGAGTGGCGCGCCGAGCCGCCGGTCGCACCGAGCAGCGCCGGCATCCCGCTCAGCGAATCCGGTTCCAGCACGTCGAAGAACGTCTTGAACAGGCCGCTGTAGGAGGCGTTGAAGATCGGCGTGACGGCGATCAGCCCGTCGGCGGTGACCACGGTATCGGTCGCCGCGCGCAGCGCTCCCGCCGCGAATCCGGTCACCAGGTTGTCGGCCAGATCGCGGGCGTGTTCGCGCAGCTCGACGACGTCGAACGTCGCGTCGGCGCCGGAGTTCGCCAGCACTTTGCCGGTGGCCGTGGCGAGTCGATCGGCGAGCAGTCTGGTCGACGAGGGCTGGGACAGTCCCGCGGCGACGACGGCGATGCGGGTCATCGGGTCACCTCCGGCGCGGCGTCGCGGGCGGCGAGCAGGGAAGCATGCGTCGGCGCGTCCGGAATGTGCGCGGGGCGCATAGCGTCGAACTCCTTGCGCAGCACCGGCACGACTTCCTCGCCGAGCAGGTCCAATTGCTCCAGCACCGTTTTCAGCGGAAGTCCGGCGTGGTCCATCAGGAACAGCTGACGCTGGTAGTCGCCGAACGACTCGCGGAAGGTGAGCGTCTTGTCGATGACTTCCTGCGGGCTGCCCACGGTGAGCGGGGTCTGCTCGGTGAACTCCTCCAGCGACGGGCCGTGTCCGTAGACCGGCGCGTTGTCGAAGTATGGCCGGAACTCCCGCACCGCGTCCTGGGAGTTCTTGCGCATGAACACCTGGCCGCCCAGTCCGACGATGGCTTGGTCGGCCGAGCCGTGCCCGTAGTGCTCGTAGCGCCGGCGGTACAGCGAGATCAGGCGCTGGAAGTGCTCTTTCGGCCAGAAGATGTTGTTGGCGAAGAATCCGTCACCGTAGTAGGCGGCCTGCTCGGCGATTTCCGGACTGCGGATCGAGCCGTGCCAGACGAACGGCGGCACGCCTTCCAGCGGGCGCGGCGTCGAGGTGAACGATTGCAGCGGCGTGCGGAACTTGCCCTCCCAGTCGACCACGTCCTCGCGCCAGAGCCGGTGCAGCAGGTGGTAATTCTCGATCGCCAGCGGAATGCCGTCCCGAATGTCCTTGCCGAACCAGGGATAGACCGGTCCGGTGTTGCCGCGGCCGAGCATCAGGTCGACGCGGCCGCCGGCCAGGTGCTGCAACATGGCGAAGTCCTCGGCGATCTTCACCGGATCGTTCGTGGTGATCAGCGTGGTCGCGGTGGAGAGCTGAAGCCGCTCGGTGCGCGCCGCGATGTAGCCGAGCATCGTCGTCGGCGACGACGGCACGAATGGCGGGTTGTGGTGCTCGCCGGTGGCGAAGACGTCCAGCCCGACTTCTTCGGCCTTCCGCGCGATGGTCACCATCGCCGTGATCCGCTCGTGCTCGCTCGGCGTCCGCCCGGTGGTCGGGTCGGTCGTCACATCGCCGACCGTGAAAATTCCGAACTGCACGACGCCTCCTTCGTTCTCAGTCTGGCCCAATTTAGTGGATATGGCAACCAATGGAACGGCGGTGGACGCAGGGCTATTCCCGAGGCGGCGGTGTGGCCTCGGTTACGCCAGGTATTCCGCTAGCCAGGCGCGGGTGAGAAGGCGGGTCACCTGGGCGCCGGCGTCGAGTTCGGTGGTTCCGAAAGCGTGGTCGAGGAAGGGAAACTCGACGTAGCGGTGCGGGATGCCCGCGGCGTCGAGCGCGGCAGCGTAGGCCGCGGTGTGCTCGGCGAGCACGAGGTGGTCGTTCGCGCCTTGGACCAACAGTGTCGGCGGGGACTGGTCGGTGATGTGCGGCGCGGAGTCGGTCGCGGTATATCGATCGGGGTATTGCTCGGGTGTTCCGCCGACGTACTGCCGGGCCGCGTCGGACCCTATCGCGGTCTCGGTGCCGGAGGCGGTGAGGTCGACCACAGGATACAGCGCGATCACCGCGCCCACCCGGGGCAGGTCGGCGGCGCTGCCGCAGCTGGGACGCAGGACACCGGCGTTGATCTTGTTCGCCACGTTGATCGCGAGATTGCCACCCGCGGAGTTGCCGAACGCGGCGAGGCGGTGCAGGTCCAAGTTGTATCGCTGCGCGTTCGTCGTGGCCCAGGTCAGTGCGCAGGCCACGTCGGCGTCCGCGGTGTCCCAGCGGTGGTCGGCGTCGTCGGAGAGGCGGTAGTCCACATCGAGGACGGCGTACCCGTTGTCGGCCAGCCATGTGGTGTAGGCATTGGTGCCGCGGCTGCCCCCGACGAACGCGCCGCCGTGGATGCTGACCACCAGCGGTGCCGGTGTGGACCCGCGTACCGGCAGGTACAGATCCGCCTGGATCGGCTGCCCGTCGATGGTCGCGTACGTGACGGTCTCGTCGGGCGCGTCGCCGACGGTGCTGAACGGAACGGCTGGGGCGAACGCAATCCACGCGCCCGCAGCGTCACGCGCCGCGCACACCAGCGCCGCGCTCGTCGCCACGGACAGAACCAGACCGACGGCGGCCACCCCGGTCACCGTCCCCGCGACGCGCCGACCCGCCGCACTCCGGCGCAGCGCTACCAGCGCGAGTCCGGTCGTGACCACCGCGAGTATCACGTTCCACGAGCCCATCGCGTCGCGCACCGCGCCGAGTAAGAGCAGAGCGGACTGGATGATCGCGCTGCGCAGCAACGGCATGACCCACGAGACCGGCACGACCACGATCAGCTGGCTGACCACGAGGTACGCGGCGAGCACCGCCGTGAGCGTCGGCAACCCGATCCGGGCCAGGCGCCGTGGCGGCGCAGGCCTTCCGGGTGCGGCCACGTCCGCTCCTCGCTGGTCGCTCATTCGGGTCTCCGCTTCCGGTGTCGGTTCCTGTCGACTCCAACATAGGGCTGTCGCTGTGCCCCGCCCCTTCCCGCTGGCGACGCATCGGGAAGTACTCGGGTAGCCGACTACGCACGACATCCGGCGGCGGGTCCGCAGAATCGGTCCCCACAGTGATTTCAGACACAGTGGTTTGGAAGGGGTTTGGATGGCTGGATATCGCGATTGGATGGCACCCGCTCCGAATCCGGAGCCGCCGTTGGACAGTCGTCGCCGTTCCGAGGCCGGCCGTACGGCGAGCGATCCGGCGGCAGCGCGGGCGCTACCGTGCCGCCCGCGGACGCACCTCGCCGCGTCCGGGCGGCCGAGCGCCGGCGTGCGCGGCGCGCTGCACCGGAGTCATCCGCAGGGAACCCGGACCGACGACGAAACGCTCTCCGCGGCGCGGCGGTTCGCCGATTCCGCGGTGCGAATCGTGCTGGAGGTACTCGACCGCAGGAGACCGGTGGCGCAGCTCGCCGTGGTCGCCGACGCCACGGTCATCGCCGCGACGCGCACCCTGATCGCCGCCGATCTGGTGCCGGGCCGTTCCCTCGGCGTCGCGGTGCCGATCCGCGTGAGCGTCGTACTGGTGGACGCCAAGACCGCCGAGGTCTACGCCGGATACGCCCGCGGTGCCAGGCATTTCGCGCTGGCGGCGCGCATCGCCCGCACCCGCTCGGCGGGCTGGCGGCTGACCGCCCTGCGCATCCGATGACGGGTGGCACGGATGTGGCGGCGGCCGGTCGGCGGCGTCACACGGACGTCGAGATACCGGTCCGGCTGGGAAAGCCGCTGCGATCCGGGCGCGGCGCCCGTGGTGAAGTAGCCGACTACCTAGGTGGCCAGCGAGCTCAGCCAGTCGCGCATCCAGGACAGCGCGGTTTTTCCGCCGCCGACGGGGTAGCTGCCGTAGGCGGTGTGGGCCTGGGAACGGTAGAACTCGTCGAGCAGTCGCGCTCGTTCCTGGTTGGCCGACTCCGACAGCTGGCTCTGCAGCAATGCGATCCCGCCGTTGGACATGAGATCGCCGAGGATGGCGTTCATTTCGAGTTGGTAGCGCCAGAGGTAGGCGGGGTCCGGATGCGAGGTCTGGGCCAGGAAGCCCGCGAAGCGGGTCACGAAATCGTCCGCGGCCGTCGCGCAGTAGAGGTCGCCGGCCGCGCAGATGGTGCGGGTCTGCGGGCTGACGAAACCGAACCCGCCGATCCGCGGACCGCCCGCGCCCGCGCCGCCCACCGGCGGCCCGATCAGCGCGTCGGCGGGGGAGCGGCGCGGATCGGAGATGAGTCCGACCGCCGCGATCCGGTGCGGCGGCACGACGCCGAGGCCGGTGCCGATCTCGGCCGCGAGATCCCCTGCCGCGTCGGCTCCTTGGCTGTAGCCGAGCAGCGCGATCTTGGTCGCGCCGCACTCCCTGGCCATCGTCGCGATCAAGCCGCGCGCGTTGTCCACGGCCTCACGCTTGGAGGCGCCGTAGACCTCGCTCTCCCACGGGAACGCCGTCGCGGCGTAGCTGACGTAGTCCACTCGCGCCGAGTCCGGCAGTCCGTTGGTGACCCCCGCGAGCATTCCGGGTCCCGGCGGGTCGCCGTCCGGCCGGTCGGTGGTCTCCCATGTTCCCGGGATCGCCACCACGTACAGGCTCGGGCACTCCGGTGCGGCGACGGCGGGCCCGCTGCCGGCGCCGACGCAGGACAGCGTCATCGCCGCGATACCGATGGCCGCCGAGATCAACTTCGATCGCATGCGTTCGCTCCTGGTAGTCCACGCGCCGCAGGCGCTCCCCGGCAGGAATCGGCCTCCGCCGGTGCCGCGCGGTGGTCGGACCCGGCCCCGTCGAAGGCAGCATTGAGACTCGGTGGTCTCAAAGTGCAGCCAGGATAGCGAGACTGTGTGAGACAGCACAATCGACTGACTAAGTGATGCACATCACAATCGATGCGCATGTACTCACACCGAGCGATTGCTACGGGCTGTGGGTGAGCAGGATGCCAATGGCCTGCGCCCATCGGGCGATGGTTGTCGCGGCGGCGCGCTCCGTCGACCGCAGTGGCCGCGACATCGCGGTGCCGCGCAGTATCGCGACCGTGAGATCGCGGACGGCCGGATAACGCGAATGCGCGACCAACTCCGGGCCGAACAGCGCGTCGACCACGCGATGGAGATCCCGCCCGGCCTGCCGTTCGGCCGCGCGCAGCGCCTCGGCAAGCGACGGATCGGTGCGCGCGGCCGCCCACAATTCGAACTCCGCCTGCGCCGCCGGGCGGGCCATCGACTCGTACAACGCGGTCAGCGCGCGTATCACCGGGTCGGAGCCGTCGCCGAGCCGATCCGCGGCCTCCCGGACAGCCGCTTCGTTGCGTGCGACCAGATGAGCGACCAATCCCGAAACCAAGGCGTCGATCGTGGGGAAGTGGTGTAGCAGCGCCCCGCGGCTGACGCCTGCCGCGCGCTGCACCGACAGGGTGGACAGCGCCGCGTAGCCCCGCTCGGCCAGTAGATCCGCAGCGGCGTCGAGAATGCGGACGCGAGTCGCCCGCTTCTGCTCCTCGCGTCGTCCGGCCATCGGGCTCCCTTCGTCGCCGAGGACGATTTCACAGTCAGTATTGACTGTCAAATGCCCGGTGAGCCAGACTGCGGATACCCGGTTCCGGCCGACGTCGAAAGGGAAGACGATGACCGACAGTGAATTCCAGGACGGCGCGGCCGCGTGGTACCGCAATTGGGACGAGACCCCGGACTCGCCGTGGGCGGGCCGCCCCGAACCGGACGACGCGGGCGAGTACCGCACGCTGACCTACGAACGGGACGGCCGGATAGCGCGTATCACGTTCAACCGCCCGGAGAAAGGCAATGCGATCACTCCGGACACCCCGCATGATCTGGCCCGCGCGGTCGAGCGCGCCGATCTGGACCCGCGCGTGCACGTGATCCTGCTGTCCGGGCGCGGCAAGGGATTCTGCGGCGGGTACGACCTGAGCATGTTCGCCGAGCAGGGTTTCGCGGTGACCGGGGGACCCGGCGACGTGGCGGGAACGGTCGTCGATCCGGTGGTGCAGGGCCGCAACCACGACCCGGCGCAGACATGGGACCCGATGATCGATTACGCGATGATGAGCCGGTTCAACCGGGGGTTCGCCAGCCTGATGCAGGCGAACAAGCCGACCGTGGCCAAGCTGCACGGCTTCGCCGTGGCGGGCGGCAGCGACATCGCCCTGTTCGCCGACCAGATCATCTGCGCCGACGACACCAAGATCGGTTATCCGCCCACCCGCGTGTGGGGTGTCCCGGCCGCGGGCATGTGGGCGCATCGCCTCGGTGACCAGCGCGCCAAGCGCCTGCTGTTCACCGGTGACTGCCTCACCGGCCAGCAGGCTGTCGAGTGGGGCCTCGCGGTCGAATCCTGGCCCGCCGACGAACTCGACGCGCGCACCGAGGAGTTCGTCGCCCGGATCGCGCGCATGCCGGTCAACCAGCTCATGATGGCCAAGCTGGCGCTCAACTCGGCGCTGTACGCGCAGGGCGTCGCCAACTCCGGCATGATCAGCACCGTCTTCGACGGCATCGCCCGGCACACCAGGGAGGGTTATGCCTTCCAAAACCGTGCTGCCACAGTTGGCTTCCGCGAGGCGGTCCGAGAGCGCGACGAGCCGTTCGGCGATCACAAGCGGGATCGGTCCGAGCGATAGATCGTCCGGGCGCGGCCGACGCGCGAGTCTCCGAACTCCGAGGGCGTGGTTTGTGCACCACGGCCCTCCGCACGGCGGACCGCGAGTCAGCGCTCAGGCGAGACCTTCCCGGCCGCCTCGTCTTCGATGTCGTAGCCGAGCCGCACGTCGTGCGCCGCCTCGCCGCCGCACACCGTGACCCGGCTGGTCACCGGCGGATAGCCGCGCGCCACGATCGTGTAGTCGCCCTCGGCCAGATCGGTGACCACGTAGCGGCCGTTCTCGTCGGTGCGCGTCGTCGCGATGAGCACGCCCGCCGCGTCGAGCACGCTGATCTGGACCTCGGAGACCGCCCGGCCGCCGTCCGACCACGCGTTCCCGGCCAGCACCGCCATCGGGGCGAGGTCGATGTCATGGTGCAGGGGCCCGCTGTCCGGCACCGTCAGCGTGGTCGCGCTCGGACGCATGTGCTCGGCGATCGCCACCAGGGTGTAGGTGCCGGGGACAACGCCATGACACAGGTAGGCGCCATCGGACGCCGCGGTGGCGGACCCGACGACCTCGCCGTCCGGGTCGGTCAGTGTGACGGTCGCGCCGGGCAGCGGCTCGCCGCGGGTGCGTGACCGGACCACGCCGGACACCTCCCCGGAGCCGCGCAGCGTGATGTCGACCTGCTGAGGCCGGTCCCCGACGGTGACGTTGACCGCCGCTGGTTGATGGCCGACGGCCGACACGATCAGCACATAATCGCCCGTATCGGCCGCGCCGATGACGTAACCGCCGTCGGAGCCCCCGGTTGCCCGCCCGGCCTGACGTCCGCGCTGGTCGATCAGGGTCAGCGCGGCGGAGGGCACCGGGCGCCCGTCTTCGCGGTGGACATAACCGCCGAGGGAACGGCCTTCATACTCCGCGCCGTCGGACGCGTCGAAACTCGCGCGCAGCTCGGGGCCCCGGGCGCCGTTACCCGCGGGATCACCCGCCACATGCTTGCCCGCCCCGGCGAGCACCGGCTCCGGTTCCGACAACGCGTGCGCGGCGCCCTCCCAGACCTGATCCGCGTCCCATCGTGATTCGGTTTCCTCCGGCTCGTCGCTCGGCGCCGCCGCGGCGACCGGGTTGTCTTGCAGCGGAATCTCTTTCATGAACATCAGCACCACGCAGGCCAGCAGAGCCACTCCGGCCGCCGCGTAGAACACACCGTGCATGGAGTCGGTGAACCCGGTGAGGATCGGTATCTTCAGCTCGTCGGGCAGGGCCGCGATACCGCTGGTGTTGGACTGCATGCCGCTGAGCTGGTCGGGGCCGAATCCGGGCGGCAGCACGCCGCCGAACGCGTCGGTGATCCGGTGCGGCAGCAGGTTGAACAGGATCGTCAGGAACACCGCGACGCCGAGCGTGCCGCCCATCTGACGGAAGAAGGTAGCCGACGCGGTGGAAACGCCCATGTCCGAGCGTGGTCCGGCGTTCTGCGCGGCGATGATCAACGTCTGCATGCAGCAGCCGAGCCCGAGGCCGATCACGCCGCCGTACACCAGCGGCTGCCACAGCGGGCTGTCGTAGTGCACCTGTGCATACAGCGTCGCGCCGATCGCGACGATGAACGTGCCGGTCACCGGCAGGATCTTGTAGCGACCGGTCCGCTTGGTAATCCGCCCGGCCGACTGGGAGCCGAGCATGATGCCGAGCACCAGCGGAAGCATCAGCAGCCCGGCCTTCGTCGGCGAGTAGCCGCGCACCACCTGGAAGTACTGCGGGACCATGGTGATCGCGCCGAACATCGCCACGCCGACGATGAACCCGCCCGCGATGGTGACGCTGAAGGTCGAGTTCTTGAACAGCCGCATTGGGATCAGCGCCGCGTCCTTCATCAGGAATTCGACCAGGACGAACAGCAGGAAGCCGACCGCCCCGACGCCATAGCAGATCAGCGCACGCTCCGACGACCAGCCCCAATGGCGGCCCTGCTCGGCGACGATCAGCAGCGGCACGACGAAGATCGTCAGAGTCAGCGCGCCGAACCAGTCGATGCGGTGGTGCTGGCGCTGGTGCGGCGCGTTGAGCACCTTGGCCACGACGAGCATGGCGAGCACGCCGACCGGGACGTTCACCAGGAACACCCAGCGCCAGCCCTCGATGCCGCCGAGCTCTTGGTAGTCGGAGAAGAAGCCGCCGAGCACCGGGCCGAGCACGGTGGCCGTACCGAAGACCATCATGAAATAGCCCTGGTAGCGCACCCGCTCCCGCACGGGAACGATGTCACCGATGATGGTGAACGCCAGCGACATCAACCCGCCCGCGCCGAGGCCCTGGAAGGCGCGGAACCCAGCGAGCTGGTACATCGAGGTGGCGAAGGTGCAGGCCACCGAACCGATGACGAACAATCCGATGGCGACGAGATAGAACGGCTTGCGGCCGTAGATGTCGGCCAATTTGCCGTACAGCGGCGTGGTGATCGTCGCGGTGATCAGATAAGCCGTTGTCGCCCAGGCCTGTTCGTCGAAGCCGTGCAGGCTGTTGGCGATCTTCACGATCGCGACGCTGACGATGTTCTGGTCGAGCGCGGCCAGGAACATGCCGAGCAGCAGGCCGGACAGGATGGTCAGGATCTGCCGGTGCGACAGGGGGGCGCTCGGGTCCAGGTCCCGCGGTGCCTCGGTGGTGGAATTCGTCATGGATGAGCCCTTATTTCCAATCGGCTGGCTGTCGGGAAGTTGTCTCGATCCCTGCGGTGAGCCGGTCGAGCAGACCGGTCAGGGTGTCCCGGTCCCGCGCGGACCAGTCGGCCAGGATGTCGGCCAGCCACCGGTTGCGCAACGCGCGGTTCTCCTCGAAGACGCGCACGCCCTCCGCGGTAGCCGCCAGCACGCACGCACGGCCGTCGATCGGATCGGCCCGGCGCTCCACCAGCCCGTGTGCCACGAGCGATCTGCTCTGTCTGCTGATCGTGGAGGCCTCGGCGTGTAACAGCTCGGCGATCCTGCCCGCGCGCTGTGGTCCCTCGTGGACCAGGCAGAACAGCACGGAGTAGGCCAGCCGTTCCAGTCCGTCCGGCCCCGGCTTGGCCAGCTGCGACTTCGTCCGGTTGACCGCTCGCATGAACCGGACGAGCTGCTTGCCGAGCTCGTCGGCGGCCGCGAGTTCGGCCGCCGTGACGGTGCGCTCGCGAGCGGTAGCGGACATGGCACTCACCTCATGTTCCCGACAACAGATTAGTTAGCAAGGATAACTAGTTGCTTTTGGCAACTATACATCCGCTGTGTCGAAGCCTTGCGAGGTGGGTCACCGAGTAGACCCGTTGCTACCGTCGCGAGCGCTATCGCCGCCGCCTCGGCCTTGCCTGTTGACCATTCGACCGACAGAATCCACCGAAATATGCAATGTTGTTACTGCACAACGGCATTGAGAGGGAACCCACGGTGGCCGTGTAGGCACCGTAAAAGGGGGTGCGGCGAGATCATGTCGTCGAACACGTCCGAGCTGGGCGGCGTGCCCGCCCGCTCCGGCCGGGCACGGCCCGAACGCGTGCCCACCTGGCCCGGGATGATCGCGCCGCAGGGTCCGTCGCACCGCGCTGGAGGTGACCGGCGCCGGGCGCCCCGCGATCGGCGCCGGGCCCGGCGCGGACCACGCCGCGCCTGGTTGGTCGGCGGCGTCGGGATCGCTGCCTCGCTGGCCGCCGCGGCGCTGGTGCTGGTGTACACGGACGCGGCGTCCGCGCCACGGCAATCGGCCACCGTCGCCGACCCGGTGCTCGGCGGCGGCCCCGGCTGTGAGCCGATCCGTGGCGAACAGTTGGTGCGCGGCAACGGCACCGGTTCGGTCGACTCGGGTCCGGACGTCATCCTGGCGTTCCAGCACGCGTATTACGTGACCCGCTCGGGGGCGGTCGCCCGATCGCTGACGGCCCCGGATGCCGCCGTGCCACCGGTCGCTGTGATCGACGCGGGCATCGCTTCCGTCCCCGCGGGGACCCAGCACTGCGTCATGATCACCTCCATGCTCGACGGCCGCTACGACGTGGTGATCACCGAACTGCGGCCCGACTCGGCCAACCGCACCTATCGCCAGTTCGTCACCGTGGCCACCAGCGGCGGCAAATCCACCATCATCAAGATCGCCGCACCGAACTGATCCGCTGAATAGCCCCTAGGTCAGGTCGTCGAACTCTCCAGCCTTGCAGCCCTTCAGCCACGCTGAGAACTCCGCACGGGTGAACGCGACGGTTCCGGCTTCCCGAGCATTGCTGTTGCGCACGTAGATGATGTTCGGGGTTCCAGCTACCTCGACGCATGTCTCGTTATCCGTGAAACTGGACACTCGCCAATCGAGGTCATCCATCGTGCTTGTGCTCCCATTTTTCTGCTAGTCCGAGGACGAACTTGCGCGACTCGGTAGGACTCAGAGCAATCCTTGCCCCGTGGTCGAACGCACTGGCGAAGTATCCCACTTCCTCGGCGTCTGTGATGAACCGCCCGCCGCCGTACGACTCGATATGAACCCGCGGCGATCCCCACGGGTGAGACATGAGCGAGAACGAATGCAGGCGGCGCGCTTCGTATTGGCCCGCATCGTAGGTGGTCACTCGTACCGTCACGTTCGGCAACTCCGACAACTCCGCTACAGTCCGCAACTGCTCGGACATGACTGCTGGGGTACCGACACGGAGTCTCAACGACGATTCCGGCTGAATCACGTCCAGCACCAAGTCACCCGACCGGACACGCTTCTGTCGGTGCAAGCGCTGGTCAACGGCTTGTTGTACGTAGGTATCCGAGACTCCTGAGATGCCCACCCTGCTCACCAGGGCTTCAACGTAGGCCGGAATTTGTAGCAGTCCGTAGACCGCGCGCGGCTCGTGCGTGCGGATGGACGTAGCCGACTGTTCCATGCCGAGATACGTAGATAACCATTCGGGCATCTCGCCCTCGATGGCAGGAAGGCTACTCAGCATTGCCGAGAGCTCATCTGTCGTGATACCTAGTGCTTCAGCGTATTTCGGTCGCTGAGCCGGGTACGGTGTCCCCTCGTTGCGCTCCCATCTGCCGAGCGTGGTGCGATCCACCCCCACTGCTTCGGCTATCTGCTCCTGAGTCTTCCCGGTCGCCTTCCGCGCCTCGATAAGACGTTGCCTGCGCATACCTGCATCGTAGGTGCAACTTGCGCGCCGTGGTCTGTTTCGCTATGCGCGCGGAACATTGAACGCACCAGGGGAAATCGAGAAAGGGGCAGTCGATGTACGCACTACCGCAACGGATTCCAGGTGAACATGAGTACCCGGCAGGCACGGTAGAGCGCGCGTCAATCGAACTGATCAGCCGTACCGCCGATGCACTTGCGCAGTGGGCGGGCACCGACGCGAGGGGGTTGCCAGTGGATACCAGAACGGCAGAGGCAGCGGTGTTGGCGGTACTCGCACCGGGTGGGATGCTCACCGCCGACCAGATCAGCCGCGACGCGCAGCTCACCGGATGGTCAGCCCGCCGGGCGATAGGTCAACTCGAATCACGCGGCCTCATCATGTGCGCGCCGCACTCTTCACGGTGGTCGATCACTCCGCGTGGCAGGGCAACCCTGGCAGCCAACGGAGGGCGGTAGCCGTGTGGGTCAACGTCGGGATCGCGGTGGCTATCGGCCTGCCGCTGGTCGTGCTCATCGCGGTGCTGGTGTGGCCCGAGTAGAACCTCAGGTCAGGCCCGCGATCTTCCGGCAGCGCCAGTCCAGGTAGTTGATCACCATCCAGAAGTCCTTGAACGCCGGGTTGGTGGTCTGCCCGTGGTGGTAGCGGTAATAGATCTGCTGGGCGATGACGGCCAGGCGGAACAGCCCGAAAACCTCGTAGAACGGCCAGTTCTCGGCCGAACGGCCGGTGCGCCGGCAGTAGTGGTCGACGATCTGCCCGCGGGTCAGCATGCCGGGCAGGGGGCTCGGCTGGCGGCGGACGGACAGCATGGTCTCGTCGTCGTCGGCCTGCACCCAGTAGGCCAGCGCGCCACCCAGGTCCATCAGCGGGTCGCCCAAGGTCGCCATCTCCCAGTCGAGTACGCCGACGATCGCGCCCGAACCGGACGGGTCGAGCACGAGATTGTCGAGGCGGAAGTCGTTGTGGATGACGGTGGTCGCGACATCCGGTGGCTGGTTGCGATCCAGCCAGGCCATTACCGCCGCGAAATCGCTGACGTTGTCGGTGCGCGCATTGACGAAACGGCGCGACCAGCTCGATACCTGGCGGACGACGTAGCCGGATCCTTTGCCGATTTCGCTGAGTTCCGCGGCTATGGGGTCCACCTCGTGCAGTTCGATCAAACAGTCGAAAGCCGTGGTGGACAGTCGCCGTGCCTGATCGATGGACAGGCTCATTCCGTCCGGCAGGTCACCGCGCAGGATGGTGCCCGCCACCCGTTCCATCACATAGAACTCGCTGCCGATCACACCAGGGTCGGCACACCGGGCGACCATCCGCGGCACGTACGGGTAGTGCGGACGCAGCCGTTGCTGCACCAGGAACTCGCGGCCCATGTCGTGTGCCGAGGCGGCCTTCGTGCCGCTCGGCGGCCGTCGCAGGATCACGTCGCGGTCCGGATAGCGCAGCAAATAGGTGAGATTCGACGCGCCGCCGGAGAATTGGCGCACCTCGGGCGGACCGCCGAGGTCCGGCACCTGCTCTGCGAGCCAGGCGTGCATGGCCGCGACGTCGAAGGCGTCCTCGGCGCGGACCGTGCCGGCCTCCGGCGCGATCACCGGTCGTTCCCGTACTTGCGTAGTTCCTGGCGGGCGATCACGCCGAGGTGTACTTCGTCGGGACCGTCGGCGAAGCGCAGCGACCGAATGCCCGCGAACGCGCGCGCCAGCGGGAAGTCATCGGAGAGCCCTGCGCCGCCGTGCAATTGGATCGCCATGTCGAGCACTTCCTGGGTCATCCTCGGCACGACCGCCTTGATCTGCGACACCTCGCTGCGCGCACCGGCCAGTCCCTTCGTATCCAGCAGCCAGGCGGTGTGCAGGACGAGCAGCCTGGCCTGATTGATCGCGACGCGCGCGCCCGCGATGCGCTCCCGATTGCCGCCGAGGTTGGCCAGCGGCTTGCCGAAAGCGGTGCGCGACAGGCTGCGACGACAGGCCAGCTCGAGCGCGCGTTCGGCGAGGCCGATGGCACGCATGCAGTGGTGGATGCGGCCGGGGCCGAGGCGGCCCTGCGCGATCTCGAATCCGCGTCCCGGCCCGGCGATCACGGCGTCCAAGGGGAGCCGCACGTCGGTGAAGGTGACCTCGCCGTGTCCGTAGGGTTCGTCCAGGTAGCCGAACGTGCTGAGCATGCGCTCGATCCGCACGCCGGGCGTGTCGAGTGGGACCAGCACCATGGAGTGGCGCTGATAGGGATGCGCCGCCGGGTCGGTGAGTCCCATGAAGATGACGAACGCGCAGTTCGGATGGCCGATGCCGGTGCTCCACCACTTGCGGCCGTTGAGCACGATCTCCTCGCCGTCCACCACGGCGGTGGCGGCCATATTGGTCGCATCGGAGGAGGCGACCTCGGGTTCGGTCATGCAGAACGCCGAGCGGATGGTGCCCTCCAGCAGCGGGTGCAGCCACTCCCGGCGCTGTTCCGCGCTCCCGTAGTGCAGCAGGACCTCGGCGTTGCCCGTATCGGGTGCGTTGCAGTTGAACACCTCCGGCGCCCAGCCGGAGCTGCCCATCGCCTCGGCCATCGGTGCATAGTCGACGTTGCTCAGACCCGCGCCGAGGTCCGGATCGGGGAGGAAGAGGTTCCACAGTCCCGCGGCCCGCGCCTTCTGTTTGAGCTCTTCGACCACCGGCGGGACCGCCCACGGCGATTCCCGCAGGAACGCGGCGTACTCGGCGTCGCGTGGCTCGATCTCGTCGCGCACGAACTGCCGCACCTGGTCGGTGAGACGGACGGCTCGGTCGGAATGCGTGAAATCCATACCCATCCTCGAGGCTGTGCTGAGCATTGCTCAACTCCCGGTCGGGTCATTGGTAGCATATTGTTGAGCATTGCTCAATAGAGAAGGCGTGGTGAGGAACCATCGCGGAGCGCCTTGTCGCACCGGCCGGGTGCGGGTGTCCCGCACGACGCAGGAGGCTGGATGACCGACGTTGCCGTGGAGCCCGGCGGCCGTCGCAAGGCGGAGGACCGGCGCAGACAACTGATCGGGATCGGGCTGGGCATGCTGATCGACCGGCCCTGGCACCAGATCACCGTCGACGCCGTCGCTCAGCAGGCCGGTATCTCACGCGGGCTGCTCTTCCACTACTTCCCGACCAAGCAGGACTACTACGCGCAGCTCGTCCGTGCCGCCACCCAGCGATTCCTGCGTGCAACCGGTCCCGCCGAGGACGCCGCCGACCCGCTCGCGTCGATGATCGCCAACTTCGTCGGCTATATGCGCAGGCGCAGCGGGCCGCTGGTGGGATTGCTGCGCGCGGCGGGGCAGGATCCGGTGCTCGAGTCGATCATGGAGCAGCTGCACGACGAATTGACCGATCGTGTGTTCGCTGCGCTCCGGCGGGACGAGCCGACGACCGCCCAGCGTCTGGTGGTCCGGTCGTGGTGGGCGATGGCCGAAGATCTGACGGTGCAGTGGCTGGCCCGCGACGATGTCGACCAGCACCGGCTGGACCGGCTGCTGTTCGACACGCTGTCTCGGGTGCTCGAATCGGTGGACGCAGAGCGCGCGGCGGAGCGGCGCTGATCGGCTCGCGCATCCTCGCCGCGAATGGCATCGAAACGCGAAGTGCCCGAGGATGATCGACGTGCGTGACCGGCCCGGTGTCGCCGAGAGGCGAATCTCGGCGACACCGGCGTATCCGAGCGCTCCGCGGGAGCGCACGCGCCGCCGCGAAGGGAAAGCACGCCACCCCAGCATAGAGCGATCAATGGTTCGGCGCTCGGTTCGATGCGGAGGGTATGCCGGCAGGGCCGACGCGTGTCATCCGCGGCACGCCGAATAGTTTTACGAGATGGCAAATGAATAGGTTTCGCCGGCAGCGGTGCATCGACTATGAATGGGGTGTGCCGTTGCCATTCGTGATCACTTGTCTGCCATCGACTCTCCCATGCGGGGAGCGCTGATGGTCATCGAACATCCCATCGAGGACGAGGTTACACAGCTGGCGAGACGGGTCGAGAAGGCCCGTGGACGGCTCGCCTACCAGTTCGATCCCGCGCTGACCGAAGCGCTGTCGGAGGACGAACTGCATGCCGAACGTGAGCTCGCCGAACGGATTCGCACCCAGGAGCGCGGACAGCGCTGGAAAGAGGCGCAGGCTGCCGCCGCGGCCTCCGACCGGGCCAGGCAGACCACCGAAGCGATCGAGAAGGCCGACATGCGAGATCTCCTGCTCGCCCGCAAGGCGATTGCCGCGCAGCGACGCGAATCCAGCCCGCACGCGAAGCTGGCCTCGCTCTATCGGCATAGATCCTGGTCACTGCGCGCGCTGGCCGGCGTCGTCGCGGCGGGCATGCTGTGGTCGGCGGTCAACGTCCAGCAGAACATCGCACCCGGCGGGCCGACCGATCCGCTGTACTGGTTCAGCTACCTGCTCGAAGGCATGATCAGCGTCTGCCTGATCATCATCATGATCGGCACCAACAAGGTGGCCGAATGGGGCGTGGTCGACAACCGCCGCCAAGTCGCCGCGGCCGAAGTCGCCCTGCTGGCACTGACGGTCAGTCTCAACACCTACCCGTACGTGCGCGCGGACGCGTGGTACGACGCCGCCGTGCACGCCATCGCACCGGTCATGATCGGCGTGGCGCTGCTCATCCACGACGCCGCCAGCGCACGCTACGGCCTCGCCATCGCCAGGGCCACCGAGCAGGTCCGCGACCTCCCCGACCCGGCCGAGCAGATCCGGCTCACGCTGCCCAGGTACCGGATGCCGATTCCGCAGGAGGTGACCACCTCCGGCGTGCCGCACGAACAGCTGGCTCTCGACGAGTCCCCGGCGGCGCAACCGGTCGAGTTGGTCGAGGAGGTGGCGGAGGCGGTCGCGGAAGCCGCTGTCGCACCGGAGCATTCCGCTCCGGTCCAAGCGGAGCAGAAGCGCGCACCGGCCGAAAAACCCCGCAAGCCAGTGCTGCCCGAGACCATCGAGGCACTCGACGCGATGGACGGCTTCGAGACGCGCCCCGCCGCGACGGTGCAGGCCAAGACCTCCGATGCCGTGGTCGCCGCGACGAGCACTGCCGCTTCGGCCAACGGCAAGAAGCCCGCCCCGGACAGCGAGACCGTCGCGCCGTCGGCGGCTTCCGCGACCAATGCCGACGAGCGCTCCGCGACGCGGGTGCCCACAGAAGAGGCTGCCCCGGCCAAGGTGATTGTGCGGCAGACGCCCTCGGCCACACCGCGGACCGCGATGCCGGAGAGCGAGACGCCGACCGCCGCGCTGTCGGAGATCGCCGCCGCGACCCGGCGCCCGGTGGCCGACCCGAAGAGCGACACCGTCACAGCGGAAGCGAAGAACGGCAAGGACACTCCCAAGCCCGATCTCCTGCAGCCCACGACGGTCCGCCCCCCGGACATCTACGACACCGGTTCGTTCCGCGTCGCGGACATCCTCGAGCAGGAACTCGCCGAACTGCAGGCCGAACGCCGCCGCGCCCGCACCAACAGGCAGCGGTCCGCCTCGACCGCGGGACGCGAGTCATAGCCGACCCGCCTTTCCACGACGATGCCCGTCGGCGCATGCTGCGCCGACGGGCATGGTCATTTTGCCGACCCAGCAAAAAGACTCGGGCGTGGACGCGGGCCAGCCGTTCCACGTACACGCGCTCGTGGCTCGGCTGCTGAGAGCAGATCTGCCGAGGGCAGCGTGGTACCGGTTTCGCGGGGTGACTGGGGCACGGTGGAGGCATGGCTCACGATGACAAGACCCCGTTGTTCAGCTGGCGGGCCCGGGAGCAGCTGCTCAGCCGCCGGATCCTGGTACTGGACGGTCCGCTCGACGACGACAACGGGACGCTGCTGATGACGCAGCTGCTCACCCTCGCCGCGGAAGACCCGGACACGGGCATCTCGCTGTGGATCCATTCGCCGGGCGGATCGGTTCCGTCGATGCTCGCCATCCGTGATGTGATGCGTTTGGTGCCGTGCGAGGTCTCCACGCTTGCCCTCGGTTTGGCTTGCAGCGCAGGGCAATTCCTTTTGTCGTCGGGCAGCCGCGGTCGGCGTTTCGCGTTGCCGCATGCCCGGGTGCTGATGCATCAGGGGTCGGCGGGTATCGGCGGCACCGCGGTCGACGTCGAAGTCCAGGCCGACGATCTGCGTCATACCGTCGACACGGTGCTCGGCATCATCGCCGAGGACACCGGGCAGCCGTTCGACCGGATCTACGAGGACTCGCTGCACGACCGCTGGTTCACCGCCGCGCAAGCCAAGGAGTACGGCTTCATCGATCACATCGTCGACTCGTTCGGACAGGTCGTTCCCCAGCGGCAACGGATCGGAATCTCGGCATGAGCGAGCGAATCATCGACACAGCGCGCACCGCGCAGGACGGAGCCGAGCGCCAGCGAGGCGCAGTCATGAGCGGTCAGGCCCGGAGACGGCAGCGCAGCGTGACCACGGAGGGCCCCGCGCATGCCGGAAAGGACACAGCATGAGTACCTACACCATTCCCAATGTGATCGCGCAGCATCCGCGCGGCGGCGAGCGGATCACCGACATCTACTCCCACCTGCTCGCCGAGCGGATCGTCTACCTCGGCACGCCGATCGACTCGGGCGTGGCCAACGCGCTCATCGCACAACTGCTGCACCTGGAGTCGGAAAGCCCGGAACAGGAGATCAACCTGTACATCAACTGCGAGGGCGGCGATCTCTCCTCGATGCTCGCCGTGTACGACACCATGCAGCACATCAAGTCCCCGGTGCAGACCACCTGCGTGGGCCAAGCCATCGCGGTCGGCGCGGTCTTGCTGGCAGGCGGTGAACCCGGCCGCCGTGCCATGCTGCCGCACGCGAGGGTGGTGCTGCACCAGCCCGCCGCGCGCGGCCAGGGTGCGATACCCGACCTGATTCTGCAGGCCGACGAGCTGGTGCGGATGCGCGCGGAGATCGAGTCCATCCTGTCGCGGCACACCGGGCAGTCGGTGGAGCGGCTGCGCCACGACACCGATCGCGACCGGGTCTTCACCGCCCAGGCTGCGGTCGGCTACGGCCTCGTCGACCAGGTGCTCGGCGCCCGCGACTGATCAGGCGGCCAGCGCCATGAGCGTCGGCCCGGCGCTGGAACGCTGACCGGGCCGACCGAGGAACGCGACGCGACGCTGGGCGCGAAGGTCATCCGCCACCTGTCCGATGAGCTCGCCCAGCGTCGTGCCGAGCGATCCCGCCAGAGCGGCGATCATTTCACTCGACGGCTCTTTGCGACCGCGCTCCACCTCGGACAAGTACTGCGGGGAAATGCCCGCCCGCTTGGCCGTTTCCACCAGCGTCTCGCGCCGATCCTGGCGCAGCGTGCGCAACTGTTCGCCGAGCGCCTCGCGCCAGAGCGGTTCCGGAGCCGTCCGCGATTGCGGATCCCGGATCCGGTCGTCGCGTCCTCCCGGGATCGAGTGAAGTCTCGGATGCTCGGTCATGGTGCGAGCGTACGGTCCCGGATCCCCGGCCTGCCCGCCATTACGCTCAGGGCGTACGAGTTCTGGCGCGACGCACGTCCGCGGCATGGCAATCATGCGGTTCGGCGTGGTCGCTGCCGTTCGCGCGCCCGAACGAGGATGATAGGGAACCGTGCCGGAGAATCCGCAGGTGTCCGACCTCAAGCCACGCAGCCGCGACGTCACCGACGGCCTGGAAAAGGCCGCGGCCCGCGGGATGCTGCGCGCGGTCGGCATGGGTGACGAAGACTGGGAGAAGCCGCAGATCGGGGTGGCCTCTTCGTGGAACGAGATCACCCCGTGCAATCTCTCGCTCGACCGGCTCGCCAGGGGGTGCAAGGATGGCGTGTTCTCCGGTGGCGGCTTTCCCATGCAGTTCGGCACCATCTCGGTGTCCGACGGCATCTCCATGGGGCATGAGGGGATGCACTTTTCCCTGGTCTCGCGCGAGGTGATTGCCGACAGCGTCGAAACGGTGATGCAGGCCGAGCGGTTGGACGGTGCGGTGCTGCTGGCCGGCTGCGACAAGTCGCTGCCCGGGATGCTCATGGCGGCGGCCAGGCTGAACCTGGCGAGCGTCTTCTTGTACGCGGGCTCGATCCTGCCCGGCATCGCCAAGCTGTCCGACGGCAGCGAGCGCGAGGTGACGATCATCGACGCGTTCGAGGCGGTCGGCGCTTGTGCGCGCGGCCTGATGAGCCGCGACGATGTGGACGCCATCGAGCGGGCCATCTGTCCGGGCGAGGGGGCCTGCGGCGGGATGTACACCGCCAACACGATGGCGAGTGCGGCCGAGGCACTCGGCATGTCGTTGCCGGGCAGCGCGGCGCCGCCCGCGACCGACCGCCGCCGCGACGGCTATGCCCGGCGCAGCGGCGAGGCGGTGGTGGAGTTGATCCGGCAGGGGATCACCCCGTCCGACATTCTCACCAAACCCGCCTTCGAGAACGCGATCGCGGTCGTGATGGCATTCGGCGGTTCCACCAACGCGGTTCTGCACCTGCTGGCGATCGCGCATGAGGCGAACGTCGACTTGACGCTGGACGATTTCGCCCGCATCGGCCGCCGGGTGCCGCACCTGGCCGACGTCAAACCGTTCGGCAGGCACGTGATGACCGACGTGGACCGGATCGGCGGCGTGCCGGTGCTGATGAAGACGCTGCTCGACGCCGGATTGCTGCATGGCGACTGCCTGACCGTGACAGGCCGGTCGGTTGCGGAGAACCTGGCCGGCATCGCCCCGCCCGACCCCGACGGCAAGGTGATCCGGGCCATCACGTCGCCGATGCATCCGACCGGCGGCATCACCATCCTCTCGGGTTCGCTCGCGCCCGATGGCGCCGTCGTCAAGTCGGCGGGCTTCGAGTTCGATGTCTTCGCCGGCACCGCGCGGGTTTTCGACGGCGAGCGGGCCGCGATGGATGCCCTCGAAGACGGCACGATCTCGGCAGGCGATGTGGTGGTCATCCGGTACGAGGGCCCGAAGGGCGGTCCCGGCATGCGCGAGATGCTCGCGATCACCGCGGCCATCAAAGGCGCGGGCCTGGGCAAAGACGTCCTGCTCCTCACCGACGGACGGTTCTCCGGCGGCACCACCGGTCTGTGCGTCGGCCACGTCGCCCCTGAAGCCGTCGACGGCGGCCCGATCGCGTTCGTCCGCGACGGCGACCCCATCCGTCTCGACGTCGCCGCGGGAACTCTCGACCTCCTGGTCGACGCCGAAGAACTCGTCCGCAGACGCGAGGGCTGGAAACCCCTTCCGCCCCGCTACACCCGCGGTGTGCTGGCGAAATACACCAAGTTGGTGGGCTCGGCGTCGATCGGTGCCGTCTGCGACTGAAAGGCAGGGCGCCTTCCAGCCGCCGCCGGAGATTCCGCAGCACTGCCGGGGCGCGCCTGCCCATCACCATCGGGCCAGGGGCAGCACGGTCCACTGTGGTAGCGCCCTCTCGTTCCGGCTGAACATGCGTCAGCGCACTCGAACCGAGGATCAACCGCTGAGTCGTGCGGTGCCGGCCCGTCGTCGTGTGGTGACGCCAGTAGCTCGCCGTGACCAACGTCAGCAAGATCGGCCATAACGTCGCAGGCGCGTAGCACGCGGTCATCAATTTCGCCCAACCCGATGTGAGGTCGCCCTCGAAACCGCTGACTCTGCTCCAATTGCGAGCACTTGCCACGACGATCGCGGCCACGGCGGCGGCGCCGGTGAGCGAGACCGTGATCGGCAGTGCCGGAGGGACGCGCCGACCGGCCGAGCGTGGGAACCATGCCGGAAACCGCTCGCCCCAAGGGCTTACGAGGGCGAAGGTCATCGAGGCGAAGGCGAAAGAGGCAATCGACAGCCCGAAGACATAGACGGTTCCGCTGCCGGGGATCTGCTGGAACCGAAGTTGGCTCTCGCTCCATCCCAGGTCGACGCCCACTCCGACCAGCACGCGCCGTATCCCGGAAGGCACAACGGACAAGACCGTTACAGCTTTGAGCGAGCTGCGCAAAGCTGTCTCGATCTACCGACGTCTCGGAACCGCCGAATTGCCTGCGGCTGTCGCTTACCTGCGTGAACTCGGGAACAGAGAGCGCAGCTGGCTTCAGCGGAAGGTTCCGAAGCGGTGCTGATCTGCGGGCACTTCCGATCCGGCGGGCGTGCGGACTATACGGCGCAGCGGTGCGGTGTCGGCCGATGAACCAGCGAGGCCGGCGAGCCGGCGGGCTCCGAGGATTTCCTCGATCGCTTCGGGTGTGAGCAAGCCGAGTTCGATCGCGATCTCGGCGACGGATTGGCCAGTTTGCAGTGCTTGTTTGGCGATGCGGGCGCTGGCCGCGTAGCCGATGTAGGGGGTCAGGGCCGTGACGATGCCGACGGAGCGCCGAACGCCCTGCTCGAGATGGTCGCGATTGGGGGTGATGCCCGCGACGCACTTGGTCGCCAAGGTGTCGACCGCGGCGGTCAGATGCGTGGTCGTGCGCAGCATGCCGTAGGCGATGATCGGTTCGAACGCGTTGAGTTGGAGCTGCCCGGCCTCGGCGGCCATGGTCACGGTGAGGTCGTTGCCGATGGCCTCGAAGGCGACCTGGTTGACGATTTCCGGAATGACCGGATTGACCTTCCCCGGCATGATCGATGACCCGGCCTGGACCGGTGGCAGATTGATCTCACCGAATCCCGTTGTCGGGCCGGACGACATCAAGCGCAGGTCATTGCACGTCTTGGACAGTTTGACCGCGACCCGCTTGATGATGCCGGAGACCTGAACGAAGGCGCCGCAATCCTGGGTTGCCTCGATCAAATCGGCCGCAGGCGTGACGAGTTCGCCGGTGAGCTCGGCGAGGTGGGCGCAGGCCAGCGCGGGGTAGCTCGGATGGCCGTTGATTCCGGTGCCGATCGCGGTGCCGCCGAGGTTGCTCTCGCACAGCAGGGCGATGCCCTCCTCGAGCCGGTCGCAGTCCTCGCGCACCATGACCGCGAAGGTGCCGAATTCCTGTCCGAGGGTCATCGGCACGGCGTCCTGCAGCTGGGTGCGGCCCATTTTGATGACGTCGGCGAATTCGTCCGCCTTGGCGCCGAACGCGTCCGCGAGGCGGCGCAGGGCGGCGACGAGTTCCCGGATGTGCCGCACGAAGGCGACGCGAATTGCGGTCGGGTACACGTCGTTGGTGGATTGGCCGAGGTTGACGTGGTCGAGCGGGTCCAGCTCGGTGTAGGTCCCGCGATCGTGGCCGAGCAACTCCAGCGCCCGGTTGGCGATGACCTCGTTGGCATTCATGTTCGTCGAGGTACCCGCGCCGCCTTGGATCGGGTCGATCGGAAACTGGTCGTGCAGCGCGCCGCCTCTGATCTCGGCGCAGGCCGATTCGATCGCGTCGGCGCGGCGAGCGTCCAGGATGCCGAGCTCGCGGTTCGCGCGGCAGGCGGCCTGCTTGACCGTGGCGAGCGCGGCGACGAGCGCGGGGTAGCGCCCGATGCTGTCGCCGGTGATGGCGAAATTGTCCAGTGCGCGTGCGGTGTGGATGCCCCAGTAGGCGTCGCCGGGCACGGTGCGGGTGCCGAGCGAGTCTCGTTCGGTTCGGGTGCTCTCGGTCATCATCGGCTCCGGGCGGTCAGGGCGTCTTCGCGGACAGCTACCAGGGGCGGCGCGGCAGGCTTGGACAACTCGCCGAGCATGTTGGTCGTCATCCAGTCCCGCAGTGGCCCGCCGGAGAACCCGAGGTCGACCAGGTAGGCCAGTTTGGCGAGTGCCGCTTCCCTGGTCATGTCGCCTCCGCTGATCACCCCCGCGTCCAGTAGTGCCCGTCCGGGCAAGTACCGCTCGAGATCGACCGACCCGCTGTCACACTGGGTGATCGCGACGACCGGGGTTCCGCGCCGCGTCGCCGTCCGGATCGTCTCGATTACTTCGGCTCCGTGCGGCATCGTGCCCGAGCCGTAGCATTCGAGGACTATTCCACCGGGATACTGCCGAATCACCGCGCTGAGCAGGTCGGCGTGCAGACCGGGAAAGACGGTGAGCAGCCCCACCGGAAGACGGGTTGCCGTGCTGTGTCGTCGCGGTAACAATGCCGGAGGGGACTGGGGCGGCGTGAATTCCCGGACGGTGGTGAAGCCCTCGTAGTCGTCACAGGCGCGTTTGCTGGCCCGCACTGCGGGATGCAAAGCCGAGCCGAACCCGATGTAGGTTCCCGGCCCTGGTTGGGCGGCAATCGAATCCAGTGCGAGATACAGATTGCGCTGCGCGTCGCTGCCGGGATGGCCAAGGGGTATCTGGGCGCCGGTCAGCACCACGGGCGCAGCGACATCACGCAGTTCGAAGGCTACGCGGGCACCGACATAGGCCATGGTGTCGGTTCCGTGAATAACGACGACACCGTCCGGGCGCTCCGATTCGATGCGGTATCGCACCCACTCCGCTATCCGGAAGGCGGTGCCCGAGTCAGCGGTCGCGCTGTCGATAACGCGGTCGAATTCGGCGTACCGGAACTCGACCGACCGGCCCGTCACCTCCTCGTATCGGGCGATGAGGTCGGCGATTTCGGCACCGATTCCCGAACGCGGTCCCATACCGGCGCCCTGGTCGGCCATTCCGAAAGTGCCGCCGGTGTAGAGGACGTGAACCCGCAATGCGTGGGTTCGTGCTGTTCCGCGATTGCTCATGCCCCCTTCGCTCCCTCGGTGGTCGCGTCCGGCCGATCCATCGGGGCGAGCACATCCGGATCGAGACGGCCCCTGATCCGGAACCATCCCGCGACCATGGCCGCGACGACGACGGTGAACACCGCGAGCGTGATCCGCCCGATCTCGTCATCGAAGAACATCAGCGCGACGACACCGGCCAGGAAGACGAGGGTCATGATATTGAGCACCGGAGCGAACGGCAGCCGGAAGTCCGGTCGGTGATACTCACCTCGCTGGGACTTCCGCACGAAAATCCAGTGACAGATCATGATCGAAGCCCAGGTCCCGACGATGCCGAGTCCAGCGAGGTTCAGCACGATCTCGAACGCTTTCTGGGGCACCAGGAGATTCAGCACGACACCGGCGATGCCCACCGAACTGGTGATCAGGATTCCGCCGTACGGAACGCCATTGCGGTTCATCCGGGCGGCGAAGCGTGGCGCCGCCCCGGCCACGGCCATCGACCGCAGGGTGCGACCGGTCGCGTACAGGCCGGCGTTCAGGCTCGACATCGCGGCGGTGAGCACGACGAGGTTCATGACATCGCCCGCGTGCGGGATTCCGATGGAGCTCATCACGGTGACGAACGGACTCTCGCTGGGGGAGTACGCCGTCCACGGCAGCAACAGCGTGAACAGGACCACCGACCCCGCGTAGAACAGGATGATCCGCCACATGATGGAGTTGACGGCCTTCGGAACCACGGCGCCGGGGTTGTCGGATTCGCCCGCGGCCACGCCGATCATCTCCGTCCCGCCGAACGCGAACACCACGCCGAGCGCGATGGTGAGCATCGGCGTAAGGCCGTGTGGGAAGAAGCCACCGTTGTCGGTGATCGTCGAGAAGCCGGGGACATTGCCGTCGACCGGTGTGCCGGTGACGAGGAACACCACGGCCAGCAGCATGAAGGCGACGATGGTGCCGACCTTGATCAGCGCGAACCAGAACTCGAACTCGCCGAACAGGCGCACCGACACGACGTTGAGCCCGACGACGACCGCCAGCGCGATCAGCGCCAGGACCCACTGCGGTATCGGGACGAACGGCGACCAGAAATGCGCGTACAGCGCCACAGCGGTGATGTCGGCGACCAATGTGGTGGACCAATTCAGGAAATACAGCCAGCCGACGGAATAGGCTCCGCGCTCGCCGAGGAACTCGCGGGCGTAGGAAACGAACGCTCCGGATGACGGCCGGTACATCACCAGCTCGCCGAGCGCGCGCACGACCATGAACGTGAAGACGCCGCACACGATGTAGACGATGGCCAGCGACGGCCCGGCGAGCGCCATGCGGCCGCTGGCCCCGAGGAAGAGCCCGGTGCCGATGGAGCCGCCGATCGCGATCATCTGCATGTGGCGCTTGCGTAGCTGTTTCTGGTAGCCGACGTCGCCGATATCGAGCTTCGCCGCTGGTGTTTGCGCGGCTGGCCGGGCCGACACTTCGTCGTGGTGCGTCATGGAAACCTTCCTTGGGCCGAAATCCAGCTTGCGTGGCAGCGCGTGAGGTCGAGGTGAAGCATGGCTGCCATGCGGTCAGGCTGTAAGACAGGTTGACCGTAATACGCGTCACATTTCGCTGTCAACATCCAGGCGACACGAATATTCGCTGGACCGAGCGTTTTGACGCCCTATCGGCGGATCTCCATACTTGGTCACGTGACAGTCGAAGAAGGCCGGGTGCATCGCATCGGCGCCACGGAAGCGGTCTTTCGTCGGCTGAAGGACCTGATCCAAAGCGGCGAATACGCGGTAGGCGACCGCTTGCCCGCTGAGCTCGCCTTGGCCCAGCAGTTCGGCGTCAGCCGTCCGGTGGTCCGCGAGGCGCTGCACGCCTGCGCGACCCTCGGCCTCACTGAAACGCATACGGGCCGGGGAACTTTCGTCGTCTCCACGAAGGAGAGCCCGCAACTGACGTTCGCCGGTGTCGACGCGGGAGATCTGATCGAGGCTCGCCAGCTCATCGAGATCCCCACCGCAGGGTTCGCGGCGCAACGCCGCACGCCAGACCAGCTGCGGCAGCTTTTCGAGCTACTCGGCAAACTGGCGGCAGCCACCGACGACCGCGAGTGGGTCCGCTACGACGGCGAGTTGCACACCGCGATAGCGGCGGCGAGCGGAAACAAAATGCTGACCGCGGTGGTCGCCGATACCCGCCGCGCGCTGGACCCGCAGTCGGAATTCCTCAATCTGACCCAGGATCGCCGCGCCGACTCCGATCGGGAACACGAGGCTATCGTCCGTGCCATCGAGGCGGGCTCGCCGGAGGCCGCGCGGCAGGCGATGGCCGAACACCTGGAGCGGGTGGCGGAGACGATAGCCCGAATCGGCGAGTAGCGCGGGACGGCTGTGCGGCGCCGGGACGGTCGGTTCGCTCGGGCAAGCCTGTCGTCGGCCGATCGCATGGCCGCCGAAATCCGGCGCTGTGTCCCAGCGGCCGGTGCCGGCGCGTTGGCTCCGGTAGTCGGCCGATAAGTGCGCTGCTTCGCCCGGCATGAGCCGCAGTGCCAAGCGCGCGGGTAGAGCGGACGGGGCCGCGCAGCGTCGAGAGCCGTGCCGCTGGAAAGTTCCCGCGGCGCGGACCCCTGGTGGCTGCGCGGCCTCCCGGATAGTTCGTTCCTACTGCTCGGCAGCGCGAAGGATCAGATCGCTGACCACCTCCGGCAGGGAAACCGAGACCGCGTGGGAGGCGGAGACCTCGACGATGTCGGCGCCGGCGCGTTCGGCCATGAACCGCTGGGCTTGTACCGGAATGTTCTTGTCTTCGGTGGTGACCAGCGCGAACGCCGGGACCTTCCGCCATGCCGTCGCGGTCGCCGGTTGTTGCAAGGCATCGAGGGCGACCGGCCGCTGGGTCACGGCCATCAGCTCGGCGGTGGCGGCGGGCACATCGGCGGCGAACTGCTGATGGAATTCGTCCTGCCGGATGTAGAGCTCGGTGCCGGTGCCGCCATCAGGGAGCGGGTAGGACGCGGGCCGGGTGGTCGGCCCGAGGGTGGACCCGGGGAACTTGTCGGTCAGTTGCAGTGCGCTTTCGCCCTCGTCGGGAAGGAACGCGGCAACGTAGACCAACGCCTTGACGTTGGATTTCGCCGCGGCCGCGACCGTGATGACGCTCCCGCCGTACGAGTGGCCGACCAGGACGCACGGTCCTTCGATGCTGTCGAGGACCGACGCGACGTAGGCGGCGTCGCTGTCGAGGCCGCGCAGCGGGTTGGCCGCGGCGATCACGGGATGCCCTTGTGCGCGTAGCCGTTCGGCGACCCCGTTCCAGCTGGAGGAGTCGGCGAAGGCGCCGTGGACCAGCACGATGGTCGGCGCGGCGGCAGGATTGGTGGGCTCGGTGCTCACGAGTGTGGGTTCCTTCGAATTCGGTGATCGGTACGGATCGAATCGAGTCAGGCCGGATACAGCGCGGCCCGCAGCGTCGAGACGGCCTGCGCCACAGCGGCTTTGGCGGCGTGCGTGTCGTGCAACGCATTGACCATCACGAAGTCGTGGACGATCCCGCCGTAGCGCACCTGGGTGACCGGGACGCCCGCGGCGCGCAGCTTGCCAGCGAAGGCTTCCCCCTCATCGCGCAGCACGTCGGCTTCGGCGGTGATGACCAGCGCGGGCGGTAGCCCGGCCAGCTGCTCGGTGGTTGCCCGCAGCGGCGACACGGTGATCTGCGCGCGCTCTTCCGGATTGGTGGTGTACTGGTCCCAGAACCACTTCATGCCTTCGCGAGTGAGGAAGTACCCTTCGGCGAACTGCTGGTAGGAGCCGGTATCGAAGTTGGCGTCGGTCACCGGATAGAACAGCACCTGCTGGACGAACGAGACATCTCCGCGCTCCTTCGCCATCAGCGTCAACGCGATGGCCATGTTGCCGCCGACCGAGTCGCCCGCGATGGCGATCCGGGACGAGTCGAGGCCTTTCTCCGCGCCATTGGTGGTGACCCACTGGGCGACCCGGTAGGACTGCTCGTTGGCCACCGGGTATCGCACGTCCGGCGACCGGTCGTATTCGGGAAACACCACGGCCGCGTGTGCGCCGACGGCGAGATCGCGGACCAGGCGGTCATGGGTGTGCGCGTCGCCGAACACCCATCCCGCGCCGTGGGTGTAGACGATCACCGGCAGTGTTCCGGTGACGCCCTGCGGCTTGACGATCCTGGCCCGCACCGAGCCCGTCGGCCCGCCCTCGACGGTGATCCACTCCTCGTCGACGTCGGGCTTGAAGATCGGCGAGTCCTGGACCGCGTCCACGGCCTTGCGTCCCTCTTCCGGCGGAAGCTGGTAGAGGAACGGCGGCTGCGCGGTCGCGTCGATGAACTCCTGCGCCGCTTGCTCGAGCGAGATACCCAACGGGTTTCCTGACATGGTGGTGCCTTTCTCGTATCGGGAAGGTGGGGAGTGGTGAAAAGTACGGCGGATCAGGCCGATTCGGCGATCGCGCCGGTGATCACGGCCGCGACCTCGTCGGGGTGGGTCTGCATCACCAGGTGTGGTCCGTCGATCTCGACCACCGCCCGCAGCCCGGCTCGCTGATAACCGAAACGTTCGACGTCCGGGTTGATGGTGCGGTCGGCGCTGGGCACGATGCCCCAGCCCGGCTTCGTCTTCCATGCGGCCGCCGAGGCGGGCTCATTGAACGCGATCGCCGACAACGGCCGCTGCGAGACCGCGAGGACCTTCGCCTTCGCGGGGTCGAGGCCCGCCGCGAATACCTCGGGGAAGGCGTCGATGCCGACCGAGACATCCGTGCTGGGCTCGCCGTTCTCGACCGGGTAGGGCGCGTAGACGAGGTTGGCCGCCAGGTCGGAGTCCGGGAATCCGCCCTGCAGTTGCCCCAGGCTCTCGCCTTCCTCCAAGGCGTAGCCGGACACATAGATCAGCCCGGCGACATTGTCGGCCACACCCGCGACGGTGATGACGGCTCCACCGTACGAGTGCCCGGCCAGCAGGACCGGTCCGTCGATCTGCTCCACCAACGACCGGATGTGGGCCGCATCGGCGGACAGACTGCGGTTGAAGACCGGTGGAGCCACAACCTGGTGGCCTTGGCCGAGCAGCCGCTCGGTGACCGGGGACCAGCTCGAGGCATCGGCGAAGGCGCCGTGCACGAGAACGATAGTAGGAGTTGCCACGCGGGAAATGACTTCCTTTCTGCCGTACGCGGACGGCGCTGTGCCTGAGACAGTGTCGGCCGGGCACTGCTTCCCACGCCCCTCAGCACGGGCCGCAAAAGCCTCCGATCAGGACACCGCTCGTTCGATCGCCTGGTCTATCGCGGCGGCTGAGCCGGTTGACCGGAAGCGCTGCTGGTACTTGCGCGGCGAAATCCCCAGCCGCGCCACGAACGCGCGACGCAGCGCCTCGCTGCTGCCGTACCCGGCGGCCATCGCGGCCTCGGTCACGCCGTATCCGGCGTGCAGCATGTCCCTGGCCATGCCGAATCGGATGAACGCGACGTATTCCGCGGGGGACCGTTCGAGCTCGGCGCGGAACAGCCGGGTGAGATGCCGGACGCTGACCCGCGCATGGGTGGCCAGGGTCTGGACCGTATGCGGGAACGCCGGGTCCGCGCAGATCAGATCTACCACACCGCGGACCAGGGGACTGCGCGGCGCCGGTCCGCGCAGCGAGGCCGAGAACTGCGACTGCCCGCCCGCGCGCTGCATGTAGACCACCAGCGACTGCGCCACCCGCCGGGCGATGTCGGCGCCGTGGTCCTCCTCGACCAGTGCGAGCGCCAGATCGACACCCGCGGCCACGCCGGCCGAGCTGTACAGATTGCCGTCGCGCACGAAGATCGCGTCCGGCTCCACCTCGATCGCCGGGAACCGCCGCGCGAGATCGGTCGCGAATTTCCAATGTGTGGTTGCGCGTCTGCCGTCGAACAGCCCTAGATCGGCCAGCACGAACGCGCCGCTGCAGATCGATGCCAGGCGCCGTGTAGCGCAGGACAGATGCCGCGCCGCCGCCAATACCTCGGGGGTCACGAACTTCGTTGGGTGAAGTTCGCTGCCGGGAATCACCACCGTGTCGAAGCGACCCGCATCGACGGCCGCGCAGCTCACCGCGACTCGCGCGCCGATCGAGGTCTGGGCGTCTTTGCCGTCGGCCGAGACCAGGACCACCTCGTAACCAGCCAGCGACTGGTTCGCCTCGACGAACACCTCCGCGGGACCGGCGAAGTCGAGCATCTTGACGCCGTCGAAGACCAGGACGCCCACCCGCCTGCGGGGCTGGTCGCGGTATTTGGAAGACATGTCCACCATTATTGTGGAGTAGCGACTCCAGAACAAGCGGTGTGCGCGACTTCGCAGGGCGATTGGTACGGTGAGGGCCATGGGACGGCCGCGACGGTTCGACGAATCGGACTTGCTCGACGCCGCGGCCGAGCTGTTCTGGTCGAAGGGTTTCGACAGCACATCGGTAGAAGATGTCTCGCTCGCGACCGGCGTCGGGAACGGCAGCATCTACGCTGCCTACGGCAGCAAGCGCGGCCTTTTTCTCGCGGCGTTCGAACGCTACTGCGAGAGGCGTACTCGCCTCGTCCACGAGGCCATCGGGTCGGCCTCCGGCTCGGCGCGTTCCGCGGTAGGTGCCTTGTTCCAGGCGATCATCGACGACTGCGCCGCCCATCCGGACCGGCGTGGCTGCCTGATGATCAACAGTATCGCCCACCTCGGCACCCGCATTCCCGAAGTGGCCGCCATCGGCACCCGCACCACCACGGCGATGGAACAGAGTGTCGCCGAATGGCTGCGTCCCGCCATGCACCGCGCGGGCGATGTCGACGAAGCCGCACTGTCAGCTCTGAGCGCCAACATCGTGGTGGTCGCACAAGGCCTGATCCAACTGAGCCGCTTGGGGATTCCGCCGAACCGGTTACAAGAGATCGCCGACATCTCGACCGATGCCCTGCCGTCTTCCTGGGCCGATCAGCTCGTCCACTGATCCGCCCGGCGAGTCGCTGGCGACCGTTCCTGAAACGGATTTCAGGGGACTTCAGGCTGCCTTCAGCCACATCCTGCGATGGTGCTGACCGACTTCGAGATCACGACTGCCGCAGGAGGTTTCACCATGGATGCCAATCTGAGCCGCGCGCTCGCGACAATATCGACGCTGGCCGTGGCGTTTACCGGCATTACCGCCGGAACCGCAGGCGCCGCTCCGCAGGCTGCCGACAGCGGAATCGTGAATTACACCGCTACCACTTCCGAGGAGCGCATGGTCGTCGACATCGACTCGGGTTCGATGGAGGTCGAAAACGGGGTCTTCGAAGTCAAAGCAGCCAACGGCACCGTACTCGCGGGCACCCCGCTGGAATTTCGTGTCGACGATTTCGTCTTCCCCATCGCCGCCGACATTCAGGGCCGAACCGCCACGCTGACACCACGATTCGACCTCGAGCACGCGGTGTACCAGCCGGTCGCGCTTCCTTTCGAAGACCAGGCGCTGTGGCGAACGCCGTACGAACGTGAAGTCGCCGCCTTCACTCGATTGAAGGACACCATCGCAACCGGGGCCGCGATCGGCACCACGGTCGGCGGTATCGGCGGCGGCATCGTCGGCTGTGTACTCGGCGGTATCGCCGGCGCCACCGTCGCCGCCGCGACCATCGTCGGCATGTTCGGGCCGTTCATTCCCGCCGCCGCCGTCGGCTGCCTGGGCGGCATCATCGCGGTGGGCGCACTCGGCACCCTCGCCGGCCAACTGTTCGTCACGGCCCCGGTCGCCATCGCCGCCCTGGCCCAATACTTCACCACGATCAATCAGCCGTTCACTCCGGCGCCCAGGTAAGACGGTCTCGATCGGCGGGTTCCGAACACGTACGCAACGGTTGTGGAGCGCCAGGACACATCATGGTTCCTGGCGCTTCACCCGGCGGATGCAGCCGGTTGTGGGAACGATGGCCGATCAGTAGCTCCCGATCCTCGGTGAACGTCGCTCACTCGTCGCCACGGCCGTGGAGCGCAAAGGGCTGTTCGGTCAGCTCGACGCCATCCGCACCATGGCGACCGAACTGGCAAGCCGCAAGCCGCCGCGGTCAGTCATGGCCGGTATGTCCCTCGAGGGGGTTTCGACGGTTCGCAGCCCGGTGAGCTATCCGCGATGTCTGCGACATCTATGGCGTTGCGGAAACCGGCAGGGGGAGTAGTCGTCTTCCGGCGACCCCGGGGCAGGAATACCAGTTCATTCGAAGGCAGGTGCGAGTCCGATGCGCTGGCGCAGATCGACCAGGTAGCGATTCCGCAGAAGTGCGGGGTGCCGGTCGTAGAGGAGATCGAAGGCCGAATCGACGATCTGATCCACCATCACGCCGAACTGTTCGCGCGACAGCGACACTTGGCCCGGGTGGCGGTTCGATGAGATCGTCACGTCGGCACCGGCGGTCTGCACGCAATAGACGAGGGGTTCCACCGTCATACAGGTTTCGACCCGGTCTTCGCTTTTCAGCGCCGCGGGCAGGTATTGCCATGCCAGGGCGAAGTCCATAACGGGGGCCCACACGGTCGAGAAGTCGTGACCGCCGATGGTCAGGTCGACATCCGCCCGGAACCGGTAGGCGAGGAAGTCGCTTTCGGGTATGTCTTCCCAGCCGATCGATGCCCCGTCTTCGGAGAGCGGTGCCGGAACCCGGCCCGACGCCCAGGACAGATCACTTCGATCCGGCTCGTACCGAATGCCGAAAGGCTGCTGTGCCATGGCCGACCACCCTCCACCCGACTGATCGATCCCAGCGTCCGGCAGCTCCGCAGGACTCTGAGGTCTCGGTGCACATCCTTGCACCAGGAAGGCCCGGGAGCCGGCTAGCACTTTCTGTAGGGGGTGGTTGTCCACAGGCGGCGGATTCCGGTGATACTGACCGCCGCGGCGGCGATGAGTACCGACCAGAAGAAGCCGTGCGCACGCGGACCGTGTGCACCGGTGTGGCCTGTGGCCTGATTATGAGGTGACTGCTCCTCGGTGATCGCGGTCGATTCGGTAACGGTCGTGTTGGCGGTGGGCACAGAGCAATTCCCTTCTGCGGGTTACGGGGTAGGCGACCACCGAGTTGGTGCACTGGTTCCAGGGTGGGCAGCCAGTGGATGGGGTTCACCGGTCAGCACCGCGACCGCGGCGGCCACTTCAGTGATGTCGGCTTTCACGTAGCTGGCGGTGACACCATTTGGCTTTGCCGTCATGGCCGGCGTAGGCGCGGGCTACCGCGTAGGAGAACGTGCGCTCGACCCAGGTCAGCGTGGTGTGCCGCACCCAGTGTGTGCTGATGCCCTGCGTGGCGACCCACGGCAGTTCCTGGCCGAGCCGCTTCCAGAGAGGTGGTCCAGGCGGCGGGAGGTGATCGGTCGGCCATTGCGGTAGCGCAGCAACTGCCCTTCGGGCGGGCTGCCGCGTTCGGCGGCGTGAAGGCTTACAGTTCGGCCACGCTCGGCTCGTCGAGCCGGCGATCGGGCCACCGGACCAACAGGCGAGCGAAGTGAGTGTTGTAGGTACGCAGCGTGCCCGGAGTGAGGGTAGCGCGCACCTGCGGGATCACCTCGGCGAACGTCGGCACCTGGATCGGCCGCGGCGAGATCTGCGGGGGAGATGCCCATCTGCGCCAGCACCACCCGCGCAGCAGCCAGAGCCTCGGCCCCGTTCTCGCCTGCCCTGCTGTCTCCAGCAGCGCTCACCGGTATTGCCCCTGCAACCCGGCCAACCGCTCGGCGAAGAACTGCGCCAGCGCGGTAGGTGGACAGATCAGCAGCGAGTCCACGCCGCGACGGCCCAACAACAGCACCCGGTCGCCGATCGAGAGGAACACCGGCCGCCGCAACCGGAACGGCACCCGGAAATATCCCGACGGAGAGACCCGCACCGCACCGGCGGTGTCCGGGCGAGCCACCAGCACTCCTGGCTCCCGGTACTCCACTGCGAGGCGAGTTGTCGCCGTCCAGCCCAGCAGGTCCAGCAACGGCTTGTCGGTGACTCGGCCGCCCTCGGCGACTCTCGACACTCCCACCCAGACGGTGTTCAAGTAGTACTCGAACACCTTTTCGGTCGGAGGGGGTGCATTCACCACCTTTGGTGCGCGAGAGGGGACTTGAACCCCTACGTCCGTGGACACCAGAACCTAAATCTGGCGCGTCTGCCAATTTCGCCACTCGCGCTTGATGGTACGACCGTCCAAACTCTACCGGGCATTTCGGCCATAGCGAAGCATTGGGTGGGCGTGGCGTACTCGCCAGTAACCTTACCTGGGATTATAACGATTTGGAAACTGTCAACATGAGGGGCGCTCATGTTTCCTACGTGTTGGTAACCCATGTACCAGGGGGTTCAAACATGAGGCGGGGTCATGTTTCTGGCCATTCTGGTACGAACGTACCCAAATACTCCTAAGTAATGGCCACGCCGGGGAACAAACGTGAGGATTTCCTCATGATTTTGTGCCATCCTCGCCCGTATCAGGCCGATCGCCCGCGATCACCCGTGTACCGAGAGGGACCGGCGTGTCGCCGAGGCATGTCGCATGGAAAAGGAAGTCGAAGCGCCTTGACGATCAACGAGAGCACCAAGACCGGGGCCGGACGGAGCACGAAGGCGGTCGAGGCCGCCGGGAAGGCCGCGCCGGGCGGGGCGCGGTCGCCGCTGTTGGATCGTCTGCTCGGTGGCGTGCCGTATGCGCTCGCCTTCGGTGGGCAGGGTGCGCAGTGGCTGAACGAACTGGAGGAGATCGGGCGCGACAGCGCGCTGGAGCCGGAGCTGACCGCACTGGTCAACGAGGCGGCCACGCTGCTCGAGCCGGTTGCCGCGCAGTTGCTGGTGGTGCGGCCGGTGGGCTTCGACCCGATCGGCTGGATGCTGGAGAACGAGCTCGCCGACACCGAGGAGGGCGAAACCTCCGCGGCCCCGTCCGAGCAGGTGCTGCGCTCGGCCGCGGTGTCCATGCCGGGTGTGCTGCTGACCCAGGTGGCGGCTGTGCGGGCACTGCGGCTGCAGGGCCTGGACGCGGCCGAGCACGCGCCGGCCGCGATCGTCGGGCACTCGCAGGGGCTGCTGGCGGCGGCCGCGGTCGAGGCGGGCGGCACGCGTGACGCGGAGCTGCTGGCGATCGCCCAGATGATCGGCGCCGCAGCGGGTTTGGTCGCACGGCGGCGCGGGTTGATGCCGGTGGGCGATCGGTCGCCGATGGTCGCGGTGTCGAACGTCGATCCCGAGCGGCTGCGCGGTGTGGTGGCCCAGGTGTGCGAAGGGCTCGACCCGGCCGCTGCCGTGGTGGTCTCGATCCGCAACGGACGCCGTCGCGCGGTGCTGTCCGGCCCGCCCGCGCAACTGGAGCGAGTGCGCCAGCGGTGTGCGCAGATCCACGACGAGCATGCGCGCGAGCGAGACGCAAAGGTGCGCGGTGGCTCGGTGTTTGCCCCGGTCTTCGAGGACGTGGCCGTCGACGTCGCGTTCCACCATCCCGCCCTGGCCGACACCGTCGACCTGGTGAGCAGCTGGGCCACCCAGTGCGGCCTGGACGCCGAGCTGGCGGGCGGGCTGGCAAGACAGATCCTGGTGGACCCGATCGATTGGGTCGACATCGTCGAAGGAGTTATTTCGGCTGGGGCGCAATGGATTCTGGACCTGGGTCCGGGCGATCTGCTGTCCCGTATCACCTCCGGCACGCTGAAGGGCGCCGACGTCGGCATGGTCGCCGCCGCCACTCGCGCCGGGCAGCGCAGCCTGCTCACCCCGGGTGCGGCGCCGGAACCGGCGCAACCGTGGTCGGCCTTCGCGCCGCGACCGGTGCGGCTGCCCAACGGGCGCATCGTCGTCGAGACCGCGTTCACCAAGCTGACCGGCCGCTCGCCGATCCTTCTCGCGGGCATGACACCCACCACCGTCGACGCGAAGATCGTCGCCGCCGCGGCCAACGCCGGCCACTGGGCGGAACTGGCCGGCGGCGGTCAGGTGACCGAGCAGATCTTCGCCGACCGGGTGGCCGAGCTGAAGAAACTGCTGCACCCGGGTCGCGCGGTGCAGTTCAACTCGCTGTTCCTGGACCCTTACCTGTGGAAGCTGCAGCTGGGCGGCAAGCGACTGGTGCAGCACTCCCGCGCGGCGGGCGCTCCGTTCGACGGCGTCATCGTGACCGCGGGCATTCCGGAGCTGGAGGAAGCCGTCGCGCTCATCCAGGAGCTCACCGAGGTCGGCATCGCGCACGTCGCGTTCAAGCCGGGCACCGTCGCGCAGATCCGCGCGGTGCTGCGCATCGCCGACGAGGTGCCGGACTACCCGGTGATCATGCACATCGAGGGCGGCAAGGCCGGCGGCCATCACTCCTGGGAGGACTTGGACGACCTGCTGCTGGCCACCTATGCCGAACTGCGCAACCGCGCCAACGTCGTGGTGTGCGTCGGCGGCGGCATCGGGACCCCCGAACGCGCGACCGAGTACCTCACCGGTGAATGGGCAGTGCAGCACGGCTACCCCGTCATGCCGCTGGACGGCGTGCTGGTCGGCACCGCCGCCATGGCGACGCTGGAGGCCACCACCGCGCCGGAAGTCAAGCAACTGCTGGTGGACACCCCCGGCACGCCGGATTGGGTCGGCGCGGGCACCGCGTCCGGTGGAATGGCCTCGGGCCGTAGCCAATTGGGCGCCGACATCCACGAGATCGACAACGCCGCCTCGCGCACCGGCCGCCTGCTCGACGAGGTCGCCGGTGACGCCGACGCGGTCGCCGCGCGCAGGGACGAGATCATCGCGGCGCTGAACGCGACAGCCAAGCCGTATTTCGGCGACTTGGCGGCCATGACCTACCAGGAGTGGCTGGAGCGCTACGTCGAGCTCGCGGTCGGCCTGGACCACCGCAAGGATTTCGACTGCGGCAGCGACCTCGGCGATGCCATCGCCGAAGCCACCCGCTCGGTCTGGCTGGACATCACCTGGCGCGACCGGTTCGCGGAGATGATGCGCCGCACCGAATCCCGCCTGCACCCGGCCGACCGCGGCGAGATCCCCACGCTGTACGGAAGCGACGAGGATTTCGAAGACCCGGTTGCCGCGCTGTGCATGCTGAAAGACCGGTACCCCGCCGCGGCCCAGACCCTGCTGCACCCGGCTGACGTGCCGTTCTTCGTGTCCTTGTGCAAGACCCCGGGCAAACCGGTCAACTTTGTCCCCATCGTCGACGCCGACGTGCGCCGCTGGTGGCGTTCGGATTCGCTGTGGCAGGCGCATGACCCGCGCTACTCGGCCGATCAGGTGTGTGTCATCCCGGGCACCGTCTCGGTCGCGGGCATCACCCGGGTCGACGAGCCGGTCGGCGAGCTGCTCGACCGCTTCGAGCAGGACACCGCGTACTCGCTGGTGCGTGCGGGTGTGGCGCCCACCCCGGTGGACGCGCGCCGCACCGCGGGCATCACCACCGGCCCGATCGACGCCGTCCTGGCCGCGCCGGACGTCCAGTGGGCCGGGCGCACCACCATCAGCCCGGTGCACCGGCTCGGCGAGCTGTCCGAATGGGTCGTCGACGGGAAGGGCGCGGTGCATCCGACCAGCGGCGCGACGCTCGTCGAGACCACCGGACCCGAGCCGGAGCACTCGTACCTGGAACTGAGCGTTCCGTTGCTGGCGGACAACGCGGTGCGCATCCGGATCACGGTGCCCACCACCGTCTACAACGGCGGCGCACCGGTCGTCACCGAGGCCGACGCGGACGAGGCCATGTCCGCGCTGCTGGCCGTCGCGGCCGGGCAGGCGCTGCCGGAGGTCAAGGGCAAGGTCGCGCACGTGAACCTGGCCTGGACGCCGGATCTCATCGCCGACCACGCCGGAGTGACCGGCTCCGGCCTGCCCGCCACCCTGAGCACGCTCGGCCGAACCGTGCCCGACGTGCTGGTCGGCGCCTGCTGGCCCGCCGTGTTCGCGGTACTGGGCGCCGCACGCACGGCGAAGGACGAGAGCGTCATCGAGGGCATGCTCGACCTGGTCCACCTGGACCACCAGATCCATCTCGCCGGCGAGATGCCTGCGGAGACCAGCGTGCTGGCGGTACGGGCGGAGGCCGGGGAGACACTCGACACCGACCTCGGCCGCGTCGTCGAGGTCACCGTGCGGATCACCGCCATGCTGGACAAGCCCGAGACCGGGATGTCCATGCCGGTGCTGGCCACGCTCACCGAACGATTCGCGATCCGCGGACGCAACGGCATCGGCGAACTCGCCGATCCGCCGCGCGCGGCGGGCACGCTGTCCGACGCGGCCACCGACACCCCGCGCAGGCGTCGTCGCGACGTCACCATCGTGGCGCCGCGCACCATGCACGCCTTCGCCTCCGTTTCCGGCGACCACAACCCGATCCACACCAGCGACGCCGCCGCGAAGCTGGCCGGGCTCGGCAGCCCGATCGTGCACGGCATGTGGCTGTCGGCCGCCGCGCAGCACGCCGTGTCGGCGATTGATCCGGCCGCTGCGGTCCCCCCGCGGACGCTGACCGCGTGGACCACCCGATTCCTCGGTATGGTCCGCCCCGGCGCGGAGATCGATGTGCGCGTGGAGCGCGTCGCGGTCGACGCGGGCAGCGAGATCGTCGAGGTCTCCTGCCGGACCGGCGGCGAGCTGGTGATGACCGCGACCGGTCGCACCGCCGCGCCGAAGACCGTCTACGCCTTCCCGGGCCAGGGCATCCAGCGCAAGGGGATGGGGCTGGACGCCCGCGCCCGGTCCAAGGCCGCAAAAGAGATCTGGGAGCGCGCCGACAAGCACACCCGTGCCGCGCTCGGCTTCTCGATCCTGGCCGTGGTCCGGGACAACCCGACCTACCTGAAAGCGCGCGGCGTCGAGCACCGGCACCCCGACGGCGTGCTGCACCTGACCCAGTTCACTCAGGTCGCCATGGCGACCCTCGGTGTCGCCCAGGTGGCGGAGCTGCGCGAAGCCGGTGCGTTCGTGGAGGGCGCGATCTTCGCGGGCCACTCGGTCGGCGAGTACAACGCACTCGCGGCCGTCGCGGGCGTGCTGCCGCTGGAGGCGGTGCTCGAGGTCGTGTTCCAGCGCGGCTCGGCGATGCACGAGCTGGTGCCGCGGGACGCGCAGGGCCGCAGCGACTACCGGATGGCCGCGATCCGGCCCTCCCAGATCGGGCTGGCCGACGAGGACGTGGTCGACTTCGTCAACGGCGTCGGCGAGCGGGTCGGCGAGTTCCTCGAAGTGGTCAACCTGAACCTGCGCGGCTCGCAGTACGCCATCGCGGGCACGGTGGCCGGGCTGGACGCGCTGGAGAAGGAGATCGACCGGCGCCGTGCGGAATTCGGCGGCAAGCGGGCGTTCATCCTGGTACCCGGCATCGATGTGCCGTTCCACTCCACCGTGCTGCGCAAGGGCGTTCCGGAGTTCCGGCAGAAGCTCGAGCAGCTGCTGCCCGCGGATCTGCACCCGGAGATCCTGCTCGGCCGCTACATCCCGAACCTGGTGCCGAAGCCGTTCTCGCTGGAGCGTGCGTTCATCCAAGAGATCGCCGATCTGGTGCCGTCGGAGCCGCTGGCCGCGGTGCTGGCCGACTTCGACAGCTGGGCAGCCCGCCCGGCCGACCTGTGCCGCGTCGTGCTGGTCGAGCTGCTGGCCTGGCAGTTCGCCAGCCCGGTGCGCTGGATCGAGACCCAGGACCTGCTGTTCACCGAGGCCGCGCAGGGCGGCCTCGGCGTGGAGCGGTTCGTGGAGATCGGCCTCGGCGCGACACCGACGGTGGCCAACCTGGCGAGTCAGACGTTGAAGCTGCCCGCGTTCGGCAGTGCCAAGGTCGAGGTGCTCAACATCGAGCGCGAAGCCGCGATCGTGTACGCCACCGATACCGAACCCGCGCCGGTCGACGAGCCGGTCGACGAGCCCACGGCCGCCGCGGCCCCGGCACCCGCCGTCGCCGCGGCTCCGGTCGCCGCGCCCGCCCCGAGTTCGGCGGGCCCGCGTCCGGACGACATCGCGTTCACCGCCGCCGACGCCACCCGCGTGCTGATCGCGCTGTGGACGAAGCTGCGGCTGGACCAGATCGGTCCGGTGGACACCATCGAGGGCCTGTGCGACGGCGTGTCCTCCCGGCGTAACCAGCTGCTCGTCGACCTCGGTTCCGAGCTCTCGCTCGGCGCGATCGACGGCGCGGCCGACGCCGACATGGGCGCGCTCTCCGCGACCGTGGAGCGGCTGGCCCGCACCTACCGCCCCTTCGGGTCCGTCCTTATCGATGCGATCGGTGACCATCTGCGCAAGGTGCTCGGCCCGTCCGGCAAGCGTCCGGCCGCCATCGCCGAGCGGGTGAAGAAGGTCTGGGAACTCGGCGAGGGCTGGGCCAGCCACGTGACCGCCGAAGTGTCGCTCGGCACCAGAGAGGGCACCAGCGTGCGTGGCGGCGATCTCGGCGGGCTGGTCTCCGGACCGCTGAGCGACGCCGCTTCGGTCGACGCGGCCATCGACGCCGCCGTGCAGGCCGTCGCGGCCCGCCGCGGTGTCGCGGTGTCGCTGCCCGCCGCCGGCGGAGGTGGCGGCGGGACCGTCGACGCGGCCGCGCTCGGCGAGTTCACCGAGCAGATCACCGGCCGCGACGGCGTGCTGGCCACGGCCGCCCGCGTGGTGCTCGAGCAGCTCGGACTGTCCGAGCGCGTCTCCGCGCCGGAGGCTGCGGACGACTCGCTCGTCGACCTGGTCTCGGCCGAGTTGGGTTCGGACTGGCCGCGTTTGGTCGCGCCGGTGTTCGACGCGCGCAAGGCGGTGCTGCTGGACGACCGGTGGGCCACGGCGCGGGAGGATCTGGCCAGGCTCTGGCTTGCCGACGACGCCGGAAGCGCGAACGGGCCGGTCACCGGTTTCCTCGGGGCGGGCGAAGCCGTTGCCATGCAGGCGGACTGGTGGCGCAGCCGCGCGATGCACGAGGCTCGTTCGGTGCTCGCCGGGCTGTACGAGCGCATCGCCGAAGCGGCGCGCAGCGTCGAAGAACCCGGGCCCTGGTCCTCGGACATCGCCGTGATCACCGGCGCGAGCAAGGGATCCATCGCCGCGGCCGTGACGGGCAGGCTGCTCGGCGGTGGCGCCACGGTGGTGGTCACCACGTCCACGCTGAACGACGAGCGTCTCGGCTTCTACCGGAAGCTGTACCGGGACAACGCCCGGCACGGTGCGGCGCTGTGGGTCGTGCCCGCGAATATGGCGTCCTACCAGGACATCGACGCGCTGATCGACTGGGTCGGCACCGAGCAGGTGGACAACGCCGGCGGCGCGAAGGTCAAGGTCAAAGACGCAATGACGCCGACCCTGCTGCTGCCGTTCGCGGCGCCGCGGGTGGCCGGTGACCTCGCCGACGCTGGTGCACGCGCGGAACTGGAGATGCGGGTGCTGCTGTGGTCGGTCGAGCGGCTGATCGGCGGGCTGTCCAAGCTGGGCGCCGACCACGACGTGGACGCGAAACTGCATGTGGTGCTGCCCGGTTCGCCCAACCGCGGCATGTTCGGCGGTGACGGCGCCTACGGTGAGTCGAAGGCGGCACTGGACGCGGTGGTCGCCAAGTGGCGCGCCGAGAAGTCTTGGTCGGCCCGGGTCACGCTGGTGCACGCGCTGATCGGCTGGGTGCGTGGCACCGGCCTGATGGGTCACAACGACCCGATGGTCGCCGCGGTCGAGAAGGCGGGCGTGCAGACCTGGTCCACCACCGAGATGGCCGACGAGCTGCTCAAGTGGTGCACCTCTCGGGCGAGGCAGGTGACCGCGGCCGGTCCGCAGCAGATCGACCTGACCGGCGGATTGGCCAGGGCCAAGCTGGACCTGCCCGCGCTGGCCAAGCAGGCCGCCGAGCTTGCGGAGCCCGAGGCCGCCGCCGACGCGGAGAAGACCATCGCGGCACTGCCCGCGCCGCCGACCATGTCCTCGGCGCTGCCGGTGCCCGAGTGGGGTGAGGTGACCGCGGACCCGGCCGACATGGTGGTCATCGTGGGCGCGGGCGAACTCGGCCCCTACGGCTCGGCGCGCACCCGCTTCGAGATGGAGGTCTCCGACGAACTGTCCGCGGCGGGCGTGCTGGAACTGGCCTGGACCACCGGCATGGTCACCTGGGAGAACGACCCCAAGCCCGGCTGGTACGATACCGCCTCCGGCGACTACGTGCCGGAGCACGAGCTGACCGAGCGCTACCACGACGCGGTGGTAGCCCGCTGCGGTGTGCGCCGCTACGAAGACGACGGCGCGATGACCGACGGCTCGGCTCCGCTGATGACCTCGGTCTTCCTCGACCAGGACCTGTCGTTCACGGTGGGCGGCGAGGCCGAGGCCCGCGCCTTCCACGCCGCCGACCCGGAGCACACGGTGATCACACCGGTCCCCGATTCCGGCGACTGGACGGTGACGCGCAAGGCGGGCACGGAGATCCGCGTGCCGCGCCGGGCCAAGCTGTCGCGCACCGTCGGTGGCCAGATCCCGACCGGCTGGGACCCGACCATCTGGGGCATCTCGGCCGATATGGCCGCCTCGGTGGACCGGGTGGCGCTGTGGAACGTCGCGTGCACGGTGGACGCGTTCGTCAGCTCCGGTTTCAGTCCCGCCGAGCTGATGAGCTGGGTGCATCCCTCGCTGGTGGCCAACACGCAGGGCACCGGCATGGGCGGCATGTCCTCGATGCGCTCGCTCTACATCGACAACCTGCTGGGTGAGCCGCGGCCGAACGACATCCTGCAGGAGGCGCTGCCGAACGTCGCGCTGGCGCACGTGGTGCAGTCCTACGTCGGCAGCTACGGCGCGATGGTGCACCCGGTGGCGGCCTGCGCCACCGCCGCGGTGTCGGTCGAGGAGGGCGTGGACAAGATCCGGCTCGGCAAGGCGGAGCTGGTGGTCGCGGGCGGCTACGACGACCTCGGCATCGAGGGCATCGTCGGCTTCGGTGACATGTCGGCCACCGCGGACTCGGCGGCCATGAGCGCCAAGGGCATCAGCGACCGGTACTTCTCCCGCGCCAACGACCGCCGCCGCGGCGGGTTCGTGGAATCGCAGGGCGGCGGCACCGTGCTGCTGGCCCGCGGGGATATCGCCCTCGAGCTCGGTTTGCCGGTGCTCGGCGTGGTGGCCTATGCCCAGTCGTTCGCCGACGGTGTGCACACCTCGATTCCGGCGCCGGGCCTTGGCGCCCTGGGCGCGGGCCGAGGGGGCCGGGAGTCGCGATTCGTCGCGGACCTGCGCAAACTCGGTGTGCGGCCCGACGACATCGCGGTGATCTCCAAGCACGACACCTCGACCGCGGCCAATGACCCGAACGAGTCCGAGCTGCACGAACGCCTGGCCGCCGCGATCGGGCGGTCGGACGGCGCTCCGCTGTTCGTCGTCTCGCAGAAGAGCCTGACCGGCCATGCCAAGGGCGGTGCGGCCGCGTTCCAGCTGATCGGTCTGTGCCAGGTGCTGGAAAGCGGTGTGGTACCGCCGAATCGGAGCCTGGACTGCGTCGACGACAAGATGCGTGAGTATCCGCACCTGGTGTGGGTGCGCGAGCCGTTGCGCTTCGGCGACCGGCTGCCGCTCAAGGCTGGTCTGGTGACCTCGCTCGGCTTCGGGCACGTGTCGGGCCTGCTCGCGGTGGTGCACCCGCAGGCGTTCATCCAGGCCATCGAGCCGGGCAAGCGCGAGGAGTACCAGCGCAGGGCGCAGGAGCGGCAGCTGTCCGGCCGGCAGCGGTTCGTCGAGGCCATGTGTGGCGGCGCGCCGCTGTACGAGCGGCCCGCGGATCGCCGCCTCGGCGGGGAGGGCACGCCCGCCAAGCGGATTCGGCAACTGGAGGCGGAGGTGCTGCTCTCGCCGGACGCGCGTTTGGCCGAGGACGGGGCATACCGGGCGAAGGGGCTCGGATGCGCGTAACCGAAAGCGCGGCGGGGCAACCCGCCGCGCCGGGTTCCCGCACGGCGTCCTCGACTACGTCGTAGGCTGCGCGGCTATGACGATCCTCGGTATCGGCTTGGACTTGGTGACCATCTCCGAGTTCGCCGAACAGCTCGAACGCGCCGGAACCACCATGCTCCGGGAGAGTTTCACCGCGGGCGAGCGGCGCTACTGCCAGAGCAAAGGAACCGACCCTGCGCGCAGTTACGCGGCGCGGTGGGCAGCCAAGGAGGCGGTGCTCAAAGCTTGGGCGTCGTCGCGGTTCGCCCGCCGCCCGCAGATCGGGGACAACCCGTATCCGCTGATCGAGGTGGTCAACGACGCGTGGGGCAGGCCGAGCATCAAGCTGCACGGCCTGGCCGCCGAATTCCTGCCCCGGGTAAGGGTGCACCTGTCGTTGACGCACGACGGCGACACCGCGGCGGCGATGGTCGTGCTGGAAGACCCGGGCGAGCTGGCCGATCTCATCGAAGGCCGCGACAGCGCCGGCTGAGTCGTACGGTGGTCCCGGTCCGCACCGGGACCACCCCTTACTTCGTGCCGCCGGTGCGCGATTCCTTCTCCGCGACGAGAAGATAGGCGACCATCAGCCGCTTGAGTTCGGCGACCGCCTCCGCGCTGCTCTGTTCATCCTGGACCGAGAAGTTCAGCATCGAATACACCACGTGCACCAGCACTTCGGCCATCATGGTGCGCCGCGGCCGCGGAGTGCGCGGGGTGAGCGGACGCAGCATTTGCGACACGACCTCGGCGAACTGCTTCTCGTGGATCGCGCCGGTGGCCCGAGTGGACGGCGTGGACTGCATGGCAAGCCACACTTCTCGCCGGGACGGGTCGGTCATCCACAGGTTGGCCAGATGGTCGACGAACTGGTTCATGTGCCGCAGCCAGTCCAGTGACGGGATCTCGCCGTGGAAGTCGGCCAGCTCTTGGGAAACGGCCACCAAGTCTTGCCGATTCAGCTCGCAGACGATGACGTACTTGTTGGCGAAGAACTGATACAGCGTGCCGATCGGCACCTCGGCCCTGGCCGCCACCTCTTCACAGGTGAACGACTCGAACCCGACCTCGACGAGTAGTTCTCTTGATGCCTGGAGTAAGGCGTCGAACTTGCGTTTGCTGCGTTCCTGCGTCGGCCGGCGTCGCGGCATGAGCTCCTGTGGGTCGTCCTGCAGCTCCAACGCAGGGTCCAGACGGTGCTTCGACCTGGCCTCCGCGCGTACTTCCACGCATCCAGGCTAACGGTACGGGCACCTCGGCGACACGCACGTCCGCTGTTCGAGTTCAGTCCGGTTGATTTTCCACACCCATCCGCGCGGTGATGTGGCGCCGAACACACACCGGGCGCGCGTGGCTGGCGACCTGTGCCCCGAGCAGGGGAATCCATGCGGCTCATGGCTTTCGGCAAGCTAGTGAGCTCGGTCAATGCCTAGAGGGAGGCGTGATCAGTGGTGGCTGAATCTGTGGTGACTCTCGGCGTATCCACCGAACGAGGTGCCGTGCACGCGGTGGCGCTCGCCGACGGCGACAAGCTCGTGGACCGCGTGCTGCTGCGCCGGGTGGGACGGACCGATGGCGACGGCAACGCGGACGTGGCGGCGGCCGTCGAGGCGGTGTTGAACGCTCTGGCCGCGGCGCTCGGCTCGGATCGGGAGATCGGGGGCGTGGCGGTCACCTACCGGGACGCCGCGGAGCGGCGTGCCATCGTGACCCGGCTGGCGACCGGTCCATGGCACAGCGCTTCCATGGTCTCGGCGAAGTCGGCCCACCTGAGCATGGCGGGCATGATGACCTGGCTCGATAGCTTCGACAATCTGCTGATCTTCGAGGTCGTCCCCGGATACCAGGCGTTCACCCTGGTCGATCGCGGGCGCCGCCGGGTGCTCGCCGCGGTGGGGCGGGCGGGCCGGACGACGCCGCAGTCGCTCGGCGGTGCTGTGGCGGCGGCCTGGGATCAGCTGGAGGCGGCGGCGACCAGGCCCGACGCGGTGGCATTGATCGGCTCGGCCGCCGCGGAACCGGCGGTGTCGGCCGCTGTCGAGGACTTCGGTGCGCCGGTGATCCCGTGCACCATGGCCGCTTTCGCATGCGCGGCGGGTGCCGCGTTGAGCGCGCGAATGGAATCCGACAGCTACACCGAGCCGGTCGAGGAACCGCACCGGACGCGTGGCGGGGTGGCGTTGTTCGCGGCGGCCGGTGTGCTGGCGAGCGGGATGGTCGTCGGCGGCGGTTACGTGCTCAATGGTTTCTCGCGCCCGATGCCGACCGTGGTCGCGGACGCTCAGCGCGACGGAGCCGGTGCTGGTGAGGCCGCGGGACCGGATCGGACGCGCGGTACCGAGGCGGATGGAGCTTCCTCCGGTCCGTACGGCTCGACCACCGGTGCCGCGCCCGGATCGCAGCTCTCGGGCGAGTGGGGCGCTGCTGCGGAAAACGACCCGTTGCCGCTGTCGGTCGCCGAATCCGTCGGCCACGTGGAGCCGGACGCCGAGGAGCCGCTGATGCCGGGCACCGGCGTCCCGTCCCATAGCAAGGTGGGCGCGCCCAACGAGGCGCTGCTGTTCCCCGGTGAGGCTCCGCCGCCCGCCGCGTTCACCCCGGAGGCGGCGGACTGGTGGGACGAGCATCTCCGCTTGATGGCGCAATGGGCCGCGCAGCAGGTGATGCCCGGCTCTATCTGATTTGCTCTGGCTCTGTCTGATTTCCAGCGCCTGCGGCGCGGGGTGTTCGCGGCTGTGTTGTCTGGCCGCGCCTCCGGCGCGGCGTGTTCGCGGCCCCCTTATGGCTCGCGTCCGAGCGGGCGAGACTCGCGACTGCGTCGCATGCGCTTCGCCCACTCGGACGCGAGCCGGGCCGCGAACGGTGCTCGTAAGACTCGCACCCGACGGGCTGGGAAAGCGGAGCGAACAGATTTGTGGTCAGCCGCACATGCGGCTCGGCAGTAACCCGGTCTCGGCCCGGCCCCCCTTGTGGCACCGGGCTTTTCGCTGCGTCGTGGCGAGCTAGACCGACAGGTCGCGCCGTAGCTTGGCGACGTGGCCGGTGGCGCGGACGTTGTACTGCGCCGCGGCGATCTTGCCCTGCTCGTCCACCAGGAAAGTGGACCGGATGACGCCGACGACCGTCTTGCCGTACATGGTCTTCTCGCCGTATGCGCCCCATGCGGTGAGCACGGCGCGCTCGGGATCCGACAGCAGCGGGAAGGTCAGCCCTTCGGCGTCGCGAAACTTGGCCAGCTTGGCCGGTTTGTCCGGCGAGATGCCCACGACGTCGATGCCCGCGCCATTCAGTTCCGCCAGGTTGTCGCGGAAATCGCAGGCTTGCTTGGTGCAGCCCGGCGTGCTGGCGGCGGGGTAGAAGTACACGATCACCTTGCGGCCGCGGTAGTCGGCGAGCGAGACGTCTTTGCCGTCGGCGTCTGGCAGCGTGAAGTCGGGGGCGGTGTCGCCGGGGGAGAGTCGTTGGTTGGTGGTCACCTCCAGCACGGTAACCGAACGCTCGGACAGGACATCCTCGCGCGGCCCGATCGCGGGGTGTGGGGGCGGATAGACTCGTCCGCGTGCCCTGGGCGCTCCATGAACGGCCGAGCATGCGGCGTGGTTCGTGCCCCAGGCGCGGCAATCGACAACAGGAGGGTGGAACGTGGCAAGGGATACCGAGCGGATCGAGCGGGAGATCGAGGCCGCCCGCACTCGGCTGGCGAGCACGCTCGACGAACTCGCGGTACGCGCGGATCCGCACCGGATCGCGGACGACACCAAGCAGATCGTGGTCGCGAAGCTGAACGAGCCGAAGGTGAAGTACAGCCTGATCGGCGCCGCCGCCCTGTTCGTCGGGGTGGTGCTGCTGAAGATCTTCCGCTAGCGCGCCGCGCGAGATCTTCCGCTGAGCTGAAAACGACGACACCCGGTGTGGCGATGCCCACCGGGTGTCGTCGTTGTCGCGGTCGGTTCAGACCGTCGGGCAGGCGAAGCCGTCGCCGTCGGGATCCAGGTGTGGGCCGAAGCCCGGTTCGCCGCGGAACAGCGGGGCCCGTCCGGCGGCGCGGGCATCGTCGCAGTTGGCGAAGGCGCCACCAGCCGAGCCGCTCTGCGACATATTGGCCGAGCCGGTCGCGGCGGAGCCGGTGTCGACGGCCGAGGAGCCGGTTCCGGAGGAACCGGTCGGAGGGGCGGCTAGGGCGGCCGGTGCCGCGAGAAAGGTCATTCCCGCGACGGCCGCGCTGACGGTGAGCCGGCGAACGTTCATGTATTCCTCTGTTGTCTGCTGCGGTGGATGGGGCGTCCGACCGGACGCCGCATCCACTGTTGTGACGGCTCGCTCTCTTGTCAACCGCAGGGGGACGGAACTAGGGCATTAGGGGTCGCGAAGACGGCGGACGTCAGGCCGTCGGCGCGGCGCCGCCGGAGTGCTCGGCCGGGATGTTTCCCATCCGCCCGGCCTGGTAGTCCTCGATCGCCTCGATGATCTCCGCGCGGGTGTTCATCACGAACGGCCCGTACTGCACCACGGGTTCCCTGATCGGCTGGCCACCCAGCAGCAGAACCTCCAGCGTGCCCGTCCGATTGTCCTGGCGCGCATCGGATGTCACGGTGATCGCGTCCCCGCCGCCGAAGACCGCCAGTTGTCCTTCGCTCAGCGGCCTGCGCTCGGCGCCGACCGTGCCACTGCCGGACAGCACGTACGCCATCGCCGTGAACTCCTGCGGCCATGGCGTTTCCAGCCGGCCGCCGGGTGAGATCGAGGCGTGCGCGTAGGCGATCGGCGTGTATGTCGAACCGGGACCGGTGAATCCGCCGACCGCACCGGCGATGAGCCGGACCAGCGCGCCGCCGTCGTGCGAGCTCACCAGGGTCAATTCGCCCGCACGCAGATCCTGGTAGCGCGGGGTCGCGAACTTCAGTGTGCGCGGCAGGTTCACCCAGAGCTGGATGCCGTGGAACCAGCCGCCGGAGGCGACCATCTCCTCCGGCGGGACCTCGTCGTGCAGGATGCCGGAGCCCGCGGTCATCCACTGGGTGTCGCCCTCGCCGATGACGCCCCCTCCGCCGTGCGAATCGTGGTGCACCATGGTGCCGTCGAGCATGTAGGTCACCGTCTCGAAGCCGCGGTGCGGATGCCAGGGCGCGCCCTTGGCCTCGTGCGGTTCGTAGGCGACCGGGCCCATCTGGTCGAGCAGGATGAACGGGTCGGCCGCGCGTAGATCCATGCTCGGGAAGGGCCTGCGCACTTCGAATCCCGCGCCCTCGCGCTGTTTGTGGGCGGTGACCACGCTGCGGACCGGCCGCTCGCGCAGCGTGACGTCGGGTCGGGGGAGGCGCGGCAGGACCATGATGTCGGGAACGGTGACGGCGGGCATGGGGACCTCCTCGGGAGTTGGTGTCCATGTCAACCAACCGTGACTACACTTCATTCCCATGGTCCGGTGGTTGAGTGACGACGAGCAGGAGACCTGGCAGGCCTATGTGCGGCTGCGCCAGCGTTTGGACGGGGCGATTTCGGCCGGGCTGGCCGAGGATGGCCTGTCCCTGGCGGACTACGAGTTGATGGTGGCGCTGTCCGCGGCGCCGGGCGGCTGTCTGCGCGCCAAGGAACTGGCTACCGAGGTGTGCTGGGAGAAGAGCCGGTTGTCCAAGCATCTGGCCAGGATGGACGCCCGCGGGCTGGTCGAGCGGCGGCCCGCCGAGGAGGACGCCCGCGGCATCATCGTGCAGCTCACGCCGGAAGGGCGTACCGCGCTGGAGCGGGCCGCGCCGAACCACGTGGATCTGGTCCGCCGCGTGTTCGTCGAGCCCATGACGGCGGCGGAGGCGCGGGCGCTGCGCACACTCGCGGAGAAAGTCGTCGCCGAAGTGAAGCAAGCGACCGAACTGGACGCCTGATCGCGTCGGAGGGGACCGCGCTACTCGGCGCGGGTTCCGCCAAGCCATCGGCGCCACCAGCGGCGTCGGGGCGGGTGGGTGATGGCCTCGTCGCCGCGCGCCTGCGACGCCCCCCGCGACGATGCCGCGCGACGCTTGCGCGCCGCATCGCGCTCGGTTCGCCATTGCGCGACCACTTCATCCGCGTTCACCGGCGCGATTGGCACGAACGGCCCCTGCGGCAGGCGCAGCCACTCCACGATGCGTTTGTTCAGCTCGCTCACCGCCGCCCGTACCTGCCGCTCGGCGGCGAACTCGCGCACCGTCTCGGGCAGGCGCTCGATATCGCGCCGCAGCAGCAGCGAGGGCGGCAGCAGGGCGTTGCCGTCGACTCCCTGGCGCAGGAGGTACCCGCGCAACCACCAGTCCTCGTCGTGGACCGCACCCGCGCCGGGAATCGGCTTGCCCGTGCCGGGAAGGTTGTCGAATTCGCCGCGCTCGGCCGCCTCGTGGATCTGCTTTTCGATCCACGATTCGAAGGTCAGCTTCGACGGCTTGCGCTCGGTCATCGCGACGGCGGTGGCGACGGATGCATGAAGCCCAGTCTACGGAATCTTGTAGTAGACGTGGAAAGTCTTGGGGCGGAATGCTTTTGGGTGACGCTCAGGACCACGGGGTGATCGGCGGCTTGACCCAGAGCAGTTTCTCGTCGGCGTGCTCGCGCCGTGCCGCGGGATGCTCCGGATGGCGGGCCGCCCAGTCGTCCTTTTCGTCCAGCAGCTTCGCGACCGTCACCCAGGTCTCGTCGGTGCTCGGCGGATTGGTCTCGGCGGCCCTGGCCAGCTTTCGTCGCACGGCTGCGGACATCACGAGCACCTCGGCGCCGGAGATGCCGCGCTGCCAGAGGTAGGTCGCCAGCCGTCGCGCTTTCTCGGCGCGGCTCTTGGCCGCCGCCTCGCTGTGTGCGTAATCGGTCATGGCGTGTCCATGGGTCGGAGGTACGCATCGACCTTAATGGGCGCTGACGGACGTGGTCCGTCCTCGCCCACGCGCGGCCGGAGTGCAGGCGCAGGTACGCCCAGCCGACCGAGCGGGACCCGCCGGAACGCGCCGCGGCCTCCCCATCGGCGGATGGGGAGGCCGCGGCGCGGTGGCGGACTCAGTACGCGCTGTTGACGTTGTCCATCGAGCCGTAGCGGTGCGCCGCGTAGTTGCAGGCGGCGACGATGTTGGCGACCGGATCCCAGATGTCCCAGGAGGTGCCCTCGACGTGGTAGGCCCGGAAGGTCGGATCGATCACCTGCAGCAGGCCCTTGGACGGGATGCCCGCGGCGGCGTTGGAATCCCACAGGTTGATGGCCTGCGGGTTGCCGGAGGACTCGCGAATGATGTTGCGGTGGATCCCGTGGTAGCTGCCCGGGATGTTGTTCGCCGCCATGATGTCGAGTGCCTGGCGGATCCAGCCGTCCAGGTTGTTGGCGTACACCGGCGCGGGCGGAGGGGGCATCGGCGCCGGGGCCGGCTCCGGGGCAGGGGCGGGAGCAGGCAGGGGCGCGGGGATCGCCTCAGCGACCGGTGCGGCGGCGGGCGCGGGTGCGGCGGGCGCGGGAGCGGGGGCGGCCTGCTGCTCGGCGGCCACCATGGCGATGCGAGACGGGACGCTGTTGTCGGCCACGGACGCCGCGGAGGAGGCTGCCACGGCCACGACACCCGCGGCGGCGACGGCGACGGTGATGGTTTCGCGAAGCGAGGGGCGACGGAGGGCGGAAAGGCGTCTGTCAGGCATTGCGAATCGGTTCCTTTATCGGGGACTTTCTCGATCCGGCCGCGTTCGGGCAGCACGGATCCTGCGGCGGACGCTCATGGACGTTCGCCGAAACGGCCATCTGCTGTTGTGTGCTTTGGTTGTGGGGGAGCTATGTCCCCGGAACGCGACGCGCTTCGTGCGTGCGGCGCCGGTTCGCCCTCGATGGGGCCTGGAGCGCGGTGTGGCGCGGGACTCCGCATCCTGGATGCGAAGAGACGGGCGGAAGTATGGGTATCGCGGGTCCGTTGCCGGATCCGCTCCGCCGATCGCGTTGGCTGACAGCTGCCATCCGTGCGATCGTTACCGAATCGGTGTCTACAACTCCTCGGGCTGACCAAACTTCAGGTCGCTTTGTGACCTGATTGCAGAATGGTCACGCTTGGTTAACGGAGGGTGAACGAACTATGAATGAACGGGGGCGACGATCTTGGAAAGCTCACGACAAGGCCAAGGAATCGTCATCTGAGCTGGGAGTTCGCTGATAAACCTGATGTGGTCTACTTCACAGAAGTTTTCGGCCGTTCAACTGGATTTCAGTGGTCTCGTAGGGGTGGAGGTGTCTGAATTGAGACCTCTGGTGTTTCTGTGAAATAGCGCAGGTCACGCGAAGGTCACGGAGATTTCCGGCGCCGGGGACAAGAAAAGACCGTGCCCTTGCCGTCCGACGACTGGCAAGGGCACGGTCTTTCTGTGCTGTGCGCCATCAGGGACTCGAACCCCGAACCCGCTGATTAAGAGTCAGCTGCTCTGCCAATTGAGCTAATGGCGCGCGCAGCGTTTCCCCGCTGCGGGACAAACCTTAACAGGCCGAGGTGCCAGAAGTGAAATCGTGCTCTGACCGGCGCTGATGTGTGGTCTGCCGTGCTGGTAACGCCCGGGTGCGCGGAGTTGATCTATCGGTTGTAACGCTGCAGTGACGGGCGCGGTGTTCACATTGGCCCAGGCGTGACGTGCTGGCAGAATGTCCGATTGTGGTCCCGACCGCCGCGACACGGCGAGGTGAGCGGCGTGGTGGTTGGTATCCGAAGCCATCGGTGCGTTCCGGGAGCACCGAGACTTGAAACGGGGTTGAAATGAGCGTTGGTAAGGGTCGGCGCAGACCGGCCACGCGGTGGTCGATACGCACGATCGCCGCACCTGTGATCGTCGTTGCCGTCGCCGCACTGGCGTTGACTGGGTGCTCGTCATCCGACGCCTCGCGCGCCGCGCAGGTGGCCATCGATCGCAACCCCATCACGGAGTTGATCAAGCCCAAGCTGCTCTCTCCGGTCAAGGACGGCGAGGTGGGGGTCTCGCCGGGTATGCCGATGACGTTCAAGGTCGAGGACGGCAAGCTCACCAACGTGAACTTGGTCAGCCCGCAGGGCAAATCCGTGACCGGCAAGCTGGCCGCCGATGGACGGTCCTGGGAGACCACCGAGGTACTCGGCTACGGCAAGACCTACCGGTTGAAGGCTGACGCGATCGGGCTCGGCGGCGCGAATTCCACGACGCTCAGCTTTACCACCAGCTCGCCGGACAACCAGACCAAGCCCTATCTGGTCCCGGGCGAAGGGGAGGTGGTCGGCATCGGTCAGCCGGTGGCCGTTCAGTTCGACGAGAACATCCCCGACCGCAAGGCCGCGCAGGCCGCGATCAAGATCACAACCGAGCCGCCGGTGGAGGGCGCGTTCTACTGGGTGAACAACCGCGAGGTGCGCTGGCGCCCGGAGCATTTCTGGGCGCCGGGGACGAAGGTCACCATCGACGTGAACGTCTATGGGCGTGATCTCGGTGACGGCCTCTACGGCCAGGACAACATCCACTCGTTCTTCACCATCGGTGACGCGGTGATCTTCACCGCCGACGACAACACCAAGCAGGTGACCGTCGAGCAGAACGGGCAGGTGATCCGGACCATGCCCACCTCGATGGGCAAGGCCGGCACGCCCACCGACAACGGCATCTACATCGTGGCCGACCGGCACGAGAAGATCATCATGGACTCCTCGACCTACGGCGTGGCGGTCAATTCGCCGGATGGCTACAAGACGCCGGTGGACTACGCGACGCGACTGTCCTACAGCGGCATCTTCTTCCACTCGGCGCCGTGGTCGGTCGGACAGCAGGGATACTCCAACGTCAGCCACGGCTGTCTGAACCTCAGCCCGGCGAACGCGCAATGGGTGTACCAGAACGCCAAGCGCGGTGACATCACGATCGTGAAGAACACCGTGGGCGGCACGCTGTCGGGCGTAGACGGCTTGGGCGACTGGAACATCCCGTGGCCGGCCTGGAAGGCCGGCAACGCGGACGACAACCGCTGAGCCACAGCACGAGAACGCCGAACGGGCCACCGGATCCGGTGGCCCGTTCGGCGTTCCACGGCGCCCTGCGGCACCTGCTCCCGGCTATGGTTGGTTGCCCGCCGTAGTGGCACGCTGACCACCGACCCCAACCTCGTGCCCGTGCGGGGCTTCACCTGTACCGGCGAGGCCGGTGACTGTAACGCGGCCGGTGTCGCGGAGTGGAATATCGCCATTATCTCGAGGACCGGACTCATCCGGCGTAGCGATAGCGCCGATGCTGAAAGGTCTAGGCGATCTCGTCGATGGTGTATCGGCGTTTGCCGCGCTCGTCGAGTGGGTCGTACATTTCGGTGCTCGATCAAACGGTGGCTCTGTCCGCTTCGGCTGGCAAGCTGTTCAGCAGGGTGCGCACCATGGTTGGTACCTGGACGTCGAGTTCTGTGGGTATCGGCCGGTCGGCAGTGAGATATCGCCGCACCGCGGCGTAGGGCAGGTCGACAACGGTGAGAACGATCGTTGCCGTGGACAATCCGGTTTCGGTGCGTAACGAGTGGACGAGTTCGCGGATGGCTGCATCCCACCGGGCTGCTTCGCGGGCGCGCTCCTCACGTGCGGTGGCGGGCCAGCTCTGGGGAGCAAAGTGGTGGACACCCGCGAGCAGGACCTGCGCATCGAGCGGGCTGCTCCGGCACCACCGCACGATGTGGCCTGTGATCGCGGCGGCGGCCTCGACCGGATCGTCCTCGTCGAACAGGTCGTAGGCGTCCCGATGCAGCTGCCCGACGGCCCTGTTCCACAGGGCAGCCAGCAGTGAGGGCCGGTCGGCGAAGCGATGGTAGACCGACCCGCTCGGTGCACCGGATTCCCGGATCACACCGGACATCGTGACGCCAGCGGGACCCTGCGTAGCCAGCAGCCGCGCAGCAGCGTCGAGGATCGCCGCGGTGTCGTGTACGAATCTCACCACGCTGTAGAGATTACTCTCCAGACACCTTGTAGAGTGAAGTCTCTACAAGAGTGAGAGGCCGACCATGACCATTACCACCGAAGACGTCTACCGACTTGCTCCGTTCGTCCGCACCCTCGGAGTGGAGTTCACCGAACTCACAGCCGCCGCAGTCACTGCCCGCCTGACCCACACCGTCGAGCTGTCGACCACAGGGGGTGGCCTGCACGGCGGTGCCCTGATGGGGTTGGCCGATGCGGTTGCCGCGGTCTGCGCGGTGCTCAATTCCGCCCCGGGGGCGCTGCCCGCGACGGCCGATTCGACGACGCATTTCCTGCGTCCGGTCCGCGGAGCGGCGCATGCGGTCGCCGAGCCGATGCGGATCAGCCGCAATGCAGTGGTGGTGGGTGTACAAATCACCGACGAATCCGGCGAGCTGTGCGTCCACGTGATCCAAACAGTGCAGACACGCGTTCCGCACGCCGCTGCCTGAGGCCGAAAGATCGGCGACCCGAGCCACGGCTCAGGAGCAGGGCATGGATCGCGGCGGACCCGTGATTCCGACGGTCACCCGCCGCCACCGATCGTGCTCCCGGCGGGGCGTGTCGAAGATGGAAACGGGGACGACCTGCGGTTTGCGGGTGGACGTTGGTGATCGAAGCCGACTGTTATAGGCGGGTGGTGCCGTCGGTTTTCTGGGCCGCTTGCCATCGTGCCATCTCGAGGAGGACATTGGCCTGTTGCTGGGCGAGAACCTCGTCCTCGGCTTCGTCGAGGGGTGAGATGTCGTTGTCCGCGTACCGGCGATACTCACACCGGTCTCCTCTTCGATACCGGTCAGGTGGTCGATGTAGTGGCGGGACCACTCGCCCACGGTCCACGTGACGGCATCCACTGTGGTGGCGTGTTCGGCGGCCAAGACCTGCAGCGCCTTGTCCGGCCCGACCTGGTCCAGCAGGCGCCGCCAGCGCACCGCCCCGGTGGGATCATCGAAACTCTGGGACGACTGGACGCCGTGGCGGCGGAACAGGATCTGGGTGTGGGTGCTGCCGTCGCGGCGGGAGCGGTGCCGATACTGGACATCTGTAACCCTTCCGGGTCGTAGATGGCGCTAGTGCCGACATCCCCTCACATGCACGGTTCGTTGACCGCTGGTCAGGAGCTCGAATTTCGAGCCCCTGACCAGCAGGTTCTCCGGGTGAGCGACGGGACTCGAACCCGCGACAGCCAGGATCACAACCTGGTGCTCTACCAACTGAACTACGCTCACCATCGCCGGTGAACAACCGGCGGGCTAGATATTAGCGTGTCACCCCGCCGACTCCCTAATCGGTTTCCGGCGAGCCGTTGACCTGGGCCGATTCAGCGACCTCTTCGACGACCTCCTCGGCCACCTCGGCGGCGACCGCGGCGATCTCGGTGGTGGATGGCCCGGGCGGGGCGACGAACGCGGTGCGCCGGTAGTACTCCAGCTCGCGGATGGACTCCTTGATGTCGGCCAGCGCGCGGTGGCTCAGGCCTTTTTCCGGCTGGCCGAAGTAGATGCGCGGGTACCAGCGGCGGCACAGTTCCTTGATCGAGCTCACGTCGACCATCCGGTAGTGCAGGTGGGCGTCCAGCAGCGGCATGTCCCTGGCGATGAAACCGCGGTCGGTGGCGATCGAGTTACCGGCCAGCGGCACGGTGCGGGGGGTGGGGATGTACTCGCGGATGTAGTCGAGGATCCGCTGTTCGGCCTCCTCGAGGGTGACAGTGGAGCGGCGCACCTCCTCGGTCAGGCCGGAGCGCGCGTGCATCTCGGCGACCACCGCTGGCATCGCGGCCAGAGCGTCGTCGTCGGCGTGGATGACGATGTCCACGCCCTCGCCGAGGATGTTGAGATCGCTGTCGGTCACGAGCGCGGCCACCTCGATCAGCTTGTCGCTGTCCAGGCGCAGGCCGGTCATCTCGCAATCCATCCACACCATGTATTTGTCGGACACTCGTGCAACATTAGCCGGATCGAATCGCCCGGCCCCTCGGTACGGCACGTTCGCCGACTCCTCGCGTGCCGCGGACGACGGCCGTCGTCCGCGTGCGCGCCCGAATCGGCGCGGCTGTCGGAAGCCGCCGATGAGCGTGGCGAACCCGACCGGCGGGGATACAGTTCTTCCCAGATCGGCACAGGGCCTTTTCGGTGCGACAGCAAATACTGCGTAAAGCAGTCCGAGTCGAACCAGGACGGAGGACGTGCGATGACAACCCCGCAGGAGAAGGCAGCCGCGGCGCGTAAGGCCGCCGACGAAGCGGCGCGGGTCGCGGCGGAGGCGGCGGCCACGGCCGAGGCAGCGGAACGCGAACTGGCCGAGCAGCAGGCGTCCGGCGCCGACGCCGCTGCGACCGCGAAACGAGCCGAGTCGACGGGCGTGAGCGCCGCACAGGAGATCGCCGCGGGATACGCGTTCGCGGGCGCGGCGCTCGAGCTGGGCACCGTTGTGGTGGACGGAAGGGTGGATCCCGGCGCACACGTCCGGATTCCGATGCGGACGCTGAACCGGCACGGCCTGGTCGCCGGGGCCACCGGAACCGGCAAGACGAAGACGCTGCAGGGCATCGCCGAGCAGCTGTCGCGCGCGGGGATTCCGGTCGTGCTCGCCGATATCAAGGGTGATCTGTCGGGCTTGGCCGAGGCGGGAGGGGCGAACGAGAAGCTCGCCGCGCGCGCCGCGGAGACCGGGGCCGAGGACTGGGCGCCACAAACGTTTCCGACGGAATTCGTCTCCGTGGGCACCGGCGGGATCGGCGTTCCGATCCGCGCGACCATCACCTCTTTCGGCCCGGTATTGCTGAGCAAAGTGCTCGGTCTCAACCAGACCCAGGAATCCACCCTCGGCCTGATCTTCCACTGGGCCGACCGCAACGGTCTGGCGCTGCTGGATCTGAAGGACCTGCGCGCCGTGGTCACGCATCTCACCAGCCCCGACGGCAAGGCGGACCTGGAGGGCATCGGCGGCGTGCCCGCGTCCACCGCCGGGGTGATCCTGCGCGCTTTGACGAACCTGGAAGCCGACGGCGGCGACACGTTCTTCGGCGAACCGGAACTCGACCCGGCCGACCTGGTGCGACTCGTGGACGGGCAGGGTGTGATCACGCTGTTCGAGCTGGGCGCTCAGGCGGCGCGGCCGGTCATGTTCTCCACCTTCTTGATGTGGGTGCTCGCCGATCTCTTCCAGACGCTGCCCGAGGTCGGCGACGTGGACAAGCCCGCGCTGGTCTTCATCTTCGACGAGGCGCATCTGCTTTTCTCCGACGCCTCGAAAGCGTTTCTGGATCAGGTGGAGCAGACGGTCAAGCTGATCCGGTCCAAGGGCGTCGGTGTGTTCTTCTGCACCCAACTGCCCACCGACATACCGAATCCGGTGCTCTCCCAGCTCGGTGCGCGAATCCAGCACGCGCTGCGCGCGTTCACCCCGGACGATCAGAAGGCGCTGTCGAAGACGGTGCGCACCTATCCCAGAACCGACGTCTACGACCTGGCGGAGGTACTCACCTCGCTCGGCACGGGCGAGGCCATCGTGACGGTGCTCTCCGAGCAGGGCGCGCCGACGCCGGTCGCCTGGACCAGGATCCAGCCGCCGCGGTCACTGATGGACACCATCGGCCCGGACGTGATCAAATCGCGGGCTTTGTCCAGCCCGCTGGCCGCGAAGTATGGACAGACCTTCGACCGCGAGTCGGCCTACGAATTGCTCGCCGCGAAAGTGGCCGCGGCGTCGCGGGAGCCGGAGCCCGCTCCCGTCCCGGGCCGCGCCGCGACGCGCGAGGAGGAGTCGGCTGCCGAGCGGATCATGAAGAACCCCGCGGTGCGGAGCTTCCTGCGCTCGGCCGCCAGCGCGGCGGGCCGCGAGATCACCCGCACCCTCTTCGGCACCCGGCGCCGCTGAGCACGATTCCACGGTGCCCAGCAGTCGGTCCACCCACGAGTCGCTGGTCCTTTTCGACGTTGTTGAAGCTGTGGTGCCGCGGGTCGCTCAGCCGCCGAGTTTCTTGTAGAACGCGCCCGCGATGGGTGCGGTGAGCGCGCGGGGCCCGTATTGTCCCGCCACGCTCATTCCCTTGCTGATCAAGCCGGGAACAACGCGCATCTTGTTACGGGCAAGTGCGTCGATGGAAACCTTGGCGGTCTGATCCGAGGAGACCCACATGAAGTCGGGCACCATCCGGTCCACGATGGAGGCATCCGCGGGGTCAGGAGTGTCGGTGCGGACCGGGCCGGGGGCCAGCAGGGTGACGTGCACGCCGGAGCCCTTCAGTTCGCCGCGCAGCGACTCGGCGAAAGTGTTCGCGAACGCCTTGCTCGCGGCGTAGGTGGCATTGTTCGGGATCGGCATATTGCCTGCGGCCGAGCCGCTGATCAGGATCCCCCCGCCGCCACGGGCGATCATGCCGGGCAGTACGGCCAGCGTCAGATCGTGCACGGCGACGGCGTTGAGTTCCATCTGTGCGCGTTCGTGGTCGGGGTCGAGGTCCGCGACGGCGCCGAAGGTCGCGATGCCCGCGTTGTTGCACAGGATGGCGATATCGCGCGCGGCCAGCTCCTGCGCCAGCACGCCGCGCTGGGCGCGGTCGGCCAAGTCGACGGGGCGCACCTCGGCGGTGATGCCGTGGGCCAGGGTCAGCCGCTGCGCCAGCTCGGTGAGCAGCTCCTCGCGGCGGGCGACCAGGATCAGCGAGTAGCCGCGCGCGGCGAGCTCGGCGGCGAGCGCGGTGCCGATGCCGGAGGAGGCGCCGGTGACGACCGCGCGGTTCTCGGAAGTGGGGGAGGGCAGGCTCACCGGTGCAGCATAATGGGCGCTGCCGGACGTCGTCCTATACCCGCGCACGGCCGGAGCGGAAGGCGGAGGTACGCCTGGGCGAAGCGCGGCACCACCCGCCCCTACCGTGGCGGCCGCGCTGATAGGGCGGGGCCCGAATGCGCTGTGGTGCAGTTCTTGCGCCATGGCGGTCACCGCCGTCGCCGGGGGCCGAGATGTGGTGTGGCCTGTCGCCTGTTTTCCGGTGGCAGCAGTGCTGCCGCAGCGGCCGGTGCGGTGCGGCGAGTTGCGCACTCACAGAGGCAGCACATATCGCCGCGCGGTGCGGGCAATGCGTCCCGCGGTGGCAGGTGCACTACTTTGCGGGCTGGTCACGCACCCAACCGCAACGGCGGCCGGGCGTCGATGCCCGGCCGCCGGGGTCGTTCACAGCCGGGCGGCGAGGCGGGTGCCCTGGTCGATGGCCCGTTTGGCGTCGAGTTCTGCGGCCAGCTCGGCGCCGCCGATGAGGTGCAGGCTGACACCGGCGGCGCGCAGCGGGGCCGCCAAGTCCCGGACGGACTCCTGGCCCGCGCAGATCACCACGTTGTCGACCGGGATCAGCTGCGGCCGTTGACGTTTCTCGCCGAAGCTGATGTGCAGGCCACTGTCGTCGATGCGTTCGTAGTTCACGCCACCGATCTGGTCGACGCCCTTGGCCTTCAGCGCGGCGCGGTGCACCCAACCCGTGGTCTTGCCGAGATCCTTGCCGAACGGTGTGGTCTTGCGTTGCAGCAGAACGACTTCGCGTGCCGCGGGAGCTGGCCTCGGGGTGGTGAGCTGTCCGGGAACCTGCTCGTCGTCGGACGTGACGCCCCACTCTTCCTTCCACTCGTCCAGCTTGAGCGTGGGATGACCGTCGACGATGAGGAATTCGCTGACGTCGTACCCGATTCCGCCCGCGCCGATCACGGCGACGCGCTTGCCGACCGGCTTCTCTTCGCGGACCAGCTCGGCGTACGACAACACCATCGGATGATCGATGCCGGGAATGTCGGGGATGCGCGGCTGCACGCCGGTGGCGAGCACCACCTCGTCGTAGCGGCCCGCGATGAGTTCGTCGGCGCCCACCCGCTTGTTCAGGTGCACGGTGACACCGGTGCGCTCGAGCATCCGGTTGTAGTAGCGAATCGACTCGCCGAACTCCTCTTTGCCGGGGATGCGGCGGGCGATGTCGAACTGGCCGCCGATCTTGTCGTCGGCCTCGAACAGCTCGACGCGGTGGCCGCGTTCGGCGAGGTTCACCGCCGCGGCCAGCCCGGCCGGGCCGGCGCCGACCACCGCGATGCGCTTGGTGCGGCGGGTCGGCAGCAGCTTCAGCTCGGTCTCGTGCCCGGCACGCGGGTTGAGCAGGCAGGACACCGTCTTGTGCTGGAACGCGTGGTCCAGGCAGGCCTGGTTGCAGGCGATGCAGGTGTTGATCTCGTCGACGCGATCCTGCGCGGCCTTGTTCACCCATTCCGGGTCGGCGAGGAACGGGCGGGCCAGCGAAATCAGCTGGGCGTCACCGCGGGTCAGGATCTCCTCGGCCACCTCGGGCATGTTGATCCGGTTGGACGCGCAGACCGGAATGTTCACCTGGGCGGTGATCTTCGCGGTGAACTCGACGAAGGCCGCGCGGGGCACGGAGGTCACGATGGTCGGCACCCGCGCTTCGTGCCAGCCGATATCGGTGTTGAGGATGTTCACGCCGGCGGCTTCGAGTTCCTTTGCCAGCGCGACGATCTCGTCGAAAGTCTGACCCTTCTCCACCAGCTCGGCCATGGACAGCCGGAACACGATGATGAAGTCCGGGCCGACCGCGGCGCGAGTGCGGCGGACGATCTCCACCGCGATCCGGCGCCGGTTCTCCGCGCAGCCGCCCCATTCGTCGGTGCGCTTGTTGGTGCGCGGCGCGAGGAACTGGTTGATGAAATAGCCTTCACCGCCCATGATCTCGCAGCCGTCGTACCCGGCGAACTGGGCCAGCTTCGCGCAGCGCGCGTAGTCGTCGATGGTCCGCTCGATGCCCTTGGCCGAGAGCTTGCGCGGCCGGAACGGGTTGATCGGGGCCTTGATCGACGACGCCGAGACGCTGCCGGGCATATAGGAGTAGCGACCGGCGTGCAGGATCTGGATGGCGATCTTGCCGCCCTGCTCGTGCACCGCCTTGGTGATCGTCCGGTGCCGGTATGCCTCGGTCTTGTTGGTCAGTTTCGCGCCGAACGGCAGCAGCCAGCCCGCGCGGTTGGGCGCGTAGCCGCCGGTGATGATCAGGCCCGCGCCGCCGCGTGCGCGTTCGGCGAAGTAGGAGGCCAGTTTGTTGGTGTCCCAGGCGCGGTCCTCCAGACCGGTGTGCATCGAGCCCATCACCACGCGGTTGCGCAAGGTGGTGAAGCCGAGATCCAGCGGCTCGAACAGGTGGGGGAAGGAGCTCATCGGTGAGGTCGCCTTTCTCCGTCAATCCGCGTGCGGGGCTGCGGCGCGCGGATGCAGTGCTTGCAGAACTTCGTCGCACCATTCGACGAATCCCGACTCCACGCGGATGCCCGCGCGCAGGACGAGGTACTGGTGCAGGGTGGTCCCTGTGAGCTGGTCCGGGGCCGGGAAGTCACGTTTCTCGATGTGCCGGTACAGCTCGAGCCGCTGGGCGTGCTGGTCGCGGTGGCGGGCCACCTCGGCGCGCAACGCCGTGATGTCGCCGTAGGCGGCGGCGCGGATCTTTACCGCGAGTTCGTTGCGCGGGGTGCCGGAGTCGCTCGGTTCGGCGATCCAGCGGGCAAGTTCGGTGCGGCCCGCCTCGCTCACCGAGTACACCTTCTTGTCCGGCCTGCCCTCCTGAACCACGGATTCGCCGTCGACCCAGCCGGACTCCTCCATCCGCTTGAGGACGCGATAGATCTGCTGGTGGGTCGCGTTCCAGAAGTAGCCGATGGACTTGTCGAATCGGCGCGCCAACTCGTAACCCGAGCCGGCGCGCTCGCTCAGCGATACCAGCAACGCATGCTCGAGTGCCATGCGGTGAGGGTAGCCGTGACAATCGGTACTATGCAACTGGGTGCATAGCTGTGGCGAGACAGCCCACGCCGACCGGCCGCGCCCATTAAGCTGCGCGGCATGACCGAGGCGAACGCGCGGGCGACGGTTGGGCAGGCCGCCGGGCGCGGGCAGGTGGTGGCGTGGGGGCTGTGGGACTGGGGGTCTTCCGCGTTCAACGCCGTCATCCTCACCTTCGTCTTCTCGGTGTATCTCACCGACAAGGTCGGCGACGACCTGCCCGGCGCGGTCTCCGCCAGCGCCTGGCTGGGCTGGGCGCTGGGTATCGCGGGCCTGATCGTGGCATTGACCGCGCCGATCAGCGGACAGCGCTTCGACGCGTCGGCGAAACGCAAACACTCCCTCGGCGTGCTGACCGCGCTCATTATCGCCGCGATGGCGCTGATGTTCTTCGTGCACGACGACTATCACGACTTGTGGCTCGGCTTGGTGCTGCTGGCGTTCGCGTCGGCGTGTTTCGAGTTGTCGAACATCCCGTACAACGCGATGCTGCGGCAGGTGTCCACGCCGCAGACCGTCGGCCGGGTCTCCGGATTCGGCTGGGCGATGGGTTATTTCGGCGGCATCTTCCTGCTGTTGATCTGCTACACCGGTTTCATCGCCGGCGAGGGCGACAATCGCGGGCTGCTGGGCGTGCCCACCGACGACGGGCTCAACATCCGCCTCATCGCGGTGCTGGCCGCCGTGTGGTTCGCCGCCTTCGCGCTGCCGGTCATGTTCGCGGTGCCCGAATTGCCCCGGACGGACGCCGACCCCGGCGCGGCGAGCGCAGGCTTCTTCGCCTCGTACCGGGTGCTCTGGCGCGATTTGCGCGAGCTGTGGCGCACCGACCGGCGCACGGTCGGCTTTCTGCTGGCCAGCGCCGTGTTCCGCGACGGTCTGGCCGGAGTGTTCACCTTCGGGGCGGTGCTGGCCGTGCGGGTCTACGGCATCGACGACTCGGACGTGCTGCTGTTCGGGATCGCCGCCAATGTGGTTGCCGCGCTCGGTGCGATCGTCGCGGGCCGCTTCGACGACCGCTCCGGTCCGAAGATCGTCATCGTGGTATCGCTGGCCGCGATGCTGGTGTGCGGGCTCGCGCTGCTGGTGGTGTCCGGCCCGCTGATGTTCTGGATCTTCGGGTTGCTGCTCACGGTTTTCGTCGGTCCCGCGCAGGCGGCGGCGCGCTCGTTCCTGGCGCGGCTGGCCCCGCCGGGCCGCGAGGGTCAGCTCTTCGGCTTGTACACGACCACGGGCCGCGCGGTGTCCTTCCTGGCGCCAACGCTTTTCGGTGTGTTCGTCTGGCTGTTCGACGCCGATCGCGCGGGCATCGCCGGGCTGCTGATCGTGCTCGCGGCCGGACTCGCGGTGCTGCTGCCGGTGCGGTCGCCGGACCCGGCGGAAGTCCGGACCGGTTCGGGCCCGGAGGATTCCGGATCGGCCCGATGAGATTCGACCGTGTGTGGCCGGATCACCTCCGCTTCGGTGGCCGCCACGCGTCCATGCCCAGTGCGATCAGGCGCATTTGCTGCACGGTGCGGTCGACGATCGTCTGCTCCGCGCGCGGAGCGGCCGCCACGTAGGCGGCGATCCCGTCGGTCACCGTCGTTACCATCAGGTCGGCGGCGATCTCCAGGTCCCGCGGCGTCCAGGCGTCCAGGGCCCTGATCCGGGACAGATCGGCGACAAGTTCCCGCACGATCAACTGGATCTCGCGGGCGATCGCCGTGCGCAGCGCCGCCGATCCGCCGTGCCGCTCCCTGGTGAGGAAGCCGAACAACTCCCGCTTCGGGCCCACCTGCGTGAACACGAACCGCACCGTGTCCGACAGGCTCGCGTCCGTGTTGCGGCGCACTTCGCGCAGCGCCAGGCGCAACGCGGTGACGCCGTCGTCCACCAGTGTCGCGCCCAGGTCCTCCAGCGACGCGAAGTGCCGGTAGAACGCGGTCGGCACGATGCCGGCCGATCGGGCGATCTCTCGCAGGCTGAGCGCGGCGAAACCGCGGTCGGCGGCCAGCGCCAAGGTGCCGTCCAGCAGTGCCTGCCTGGTCCGCTCCTTGCGTTCGCCTCGGGTAGCTGCCTGCTCATTCATCCCGGTGAGCATACATCCGTTCACCATTCGGTCTATCCATAACTGTTGTTGGGGTCACATGTTTCGCCGGTTGACACCGGACCATGGTCATCGGTCACACTAGTTGAGTGTACAGACGTGCACTGAAATATGGATCGCACGTCGTCAGCCCGACTGGAGGCGGAGAACGAATGGTGGATCTCGTCAACCTGGTGCAGACCCTGACCTCGCCGCACCCGCTCGATCGGTATCTGGAACTGGTCCGGCCCACCCTTACCCTGCGGGACATGCGGGCGGAGATCACTCGCGTGCGCCACTCGGCGCCTGGCTCGGTGACGCTCACCCTGCGTCCGACCAGGCGGTGGAAAGGTCATCGCGCCGGACAGTACGTCCAGCTCGGCGTGGTGATCGATGGCGTGCGGCACACCCGGTGCTATTCGCCGGTCAACCCGGAAGGCGGCCGGGATCGCCACATCGAGCTCACGGTGAAGGCGCATCCCGGCGGAGTGGTGTCGCAGTACCTCTACCACAAGGCCGTCCCGGGCATGGTGGTCGATCTGACGCCCGCCGACGGCGTGTTCCGGTTGCCCGAGCCGCGTCCGGAGCGTGTGCTGCTGATCAGTGGTGGCAGCGGCATCACGCCGGTGCTGTCCATGCTGCGCACGCTGGCCGACGAGGAGCATCCGGGCGAGGTCGTCTTCCTGCACTACGCGAAGTCGGCCGCGGTGCTGCCGCACCGGGCCGAGCTCGACGTGATCGCGCGGCGGCACAAGAACTTCCGCATCGAACTGCGGCATCCGCGGCGACCGGACAAACCACGCGTCGACTCGGATGCGCCGTGGGTGGACCTCGCGCAGCCGAAGGGCAGCGGGTACTTCCACTACGACGAGCTGGAGCGCGTCGCGCCCTGGTTCGCCGACGCGCAGACCTATGTGTGCGGTCCGCAATCGCTGATGGACGCGGTACGCACGATCTACCGAGCCGAACAGTTGGACGACCGGCTGCACACCGAGGAGTTCACGCTGTCGGTCGTGCCCGCCGACGCCGCGCAAGCCCACGGCACGGTGCGCTTCTCGGCGAGCGGGGTGCGCGGCGAGAACAACGGTGCGACTCTGCTGGAGCAGGCCGAATCCGCGGGCCTGAGCCCGGAGTACGGCTGCCGCATGGGGATCTGCTTCTCCTGCACCGCGGTGCGCCGCTCCGGCTGCACGCGCAATCTGCGCACCGGCGAGACCGACAGCGATCCCGACCAGCCGATCCAGTTGTGCATCAGCGCGCCGGTCGGCGACGTCGACATCGATATCTGAGACCGAAGGGGAGCAATCGTGACCATCCTTACCGAAACCCAAGACGGGCCACTGGTGCTGAGCCCGGAGCAGATCGAGGAGCTCGGCCGGGAACTCGACGAGCTGCGCGCCGCGATCGTCGCCGATCTCGGCGAGCGTGACCGGGAGTACCTGTACTCGATCATCAAGGCGCAGCGGGGCTTCGAGATCGCCGGGCGCGGCCTGATGTATCTCGGCTTCCTTCCGCCGTTCTGGCTGGCCGCGGTGGCGGCGCTGAGCGTGTCGAAGATCTTGGACAATATGGAGATCGGGCACAACGTGATGCACGGCCAGTACGACTGGATGCGCGAACCGGGCCTGAATTCCCGTGTGTTCGAGTGGGACACGGTCTGCCCGGCCGACCAGTGGAAGCACTCGCACAACTACCTGCACCACACCTACACCAATATCCACAACAAGGACCGCGACATCGGCTACTCCGTCCTGCGGATGGACGAGGCCCAGGAATGGAATGTGCTGCGGCTCGGCCAGCCGCTGTACGCGTTCGTGTTGATGATGCTGTTCGAGTGGGGGGTGATGGGCCACGATCTCGAGGTCGAGAAGATCCTGCGCGGCGACCGGAAGTGGCCGGAGGTCAAGCAGTTGATCCTCGGCCAGTGGCGCAAGGCGGGCAAGCAGGTGCTCAAGGACTACCTGGTGTTCCCGGCGCTGACCGGGCCACTGTTCTTCCACACGCTGGCCGGCAACGCCGCCGCCAATCTGGTGCGCAACGTGTGGGCCTTCGCCATCATCTTCTGCGGCCACTTCCCGACCGGAGTACAGACGTTCACCGAGGAGGAGACCGCGGAGGAGACGCGCGGTGAGTGGTATATCCGCCAGATGCTCGGCTCGGCCGACATCACCGGAAGCAAGCTGTTCCATATCATGTCCGGCAATTTGTCGCACCAGATCGAACACCACCTGTTTCCCGACCTGCCCGCGAGCCGCTATCCGGAGATGGCGCCGACGGTGCGCGCATTGTGTGAAAAATACGGCCTGCCGTACAACGCCGGCCCGCTCGGTAAGCAGATCGTCTCGGTTTGGAAGAAGATTATCAAACTCGCGCTGCCGCCGCGCTGGGTGAAGAGTGAACCGTCTCCCGGTGTTATCGTGATGCGTCAGCGAAAGCCGAGCGAAGCGGGCGTGTAATGATCGGGAAATTCGAAAGCAACAAGGATCTCATTCAGGAATTGACGTCCTCTGGAGCCCGGCACGTCGGCAATATCGCCAACATCATCACCGGCACTGTCGCGGAGGTCACGCGGGAGATCGGTGAGTGGATCACCGACGCGATCGAGATGAACGAGGCGGCCGCCGCGGCTCGCCGGGATGCGGCGGGGCAGCACGATCTGCAAGACGATGCCGATGACGTCCAGGTCACGAAGCCGCCGGTGGCCGAGACGGAGGGGTTCGTGGACGCCGAGGTGGTCGACGCCGAGGTCGACGAGACGCGCTGATCACCACACCGGCAGCCGGCGCCGGTGTTCGATGACGTCGGTGATCAGATCCTGGTAGCCGTCGATCAGCTCCGCGAGCCTGGTCCACTGCAGGTGAGCTTCCCCGTCCACCTGCAGTGGATGTGGCCGCATCGTGATTTCCTCGCCCAAAGAACATTGGGCGGCAATCCATTTCTCCGCGATGCGATCGATCACCGCGCCGAGCGTCTCCGTGTGCAGCGAAGCGCCCGACCGGTGCTGAATGTTCGCGGCAACCCACGCGTCTATGCGCCCGATCCACTCGGCGCGGTGCTCGTCGATGTCCTCTACCAGCTGACTGCATGCCGCGACCTGCGTGCTGGAGGCTCCGGGGGCGTGCGCCCGCTCGAGCGCCTGGTGCCGCCGCTGGTGGCATTCGGCGAGTTCCAGCGCGGCGTGCAGCACACTGTGCCGGTGCCGGTCGGCGTCGTCGGGTTCACGAAATGCGCGAAGCAGTGCGGCGGCCGGCGGTAGCTCTTCGGCTCTGAAACTGCGCTGAGCGTATTCGGTTGGCATGGTGTACCCCTGCGACACGATCGGAATCCTGGTTACGCCAGGGCCGAGGAGGTTTCGGGAGGGGCGCCCCTCGGCTCCGGCGCAGTCCCGCACCCGGATTGCCATCCCACAGTCCATCGGCACGGCAGAGAAACCGGGAAATCCGCGACGATGCGAGAGAGACGGTCCGAGAAAATCGGGACACATTCAGGAAAGCGCGGTCGTCGAAGCCGCGCAATAGGGTGCTGGGCGAATTCGAAAGCTGCGGGGAAATCGTTATGTTCCGTTACGGATCGGTCACCCGCTACCTGCGAGCGGTCATGCGCTCGCGTGAATAGCCGAGCGCATTAGTGGCAACCCGATGGAGCGCTGCGGCTGCGCGTCGCGGTTCTATCGGCTAGCCTCGACGTTCGTGCCCGCCTACGTGTCATCGCCCGAGTTGACATTCGGGTTCATGTTCGCGCTGGAAGACCCCGAGCGAATCGCGGAGGTCGTGCGCACGCTGATCGTCCGCAAAACCGTCTCGGTCTTCCGCCTCGCCCGGCTGTCCGACGACGACGGTCCGCCGGAGCGCTACGTGGTCAACTGGGCGGTGATTCCGCAGATCTCCATCACCACCGCCGCACCGGATCAGGATGAGCTCCGCGCCACCCGCACCATGCTGGTCAACGCTTTTCTCAGCGAGGACGGCGAGGTCAGCCTCTATTCGGCGCAGTCGAACGGACCGGCCTGACCGATCACCCGCGCAGGCCGCGTTCGGACGGCCGACCCGATCGGATAAGCCGGCCGCACGATGATCAGCCAGGGACGGCGGCCGGCCGCACCGCGCAGGCTGTGCCATCCAGCTGATCCAGCCGGATCGAGTAGCCGGGGGTCGCTTCGCCGCACCGGCGCCTTCCCCGCGGCCCACGCCTCGGCGCAATCCCGGAACCGCTGCTGCGGCGCGGTCGAAGTGGCCGCGGGCCGTGATGAGGTCGAATGCCGCCGCTTCTTGCTCTTGCATCCGCGCATGCTCAACACCAGCACAGCGATCATCAGTACACCGACGAGCACCACGACAGGACGGAAGCTTCGCCTAGCCGAATTGCCCCCATGTCAACGAGATTGGTCGAAACGTCCGCCAGTGTTCATGTCGCCGTGGCGTAGTGCGATGCACGGGGCTGCCGACGACGTTGCCTGTGCGGGCAGCGTGGCGCGGAGGCGTCCGGCACGGCCGACCCGCGCCACGCCGTGCTGCACCGATTCGTTGGCGTGTCGGTATCGGATGGTGCCGTTTCTGAATGGCCCGATACGCCACAATCAGGACATACCGCACTGTTTGTGGCCTGAATCACAAACATCCGGAAGGAGTGTCGATCATGGAACCTGAGAAATCCGTCGTGCCGGCCGACCCGATTCGCGTTCGCGGAGATCTGGATCCGGGGCTGTCGCGATGGATGTGGCTGGTCAAGTGGCTATTGGCCATCCCGCACTACATCGTGCTGTTCTTCCTGCACATCGCCTACCTGGTCCTCACGATCGTCGCCTTCTTCGCGATCCTGATCACCGGCAAGTACCCGCGGGCGCTGTTCGACTTCAATGTCGGCGTCATGCGCTGGGCCTGGCGGGTCACCTTCTACGCGTTGTCCGTACTCGGGACCGACCGGTACCCACCCTTCAGCCTGCAGCCCAGCGCGGAGTATCCGGCGGATCTGGAGATCGACTACCCCGACACCCTGCACCGTGGCCTGGTCTTGGTGAAATGGTGGCTGCTGGCCATTCCGCACTACCTGATCGTCGGCGCGATGGTGAGCGGCGGCGTCTCGCTCGGGATGAGCGATGGCGACGACTGGGGCGGTCCCTCGCTCCCGCTGATGAGCATTCTGCTGCTCGTCGCGTTGATCGCGCTGCTGGTCACGACGCGCTACCCGCAGGGCGTCTACGACTTCGTGATGGGCATCAACCGTTGGATCATCCGCGTTCAGGCCTACGCGAGTCTGATGCGCGACGAGTATCCGCCCTTCCGGCTCGACCAGGGGGCACGCGAAGCCGACTGAATCCGGATGCCGATCATCCATATCGGATCCGCCCGCCTCAGCGGGTGGATCCGTATATCCGGCGGACCACGTCCTCGATCTCCGGCTCTTCGATCGACAGATCCCGCACTTCGGCCCGATCGGACACGGCGGCCAGCAATTGTGCGGCGGTGATCCGCTCCGGAGCGAAGGCCAGCCGCTGTCGCATGCCGTTGGCTTCGCTGCTGAGCAGTTGGGCCGAGGGCAGGTCGTCGAAGTCCGGCGCGGGCTCGGCCAAGTCGACCACCAGGACGCGGCGGGCGCCGACCGTGGCCGCCAAACCGGTCAGTGAACCGTCGTACACCAGACGTCCGTGGTCGACGACGAGCACACGGCCACACAGTCTTTCGATGTCGCCCATGTCGTGGGTGGTGAGCAGCAGAGTGGTGCCGCGCTCGGCGCGCTCGGCGCGGAGGAACTCGCGCAGCCGTTGTTTGGACAGCACGTCGAGACCGATCGTCGGCTCGTCCAGGATCACCAGCTCGGGCGAATGCAACAGTGCCGCCGCCACTTCCGCGCGCATGCGCTGGCCGAGCGATAGTTGGCGCACCGGTGTGTCGAGGGTGTCGGCCATCTCCAGTTGCTCGATCAGCTCGTGTGCGCGCTTGCGCGCGGCATCCGGCTCCAGCCGGTGGATCGCGGCGAGAATCGAAAACGATTCGCGCAGCGGCAGATCCCACCACAGTTGGGAGCGTTGCCCGAACACCACGCCGATCCGCCCGGCCAGTTCGCGCCGCTGCCGGACCGGGTCCAGCCCGCAGGTGCGCACGTTGCCGGAGGTGGGCACCAGGATGCCGGTGAGCATTTTGATGGTGGTGGATTTGCCCGCGCCGTTGGCGCCGATGTAGCCGACGGCCGCGCCCCGCTCGATCCGGACGGTCATCCCGTCGACCGCGGTGAGTGTTTCGCGGCGCCTGCGCCAGCGTCGGCCGTCCTTGCGGTACAGGGTGAATTGCCTGGTCAGATCCTTCATGTCGATGATCGCTTCCGCGCGCCCCGACTGCGCCATGCTTATCCGCCGCCTCCCTGGTAGTGCCGTGTGCCCGACCGCCACAGACCCAGCGCCAGCAGCCACACCCACAGCGCCGCGACCGGAGTCAGCCAGGCCAACCAGGAGGGCAGCAGGGGCGGACCGGGCAGTCGCAGGAGCGCGAGGGTGGGTATGTAGGCCGTGAAGGAGACCGGTATGGCGAATCCGAACAACAGCTTCATCGGCGTGGGGAACACCGACGCCGGTTGCGTTGCGGCGAACGAGCCGCCGTAGGTGAAGCTGTTGGTGAGTTCGGAACCATCGATCAGGTAGAACTGCAGCCCGGCGGCGCAGACGAACACCCCTCCGAACAAGGCGATACCGCCGAGCAGTGTCAGGGTCAGCAGCGTGGCGGTGCCGGCTCCCCAGTCGATATCGTTGCGCGCCAGCCCGACTCCGAGCGCGACGATCGATACCGAGGCGCGGGCGAACCTGCGCAGCGAGATGTCGCTGGTGATCAATTGCAGCAGCAGCGGTTGCGGGCGGATGTGATAGGCGTCGAGCTGCCCCATCCTGATCAGGACGGGCAGCGTGTCGAGGTGGCCGAACAACACTTGGGACAACGTGAAGCTCGTATGGCTCAATCCGAACAGCAGTAGCGCGGCGTCCAGGTCCAGCCCGCCGAGTACCCGCGCGCTACGGAAGATCAGCCACACTTCGGCGAGCTCTATCAGCCCGAACATGAACGCGCTGAACACATCACTGGCGAACGACAACCGGTAGCTGCGCTGGGCACGGATCCTGGAGCGCAACACCGCCACATAGGGCGTCGACCACGTGCCGGAGCGGGGCGGGGCGACCTCAACCACCCTGTACCTCCAGCCTGCGGCGCCCGGCGGCCAGCAGCACCCGCCCGGCGATCCCGATGGCCAGCACCCAGAACGCTTGGACGATGACGACCGAGAATGCCTCCGCTCCGGTGATCCGCCCCGAGAGCACGTCGACCGGCGTCTGCAGGATCGACGGAAAGGGAGTGGCCGCCGCGATCGCGGCCAGCCACGACGGGAACATGTGCACCGGCACGAACAGTCCGGCGAGGAATGTCCCGGAGCCGTAGTACAGCGCGCGGACTCCGCGGGTGTCCACGACCCAGAATCCGATCAGCACCACGAGGAACCGGCACAGGAACGAAACCACCACGGCCAGCAGCACACTCACCATGCCGAGCAGGTAGGGGCCGGGCGTCACGGGCATCGCCAGGCCGAAGGTGAGCGTGCCGACCACAACGCTCGGCAGCCCGCGCGGCAGGAAGGTGCAGGCCGCCCGCCCGAGATCATCGGCGAGATAACCGTATTGGATGTCGACCGGGCGAAAGAAGTCGATCGCGATGTCGCCGGTCTTCACCCGATCGTCCAGCTCGCCCAGCGGGGCTGCCATGAACTGCACCGCACCGAGCAGCCCCTGGGAGATCCATACGTACGCGCCGATGCTGCCCTGGTCGTAGCCGCCGAAATCACCGGCGGCGTCCACCGCGGCGACCAGCACGGCCGCACGTACGAACCCGAATACGCAGTTGGTGAACAACCCGGCGAACATGGCCAGTTTGTACTGCCACTGTCTGCGGAATCCCGCGCCCACCAGTGCTGCGTAGAGGGCGACGGCGCTGCGAAATCGTTCTCCGACGGCACGCTGTCCGTCCCCCTCCGGTATGCCGCGCACAAAGAGTTCACCCTACCGCCCAATGTGTAGGCGGGGAAGTGTTGGCCACTGCTTCGGACAACACTATCTCTGCGCCGCCCCGAGCCGAAACCGGATAGGACACAGGGTATTGCGGCGATGGTGCTCGTACCATGCCGGGCGGTGTAGAGCGGTCTGCTACCCAAGCATGGGAACGCCCTGTGGCGGGAGGCTCGGCGAGCCGGATGATTCGAGTGCTGCGGGATGCGGACGGCGGCGCGTCAGCGGCGTGTCATGGAGCGATCGGCTGGAAGGGGACGATTTCGTCGTGTCCCGGATAGATCACACCGGCCGACGATTCCGGGACTTCGTTCCATGCCCCGGGGAGGTCGCGTAGCGGCTCGGAGACCACGAATCGGGTTTCTTCGCCCAGCTGATACAGCACCGGGACATCGGGATGCAGCGCGCGCAGGGTGGTGATGTCGGTGGAGTAGAACAACGACCGCGTCTGCCGTTCGCTGGAGTAGCGGAAGAACCACATGGAGCTGCCGTCGGTGGTCGCGACGGTCATCTGGACCGGGGCCGCGACCTCATGGGTGCGGCTGACATCCTCGACGAAACCGACCGCATGGGCGACGGCGCCGAGCGGGTCGTCGAGCAGTCCGAAGGTCAGCGCGAGGAAGAACAGCAGCTCCGAGTCGGTAGAACCCTCGATGTCGGGGAAAAGGGACGGCTCGACCGCGGTGATCAGGTCGCGTTTGGTCGCGTGGAAACCGTTCAGCTCCCCGTTGTGCATCCACAACCAATTTCCGTGCCGGAACGGGTGGCAGTTGCTGCGCTGCACCGCGGCACCGGTCGACGCGCGCACGTGCGCGAAGAACAGCGGCGTTCGCACCTGTCCCGCGACTTCCCGCAGGTTCCGGTCGTTCCATGCGGGTTCGATGTTCTTGAACACCGCCGGTCGCCTGCCCAGGCCGTACCAGCCGATCCCGAAGCCGTCGCCGTTCGTGGTCGTCGCGCCCAGCCGGGAGTGCAAGCTCTGGTCGATCAGCGAATGGTTCGGCCGGAACAGAAGATCCTCGGCCAGGATCGGCTCACCTGAATAAGCCATCCACCTGCACATCTATCGCTTGAAGCAGAACACCCGGCGGTGCGGGGGCCGGTTGCTCGATGGGGTCGATTCGACTGCGGCGTGTACTCCGCGACGTACACGACGATCGTCGTCTCGTACTGACAGCACCCGTCGCGCGTGCGGCGGCGTGCTGCCCGCAACTGGCTCGCGAAGATGTCGGCGAAGCCGGGCCGGATCTGCGCCACACTGATCCGGTGAGCGGTCCGCCTGGCGAAGATTTCTCGGTGTTTGAGTTTCGCGGCTAGTGGGTATTAGCACTGGGGACCGGCATATTTGCAGGTCACCAGTGCTGCTGCGCCCCCGGCAGGAATCGAACCTGCGACCTAGGGATTAGAAGGCCCTTGCTCTATCCAACTGAGCTACGGAGGCAGTGGGTTCCACCATGGCCGACATTGGCCGTGCTGTCCAGCGGGGCAATTATAGCGACCGTCCAGGTCGCAAGTTTCTTAGCAGTAGCAACGTTTCAGCCACCCCGAGACCGTAGTCGACGCACTGTAGTGATCCGCGGCCCAGAATATCCGCCCAAACCCGACCGGGCTACGGAATACTAGCCGAACTACGCTCAGTCGTATGTCGTCCGAGTCTGTCCCGTCCGCCGCTCCTGATGCCGAGGCTTCCCGGTCCGGGGCGACGTTCGCGGCGGTCACGGCGTTGTCGGGTGCCATCGCGGCCGTGGTCGCGGCGCTGGTGGTGGGGCTGTCCGCGGCGCAGGCACTGAGTTTGCTCGGCATTCCCGACCCGGGCGCGTCGACCACCTACGGCCTGCCCGCGGTGCGTGCGCTGGCCGATCTGTCCGCGGCGCTGACGGCCGGCTCTTTGCTGTTCGCGGCGTTCCTGGTGCCGCCACAGCCGAATGGCCTGCTGGACGTCGGCGGGTACCGCGCGGTGCGCTCGGCATCGAATTTCGCGTTGGTCTGGGCGTGTTGCGCGGCGCTACTCGTCCCGCTGACCGTCTCCGACACCACGGGCCAGCCGGTGGCCGAGATCCTCCGGCCGGAGAGCCTGTGGCGGGCGATCGCGCAGATCGAATTGGCCGGTGCCTGGCGCACCACCGTGATCTTCGCGCTGATCGTCGCGGTCGGGTGCAGATTGGCGTTGCGCTGGGGCTGGACGCCGGCGTTGTTCGGCGCCTCGATCATCACGATGATGCCGTTGGCGTTGACCGGGCATTCGTCCTCGGGTGGATCGCACGATGTCGCCACAAACAGCCTGATCCTGCACCTGGTTTCGTCCGCGGTCTGGGTCGGCGGACTGTTCGCGGTGCTGGCGCACGCCCTGCGTGGCGGGGCGTACACCGACGTGGCCGCGCGGCGATTCTCGCTGACCGCCACCGTCGCCTTCGCCGTGATCGCGGTCAGCGGCGTGCTCAACTCCTGGGTGCGGGTACCGCTGGACGAGCTGTTCACCAGCACTTACGGCAGGCTCGTGCTGGCCAAAGCCGCCGCGCTGGTGCTGCTGGGTGTGCTCGGCTATCTCCAGCGCCGCGCCGCGCTGCCCGCTCTGGTAGCGGATGCCGGTGATCGTGCCGCGCTGGTCCGGTACGCGAGCGTCGAGGTGTTGATCTTCGCCGCGACCGTCGGTCTCGCGGTCGGGCTCGGGCGCACGCCGCCGCCACCACCGGACTCGGTCCCCACGCCCGCCGAAGTGGAACTCGGCTACACCCTGGCCGGTCCCCCGACCATCGCGCGGCTGCTGTTCGACTGGCGGTTCGACCTGATCTTCGGAACGCTGTCGATCATGCTCGCGGTGCTGTATCTGCTCGGTGTGCGGCGGCTGCGTGCGCGCGGCGACGCGTGGCCGGTCGGGCGCACGCTCGCGTGGCTGTCCGGCTGCGTGGTGCTGCTGATCGCGACCTCCTCCGGGGTCGGCCGGTATTCGCCCGCGATGTTCAGCGTGCACATGGGTGCGCACATGGCGTTATCGATGCTGGCGCCGATCCTGTTCGCGCTGGGTGGCGCGGTGACGCTGGCGCTTCGGGCGCTGAAGCCCGCGGGCCGCGGCGGTGTGCCGGGTCCGCGGGAATGGCTCCTGGCCGCGGTGCACAACCCGGTGTCGCGTTTCCTGACCCACCCGGTCGTGGCCTCGGCGATCTTCGTCGCGGGCTTCTACGCGCTGTACCTGGGCGGCATTTTCGACACGTACGCCGACTCGCATGCGGCGCACCTGTTGATGAACGTGCACTTCTTGCTCAGCGGTTATCTGTTCTACTGGGTGGTGATCGGCATCGATCCCAAACCTCGGCAGGTGCAGCCGCTGACCAAGCTCGCCATGGTGTTCGGCTCGCTGCCGTTCCACGCGTTCTTCGGGATCGCGCTGATGAGCATGGCCACGGTGCTGGGTGGCTGGTTCTACCGCGGCCTCGGCCTCGGCTGGAACGCCGATCTGCTCGGCGACCAACGCACCGGCGGGAGCCTGGCCTGGGCAAGCGGCGAGGTTCCCCTGGTGGTGGTGATGCTGGCGTTGCTGATCCAATGGTCTCGCAGCGACCAGCGGCTCGCCCAACGTACCGATCGAGCCGCCGAACGCGACAACGACGCCGCCCTCGCCGCACACAACGCCATGTTCGCCGAACTGGCCAAGCGAGATGGAGAAGTGCGTAAGTGAGTGAACGCGCCACCACGGTCTCCCCACACAGACCGGTCGGGCGGGTGGAACGGTCGGATGTGCGAAGCGCGCGCAGGCGGATGGCCGGGCAGATCCGCAAGACCCCGGTCTTCCACACGTCCGTCGCGAGCCCGTCGGGTCCGGTGCCGGTGACGCTGAAGCTCGAGCACCTCCAGCACGCCGGGACGTTCAAGGTGCGCGGCAGCCTGAACGCGCTGCTGGAGTCGGGGGAGGGTATCGAGCAGGTCGTCATCGCGTCCGGCGGCAACGCGGGCATCGCGGCCGCGCTGGCCGCCGCACGGCTGGGCAAGTCCTGCACCGTGGTCGTCCCGGAGACCGCGCCGCACACCAAGGTCGCCGCGATGTGGTCGCACGGCGCCGAAGTGCTCTGGTGCGGAACCAGCTACGCCGAGGCGCGGCGGCACGCGACCGAACTCGCGGCCGATCGCGGCGCGTTGTTGCTGCACGCCTACGACCTGCCCGCCGTGGTCGCCGGGGTCGGCGTGATCGGGCTGGAGCTAGAGGAGCAGGTGCGCGGACGACCGCCGGTGCTGGCTGCGGTGGGTGGCGGCGGATTGGTCGCCGGGATCGCGGCCGCGCTCGGGCGCCGTCAGCAGGTGATCGGGATCGAGCCCGAGGGTGCCGCCATCCTTCGTGCGGCGCTGGAGGCGGATCGTCCGGTGGATGTGGTGGGGTCCGGTATCACCGTGGATTCGCTCGGCCCGACCAGGATCGGTGACATCGCGCTCGATGTCGCCCGCCGCAACCGGGTGCGGTCGTTGCTGGTCAGCGAGGACGCGATCGGCGCGGCGCGAGAGTATCTGTGGCGCGAGTTCCGCATCTTGGTCGAGTTGACGGGGGCCGCGGCGCTGGCCGCCATTCACAGCGGCGTGTACGTCCCCGCTGCGGATGAGCGACCGATCGTCGTCCTGTGTGGTGCGAACACCGACGTGGCGGTGTTCTGACCCGACACGTGCGAAAGAGTCGATTTTCACAAGTCGGCTAGTTGTGCACATTCGCGGATCGGGTCTCCCGGCAGGTGTGGATTCCGAGCACGCTGGAAGTGCCCTCCAGAAGGGGGAGGAGACCCGGACCAGCCCGGATCCGAATGCGAAGGGGTTTGACTATGTACGAGGCGAACGCGACCGTCATCGGAACGATCGCTACTCATCCGATCAAGCGGGATCTGTCCAATGGCGAACAGGTGGTGACGTTCCGGCTGGCGAGTAATTCCCGCAGGCTCGATCACACCTCGGGGCAGTGGGTGGACAACGGCACGCTGTATCTCACCGTCAGCTGCTGGCGCAGGTTGGTGGCGGGTGTCGACGCGTCCCTGCGCCGGGGTGACCCGATCATCGCCTACGGTCAGTTGCGCTCGCACGAGTACCGCAGCAAGGACGGCGTCGAACGCCGGGATCTGGAGATGCGCGCCACCGCGGTCGGTCCGGACCTGTCCCGCTGTGCCGCGCACGTGACGCGATGGTCCGATCCGGCACCGCGGAATACTTCGGCGGGTTCGAGCGCTGAAAGTCGGGAGCCGGCCGGCGACGCGCCGGGGGAGGACGTCGCGGCCGTAGGCTTCACCCCTCCGCGTGGCAGTGCGCCCGAGCCCGTCGGTACCTGATCGCATGACCGGTTTCGTCCCGGCGGCAGTGGTAGCTCTGCTTCGTCCCCTCGTCTCCCGCACCGATAGGCTGCACACTTATGGCTGAGTTCATTTATCAGATGAAGAAGGTTCGCAAGGCGCACGGCGACAAAGTCGTGCTCGACGATGTCACCCTGAACTTCCTTCCCGGCGCCAAGATCGGCGTCGTCGGCCCGAACGGCGCGGGTAAATCCAGCGTGCTGAAGATCATGGCCGGACTGGACCAGCCGAACAACGGTGACGCGTTCCTCGCCGCCGGTGCCACGGTCGGCATCCTCCAGCAGGAGCCCCCGCTCAACGAGGAGAAGACCGTCCGCGGCAACGTCGAGGAGGGCCTCGGCGAGATCAAGGTCAAGCTCGACCGCTTCAACGAGATCGCCGAGCTGATGGCCACCGACTACTCCGACGAACTCATGGACGAGATGGGCAAGCTCCAAGAGGAGCTGGACCACGCCGACGCCTGGGACATCGACTCGCAGCTCGAGCAGGCGATGGACGCGCTGCGCTGCCCGCCGCCGGACGAGCCGGTCACCACTCTCTCCGGTGGTGAGCGCCGCCGGGTCGCACTGTGCAAGCTGCTGCTGAGCAAGCCCGACCTGCTGCTGCTCGACGAGCCGACCAACCACCTGGACGCCGAGAGCGTGAACTGGCTCGAGCAGCACCTCGCGCAGTACCAGGGCGCCGTGCTCGCGGTCACCCACGACCGGTACTTCCTGGACAACGTCGCGCAGTGGATCCTCGAACTCGACCGCGGCCGTGCCTACCCCTATGAGGGCAACTACTCCACCTACTTGGAGAAGAAGGCCGAGCGCCTCGAGGTGCAGGGCAAGAAGGACCAGAAGCTGCAGAAGCGGCTGAAGGAAGAACTCGCCTGGGTGCGTTCGGGCGCCAAGGCCAGGCAGGCGAAGAACAAGGCCCGCCTCGGCCGGTACGAGGAGATGGCGGCCGAGGCCGAGAAGATGCGGAAGTTGGACTTCGAAGAGATCCAGATCCCACACGGCCCGCGTCTGGGCAATGTGGTGGTCGAGGTCGAGCACCTGGACAAGGGCTTCGGCGATCGCCAGCTGATCAAGGATCTGTCGTTCACCCTGCCCCGTAACGGCATCGTCGGTGTCATCGGGCCGAACGGTGTCGGTAAGACCACGCTGTTCAAGACCATCGTCGGGCTCGAGCAGCCCGACAGCGGCGAGGTGAAGGTCGGCGATACGGTCAAGCTGAGCTACGTCGACCAGAACCGTGCCGGCATCGACCCGAAGAAGACGGTGTGGCAGGTGGTCTCCGATGGCCTGGACTACATCGAGGTGGGCCAGCAGGAAATGCCGTCGCGCGCCTACGTGAGTGCCTTCGGTTTCAAGGGGCCGGACCAGCAGAAGCCGGCGGGCGTGCTCTCCGGCGGTGAGCGCAACCGCCTCAACCTGGCGCTGACCCTCAAGCTGGGCGGCAACCTGATCCTGCTCGACGAGCCGACCAACGATCTCGACGTGGAGACCCTCGGCTCGCTGGAGAACGCGTTGGAGAAGTTCCCCGGCTGCGCCGTGGTCATCTCGCACGACCGCTGGTTCCTCGACCGCACCTGCACCCACATCCTCGCGTGGGAGGGCGACGCGGACAACGACGCCAAATGGTTCTGGTTCGAGGGCAACTTCGAGGCGTACGAGGCGAACAAGGTGGAACGTCTCGGCCCCGAAGCGGCCCGCCCGCACCGAGTTACGCACCGGAAGCTGACCCGAGGCTAGGTCGGCTACAACGGGGTGGGTGCAGCCGATCCGCACCCACCCCGCTCAACGGGCCGCTCGTCTCTGCTGACGGCCTGCACATTGCACAGGTAGTGGCAACTCGGTCGCGCTGGTCCTCGCCTGCGCGCTGGCATCCTGGATTCAGGCGGCGGGTGTCGCCACCACCGTCCGCGCCGCACCGGATGGGGTCGGGAGCGGACGAAGCTCGTCCGGCACGGAGCTTGTGGCATCAGACATGTTCTCCGCGCCATGATTCGGCTGAGTCAACCTCTGGCCGGTAAGTGGCAGCGGTGCGCGGCGCCCTGAACCTTGGTCGACAACCCGGAACAGGAGTGACACCTACCCACGCGTAGCTCGCTAGGGTGGGAGTTGTGAATGCGCAGGCGCAGTTCGAGCAATCGGTGGTCGAGACCACCGACGCGGTGGCCGAGCTGACCCGAGGTGCCGGTGCGGCGCCACTGCCGCCGCGGATACGACCTGTAGCGCTCACCTGACGTTCGCGGGTCCGATCTGGTACTGCGCCGAGGTCAACCGCTGGACCTCGGCACCTGAGCGGCGAACACCGCGGTCGTGGTGAATACCTGGATATCGGAAGGGAATTCACCCACGCGTCTTCGGCGCACAGTTACTCTCGGACCGGCGTCACTTTGTTACGGAACCGATATCCGAGGGAGTTGGCGAAAATGACCGTCTCGTCCGAATTGTCCAGCGCGGCGTGGGCCGCGGGTTTGCCGCAGTCACTGCGCGGCGAGCTCGCGACGCTCGAGGAAGCGTATTTCCGCCACGTCGACGCGGGCGATGTGGACTGTGCGATCACCGGCATCAATCAGATTTTCCGCCGGCATATGGAGCTGGCGGTGACTCGCCTCCCCGGTCGCGCGTTGGTGCGGGTGTACCACCCTGATGACGGGTCCGGTATCGGCGCCGCCGTGCAGATCGTCACCGACGACATGCCGCTGCTGGTCGAGTCGATCAGCTCGTCGTTGAGCCGGATCGGTGTCAGCGTCAGCGAGATCATCCACCCGATCTTCGAAGTCGAGCGGGACGCGGAGGGGCGGCTGACGCATGCCGCACCGCACGAGGTGGACGGCACCGGCGCGGCCGGGCTCCGTGAATCCTGGATGCACGTGCAACTGCATCCGTCGACCGGCCCGGCGCTGCTGGCCAGGGTCGAGGCCGCCGTGCCGGACGTGGTCGACGACGTGCGCCAGGTGATCGGCGACACCGAGTCCATCCGGGACGTGCAGGGCAAGCTGGCCGACGACCTGGAACTGGCCGCGCAGTCCGGGTCGGCACCGTTCGCCGCGACCGATCTGGTCGACACGGCCAATCTGCTGCGCTGGCTGGCGCAGGGCAACTTCACCGTCCTCGGCTATGCCCGCTACCGCCTGAGCGCCGACCAGGAGCAGGAGACGTCCACCGTGCTGCCCGGCACCTGCCTCGGCGTGCTGCGGCCGGACGTCGGCACCGACTTCCACGTTCCGGTCAACGGCGGCGACCGTCCGCTGCTCACGCTGACCCAGGGATTGGTGCCCGCCACCGTGCACCGCTCGGTGTACCCGTACTTCGTCGGTGTCATCGACTTCGACGCGACCGGGACGATCGTCGGCGAGCACCTGTTCATCGGCGTCTTCACCGTCACCGCGGTGCACGAGAACGTCTTGGATATCCCGGTGATCGAGCGCCGGGTGCGTTCGGCGATCGAGGCCAGCGGATTCGATCTGGATTCGTTCTCCGGTCAAGCGATGCTCGAGGTCATCCAGTCCTTCCCGCGCACCGAACTGTTCTCCTCCGACGCCGAGACGCTGCGTCGCACCGCGACCGCGGTGCTGAGCGTGGGCCTGCGCCGCCAGGTGCGCCTGTTCCTGCGCGCGGATGCCTACGGCCGCTATGTCGCCTGCCTGGTCTACCTGCCGCGCGACCGGTACACCACCAGGGTTCGGCTCGAGATGCAGGACATCCTGGTCCGCGAATTGGGCGGCGTGTCCATCGACTACTCCGCGCGGGTGGGCGAAAGTGATTTGGCGCGTGTGTATTTCACGGTGCGGATGCCGGAGGCCGAGTCCGGCGCTCCGCGGCAGGCGGCACCCGCCGCCGACACCTCCGAGGCCAACCGGTTGCGCCTGCAGAACCTGCTCGCCGAGGCGAGCCGCACCTGGGACGACCACCTGAACGACGAGGTGAGTACGTCGGCGGTGCTCGATCCCGCCGTGGTGCAGCGGTACGCGGAAGCCTTCCCCGAGGGTTACAAGCAGGATTTCGCCGCTGCCCGCGCGCTCGCCGACATCGTGCGCATGGAGCGGCTGCGTGACGGCGGCATCGACCAATACCTGTATCGCAAACCGGATTCGGAGCCGGGTTCGTGGCGCTTCACCCTCTACATCGGCGGGCGGGGCATCTCACTGAGCCAGGTGCTCCCCGTGTTGCAGAGTCTCGGCGTCGAGGTGGTGGACGAGCGGCCGTACCAGGTCGAGCTGGAGACCGCGGCCGACGGCCGAGCCGGCGGCGAGCGGTGGATCTACGACTTCGGTCTGCTGGCCCGCCCGGAATTGCTGCGCAGTTCGCTGGACCGGGATCTAGACGCGGAGCTGCTCGAATCCTCCAAGCGCGCCGACGTGCTGGAGGCGGAGGTGCGGGGTCTGCGCGAACGGTTCGTGGAAGCGTTCGAGGCGATGTGGTACGGCCGTGCGGAGGCGGACGGTCTCAACGAGCTCGTGCTGCGCGCCCGGCTGCCGTGGCGGGCCGTCTCGATCCTGCGGACCTATGCGAAGTACTTGCAGCAGGCAGGTTTTCCGTACAGTCAGGCGAACATCTGCCGCGTGCTGCTCACCTATCCGGATATCGCGCGGTTGTTCGTCGACCTGTTCGCGGCGCGTTTCGATCCCGATACCGTCTCCGCCGAGCACGCCGCCGAGCTGGAGACCCAGGTGCGCGGACGGATCGATGAGGTCGTCAGCCTGGACGCGGACCGCATCCTGCGCGCGATGCTCGGCTTGGTCAAAGCGACGCTGCGGACCAACTACTACGTGACGGACGCGCAAGGCAGGTCGCGCGATTACGTCTCGGTGAAGGTCGAACCGCAGGAGATCGCCGAATTGCCCCGGCCGCGTCCGCAGTTCGAGATCTTCGTGTATTCGCCGCGGGTCGAGGGCGTGCATCTGCGCTTCGGGCCGGTTGCGCGTGGTGGTTTGCGGTGGTCGGATCGGTTGGAGGATTTCCGTACCGAGATCTTGGGTTTGGTGAAGGCGCAGGCGGTGAAGAATGCG
>NZ_JBFAYO010000029.1:0-95222 GCF_040681325.1 Nocardia sp. NPDC051787
CCGCCGCCTCCGTCGCCGCCGGTGGTGGATGGGTGTGTGGTGCAGCCGGTTCCGGCGCCGATGCCGCGGGTGGGGTTGCCGGGTGTGTTGCCGGGCCCGCTGGCCGCGGCCGACCCTGCCGGTGCCGCGCCCGGGCTGGGGGCCGGGCCATTACCCGGCCCGGTCGATCCGGAGGCTGCTCACCGCCCCGGTGACCCGAACGCCGGGACCGGCGGTCAGCCCGTGCCTGGTGTGGGGCAGGCCGCTGGTTGCCCCGCACCGGGCACCGCTCCGGCGCCCGGTACACCCGGGCCCGGCCCGGCACCGGGCGCACATGGCGCACCCGCACCCGGCGCAGCCGCACCCGGCGCACCTGGCGCACCCACCCATGCCGCACCTGGTGCACCCGCCCATGCCGCGCCGGGCGCACCCGGCCCCGAGGCCGCGCCCGGCGATAACCCCGAAGCCGCCACCAACCCCGAACCGGCGACCGAGCCCCAGCCCGAACCGGCCACCGAACCCGCACCGGCCCCCGCCCCTCCGCCCGGCATCACCCTGCCCTTCGGCATCGTCATCCCCCTCCCCGGACCGCCACCTGCACCGGCGGAGTAATCGAACCAAGGTGCGCACCTGCCCGCTGGTCGGGAAGCAAGAGGTGCGGCGCAACTTCGACGGCGCCGAGCACCCGTTCGCCCCGAAGGCCCGTCACGCTGGCCGACTGGGACGACCGCACCTACGGCGTTCCGTCGGTGCTCTCCACCCCGCCCGCGGCTGTCGTGGTGCCGTATGCCCACCTGCTGTCGTGGCATCGCTCGCGTGTGCCTGTCAGGTGGCCGAGCACTCTGCGACCGCCCCCATTGGTAGTCCGCGGGGCAACTGGGCCAATCGTTGGCTAACTCCGTAACGAACCTCTATTAAGAGCGTTCGATTCGAGGTGAACTCATGAGGGCCACAGTCGGAATATCAGCGGAGCAGACCGTGGTGCGCGGGGTCGTGCTCTCGGTGCGGCAAGGTGCGCCGCCGACCGTGCTGCGGGAGGCCGAACAGCCGGTCGAGCACTCGACCGCCACGTCGGTCGCCGACACCCTCGAGGCGTTGACGGGCGCGGACGCCGGCATCGAGATCGACGACGTCGCCGTCGCGTACCGCACGGTTCCCGAGCGTCGGGCGATCGTGTCGCACCTATCGACGGCATCCTGGCATTCGTCGTCGCTCGTGTCGGCCAAAACGGCGCTGCTCGCGTTACTCGACGACGTACCGGGCCTGGCCGAGTACGGCACCCTGCTGGTGCTGGAGGTCGTCGGCTTCCACACGGCGTACCTGGTGGTCGGACCGCGGCGCGCCGAGATCCTGGCCTCGGACTCCTGGTCGTCCGGCGTCGTCGACGCCGATACCGCGGGCGAGGCGATCGACCGGATCCGGCCGGAGCTGGAAGCGGCCGGATTGCGGCCCGACGCCGTCCTACTGTGCGGCACGTCGGCGGGGAAGCCGGATGTGGTGTCCGCGGTGCGACTCGGGCTCGCCGCGCCGGTGATCATCGCGCCCCACTTCGCCAACGCGGTCGCGTACGGCGCCGCGTTGGTGGCAGCCGCCCCCTTCCGCAGCGTTCCAGCGGCAATGGTTCCGGCTGGGCGGCGTCATACGGGGCGAGCGATCCTGGTCGCGGCGGCCATCGCCGCATTGGCCGGCGGAGCCGCTGTCGCGGTCGTGCAGGCGCCCGAGGACCGACCGGCGAACACCGAGATTCGCGGCCCCGCGGCGGACCCGGTTCCCGCGCAGGAGCCCATGCCGGAGGCCCAGCCGGTCATCCCGATCCCGGCGGCCCAGCCTCCCGCGGTCGATCCCATGCCCGTGACGACGACGCTTCCATATCCCGAACCATCTGTGCCACCCATGCCGCCTCCTGTGTCAGCCGAGGCCCAACGACCCGTCGAGCCGCCCCCGCCCATGCCTCCCGACCTACTGCCGGGGCAGCCCTTCCCGGGGCAGCCCCCGACACACAGGCCGCACCCGACGACGACGGCACCCGAACATGCTCCGGCTGCCGCCGGTGCACCCAACGGCACTTTCCTCTTCCCCGGCGAGTCCCCACCCCCGCCCTGGGACGCCGACTCGACGGTCGTGCAGGCATGGTGGGACAACCACTGGAAGCTGAAGGAACGCTCGCTCCAGGGCGGCTGAGCCGAGCCGGAAACCCACCCTGATCGAGCGACCACCGCGGGGCGCTCATGGGGTGACGGGGTATCGGCTCTTCGCATCGAGCCTGCGCCATACGAGGGGACAGGCGCGGCTGCGAGGTATGCATAGCCTGGGCCTGCGGACGACTTGCGCCCGGTATTCTGCTCCCTCAGGGAGGAGGGCGCGTCGTGTCCGTGCAGCCTGGCGACATCTTCGCCGGTTATCGCATCGTGCGCCGGATAGGCGCGGGCGGGATGGGCGCGGTGTATCTCGCCGAGCATCCGCGATTACCACGCAGGGACGCGGTGAAAATCCTCGATCCGGAACTCGGTGCCGACGCCGAGTTCCGCGCGCGGTTCGAGCGGGAGGCCGAACTCGCTGCCCGGCTCGAACATCCGAACGTCGTCTCCATCTACGACCGGGGCGCCGAAGGCGAGCTGCTCTGGATCGCCATGCGGTACGTCGACGGTCTCGACGCGGCCGAATTGGTGCGCCGCGGCCCCGCCGTGCTGCCCACTCAGCGGGCGGTGCGGATCGTCGCCGCGGCGGCCCGTGGGCTGGACGCGGCGCATCGCAGCGGACTGCTGCACCGCGACGTGAAACCGGCGAACATTCTGGTCTCGACGGCCGACGACGGCTCGGACGCGGTCCGCATCACCGACTTCGGGATCGCCCGATCCCTGGACGCCACCGCGACACTGACCACAACGGGATCGGTGCTGGCCAGCTTCGCCTACGCCGCACCCGAGCAGCTGACCGGCGCGCCGCTCGACCACCGCGCCGACATCTACTCCCTCGGCTGCACCCTCTACGAAATGCTCACCGGCACCGTCCCTTTCGGTCGTCGCCCGCCCGCGGCGACCTTGCAGGCGCATCTCTACGAACCACCGCCGCGACCATCGCAGGCGAACCCGACGCTGCCGCAGGCGATCGACGAGGTGGTCGCCCGGGCGATGGCGAAGAATCCGGCGTCGCGATACGCCGGCTGCGACGAAATGGCGGCCGCGGCGCTGCGCGCACTGGAGTCACCACCGAATCTCCCAGCCGCCACGGTATTTCGGCAGGACCCGCCATCGCGACCGCGGAGCGGGCTTCTGGCGTTCATCGCGGGGATGGTCGCTGTCGTCGTGATCGCGGCGCTCGCCGTGGTCCTCGTCCGTACCGGCGAACGAATCGGACAGCCGGTCGCCGCCGCGTCGTCGACCGGCTCGCCACCGTCCGCGACCGGCCGGGTGACCACCACGAGGGCGGCGTCCGCGTGGGGAGCCGCCGCCTACATCGTCGACGCGTTCCCGAACCTGCTTCCGGCCGACCCCGAAGGCCTCGGCTACCAAGGGATGCGCTGCGCACTCAACGACCGCGGCGCGTGGCTGCACTGCCCGGCCGCCACCGACGACGGGATCAACGTCAATATCCGCTGTGACCCGTCCCGTCGTCCGGTGACCTATACGTCCGAGACGCTCGGCCGCACCGACCTGCGCGAACAGCCATGGACGCGGCCGTCGGGCAGCGGCACGGTCCGGTGGGCCACCGACAACCTCGCCGGCTTCGGCCTGCTCGACGTGGCCTTCACCGATCCACACCGCAATTTCTGCACGGTCAGCGCGTCCGGCGGGAACGGCGGCCAGGATGTGTACGACAGATGGTGGATCGGCGCGCCGATCTGAGCCGAGGAACGGGACGGGTATGGCGTTGCGCGCGGGGTCGGTCTTCGCCGGATATCGGATCGAGCGCACGCTCGGCGCCGGCGGCATGGGAACGGTGTACCTGGCGCGCCATCCACGGCTGCCGCGCTCGGTGGCGCTGAAGGTGCTCGACGTGTCCGCGGGCGCGGACCCCGAATTCCGCGCCCGGTTCCAGCGTGAAGCCGAACTGGCGGCGCGACTGGATCATCCGAACATCGTGGAGATCTACGACCGCGGCAGCGAGGACGGGCAGCTGTGGATGTCGATGCGCTACGTGGCTGGCTCGGACGTGGCGTGGTTGATCGCGGGGAAGGCGCTGGCGCCGAGCCGGGTGGTGGAGATCCTCACCCAGGCCGCGGACGGGCTCGACGCCGCCCACCGGCGCGGCCTGCTGCACCGGGACGTCAAACCGGCGAATCTCCTGGTCGCGCCCGGCGACGACGGTCGCGACCAGGTGTTCGTCACCGATTTCGGTATCGCGCGCAGCCGCGAGGACACCACCGGACTGACCGCGGCCGGAGCGCTGATCGCCACGCTCGGCTACGTCGCGCCCGAACAGATCAGGGCCGAGCCGCTCGACCACCGCTGCGATGTGTACGCACTGGGCGCCACGCTCTACCAGATGCTCACCGGCACTATGCCTTTCGTGCGCAGCACGCCCGCGGCGGTGCTGCGGGCGCACCTGGCCGAACCGCCGCCACGGCCCTCGGCGGCCGATCCGGCGCTGCCCGCCGAGATCGACGCCGTCATCGCCACCGCGATGGCGAAGCGTCCCGCCGACCGCTACAACAGTTGCGGGACATTGGCCGCCGCCGCGGCCGGGGCGCTCGCCCCGCCGCGCCGGGAACCCGCCGGCATACCCGAGCCCGCGCCGCCCACACGTCTGGCTCCTCGCCTGCTGGTGGCGGCGGCCGGAGTGCTGCTGCTGGTCACCGCGCTCGCCGTTGCCCTCACCGTGCGAGGGAGCACTGTGACGGGGAAGGGAATCCCCAGCAGCGCAACGCTATCCGCTTCCCGGCCGCCCTCCGCGCCCCCGAGCACCACCGCGGCCGCACCCGCCTGGGGCCGCAATGCCGAGCTCGTCGCGCTGTTCCCCGGACTGCTCCCGGCGGCTCCGCAAGGCGTGGGCTATCAAGGCGCGCGCTGCACCGACATCAACGTGGTCAACAACGGTGGTGCCCCAGCGCTCGAATGCCGACAGGACAACGGAATCCATTGGTACGTATGGTCCTTCCGGCGCGGCGACCCCCGGCGCGACTCGACCTTCGAGACCAACATCGGCAACGACACCACGCGCCAGGACACCTGGCGCAGGACATCCGGATCCGGGCGAGTGCGCTGGAGTCATTACCCGGGCGGCAATACGGGCCTGCTCACGGTCGGCTTCGAGGACCCCGCCCGGGCCTGGACCGTCCTCGACGTCTCCTGGGATCACCACACCGGCCAGGAGCTGTTCGACCAGTGGTGGCAATCGGCGCCGCTGTGAGCCATCACGCACCGGCGGCACCGGCTCGCGGCCGATAAGCTGGCCGGGTGAGCGCACTAACGGCCGGATCGGTGGCTATCGCCCAGGACCTGGACGCCGTGACGACCCGTGGCCCCGAGGACGATCCCGCGGACACCGGGCTCAGCCGCGCGGACGTCGAAGCGGTGTGGGAGTCGGTGCGTGCGTGGTACCGCCTGGGCACGACCCCGGCCATCCAGGTGTGCCTGCGCCGCAACGGCAGGATCGCGTTGAACCGGACCATCGGGCATGGCTGGGGCAACGCGCCCGGCGACGGGCCGGACGCGGTCGAAGTGCTCGCCACGCCGGACACGCCGTTCTGCGGTTTCTCGACGGCCAAGGGCGTCGCCGGTGCGCTGATGTTCATGCTCATCGAACAGGGCGCGTTCGGCCTGGACGATCCGGTGTCCGACTACATCCCCGAGTTCGCGGCGAATGGCAAGGCCGCCATCACGATCGGTGACGTGCTGTCGCACTCCGCTGGGATTCCCTTCGTCACGCCGCCCTACCAGGGCGTCGACCTGGTGCTCGACGAGGACCTGGCCGTGCGCGCGCTGGCCGATCTTGTCCCGAGCTGGAAGCCGGGCCGCTTCCGCGTGTACCACGCGTTGACCAGCGGACTGATCCTGCGTCTGCTGGTGCGGCGGGCGACTGGAAAGCGCCTGCGGGAGCATCTGTCCGAACAGGTGCTCGAGCCGTTCGGGTTCCGCTGGACCAGCTTCGGCGTGCGTCCCGAGGACGTGGACAAGGTGGTGCCGAGCGTCAAGATCGGTCCACCCCCGCCGCGGGTGGCGACCTATCTGGCCGGCAAGGCGATCGGTGGACGTATGGACCGCGCGTCTCGCTCGGCGACCGACGCCTTCCTCACCGCCGAGCTGCCCTCGGGCAATCTGATCACCACCGCGTCCGAACTTTCGCGGTTCTACGAGATTCTCACCCGCGGCGCGCCGGACGGTCGCCGGATCATCCTGCCGGAGACATTGCAGGAGGCGGTGCGACCGGCCCGGTGGATACCGGGCGTGGCCGGACGGGTCAGCCGAGCGGGTTTCGAACTCGGCGGGCGCAGGTCGAAGTTCGGCCGCGACACCGGAGCGCACTTCGGGCGCAGCGGATTGACCACCCAGTACGGCTGGGCGGATCCGGCTCGCGGGCTGTCCGGAGCGATCCTCACCAGCGGCAAGGCGACCACCGACACCAAGCGGCCGTGGCAGCTGGTCGCGCAGATCTCCGCCACGGTGCCCGCCGACCAGTAGCGCGCGCTACCCGCACAGGGGTCTCGATCGCCTCCACCCGTGAGAAGACCTCGGCCATCCGACAGATCTAGTCTGTTAACTCGCTTGTTGCCAACCCGTGGGGTTGCGCTAGTGCGAGCGGAACAGACTGACCCGTCGGCTCTGTGGCGGTGAAAGCGTTGGTGTTGATGAGGATTGATCACGACGTGGCGGCGAGCGGGTTCCGGCACGAGGTGTTTCCCGATGAGCGCGGACGATTCGGCGTTTTCGGCGGCAGATTCGTGCCCGAAGGACTGATGGCCGCGTTGCTGGATCTCGAAGCGGCCTACCGTCTCGCGCAAGCCGATTCGAGTTTCGTGGCGGAATACCGGGAACTGCTGCGCGACCGTGTCGGCCGGCCCACGCTGCTGCATCAGGTGCGGCGGTTCGCCGAGCTGCTGGGTGTGCCGGGCGTGCGGGTGTATCTCAAGCGCGAGGACATGGCCCACACCGGCGCTCACAAGATCAACAACGCGCTCGGGCAGGCGCTGCTGGCCCGGCGGATGGGCAAGAGACGGATCGTCGCCGAGACCGGCGCGGGCCAGCACGGCGTGGCCGTGGCGACGGTGTGCGCGATGCTCGGGCTGACCTGTGTGGTCTACATGGGGACCGACGACATGCGGCGCCAGGCGTCGAATGTAATTCGGATGAGTCTGCTCGGCGCCGAGGTTCGGCCGGTCGACAGCGGATCCCGCCGGCTCAAGGACGCCATCAGCGAGTCGGTCCGCGACTGGGTGGCCAACCTGGACACCACCCACTACCTGTTCGGCACCGCGGCCGGGCCCGCGCCGTACCCGCGGATCGTGCGGGATTTCCAGACCGTGATCGGTGCGGAGACCAGACACCAGATCGCGCGCGTCGAAGGCAGACTGCCCGATTACGTCCTCGCCTGCGTCGGTGGCGGCAGCAACGCCATCGGTGTCTTCCACCCGTTCACCGACGACCCGCAGGTGCGGTTGATCGGCGTCGAGGCGGCCGGGCTCGGGGTCGACACCGGCGCGCACGCGGCGACGCTGAGCATGGGCAGCCCCGGTGAGATCGACGGCTCCTACAGTTACCTGCTGCAAGACGAGGACGGCCAGATCGCGCGGACCCACAGCATCGCGGCCGGACTCGACTATCCGGGCGTCGGCCCCGAACTCAGCCATCTGAAAGACAGTGGCCGGGTGAGCTATCGCGCGGCCACCGACGCCGTCGCGCTGCGCGGGATGCAGGCGCTCAGTCACACCGAAGGCATCCTCGCCGCGCTCGAATCGGCGCACGCCGTCGGGCATCTGCTGGAGATGGCCGACCGCGGCGAGGTTCCCGACGGCTCCGTCATCGTGCTGTGCCTGTCCGGCCGCGGTGACAAGGATCTCGCCGTCGCCGCCGATCGCCTCGGCGTGGCATAACCGCTGCTATCGTCGGAGGCGTTCATGGCGCGGGGGAGGGACCGCGCGCTACACCCGCGCACGAGGACGAGCCCTCTTGAAGTATGCATCCCGCCTGGTCCTGTTCCTGGCGATTCCCGCCGTGCTGTTCCTGCTGCCGTGGTGGACCTTGGTGGCGGCGCCCACCCAGGGGACCGGCTCGCTGTTCTGGCTCGGCTCGGCACTGTTCGCGGTGGCGTTCGCCTGCCTGCCCGCGTCGATGTATCTCGGCCATGGGCCCGCGCAGTCGGATGCCGCCTCGATCGTCGGCGACACGCTGCTCGGCGTGATGTGGGTGGTATTCAGCTGGTCGGTGCTCGGCAACCTCGCGCGTCTCGGGCTCGCCGTCGCCGGGGTCGGCGATCCGGCCCGCTCCCGGATCGTCGCGGCGGGCGTGCTGGCCGCGGCGGCCGTGCTCGCGGTGTGGGGTGTGGTCGAAGCGCGGCGGGTGCCGCGGGTCCGCGCCATGGAGGTATCCATCCCCGGACTCGGGCCCGCGCTGGACGGTCTGCGCTTGGTGGTCGTCACCGACACCCATTTCGCCGCGCTCGACCGATTGCGCTGGTCTGAACGCGTGGTCGACGTGGTCAACGCGCAACGTCCCGATATCGCCTGCCACGCCGGTGATCTCGCGGACGGCTCGGTGGCGAAGCGTCACGCGCAGGTCGATCCACTCGGCAAGGTCGAGGCCGAGCTCGGCCGGTTCTACATCACCGGCAACCACGAGTACTTCGGCGACGCGCAAGGCTGGATCGACCACATGGGGTCCCTGGGCTGGCAACCGCTGCACAATCAGCACGTGACGGTGCGCCGCGGCGACGATCAACTGGTGATCGCGGGCATCGACGACCCGACGGGCGTCGGCCTGGCCGGTCATGGCCCGGACCTTCCCGCCGCGCTCGCGGGTGCGGACCCGGGCGCGCCGGTCGTCCTGCTCGCCCACCAACCCAAGCAGATCACCGACGCCGCGGCCGCCGGTGTGGCACTCCAGATCTCCGGCCACACCCACGGCGGCCAGATCTGGCCGTTCCACTATCTCGTTCGGCTCGACCAGCCCGTCGTCGCGGGACTGAGCCGCCACGGCGGCACCCAGCTCTACACCAGCCGGGGAACCGGCTTCTGGGGGCCGCAACTGCGAGTCTTCGCACCGAGCGAAATCACCGTGCTGGTCCTGCGTCCGCAGTAGCTGGATTCGCCGGGACATGCGGGCAGCGTGCCGGCCCGGTCAGCGGCTGCCGCGGGTGCCTTCCGCCTCGCTGGTGGCATCGGGCTCGGGCAGGGGCGAGACCGGACTGCCCGGACTCCACGCTTCGGTGACGCCCGCAATCCCATCCTGGACGACGTAACTGGCGCGGGTGTGGATCGGCGCGCCGGGACGGCGGACATAGGGCACCACACGGAAGTCGTTGCGCCAGAGGTGATGATCGAGTTCAACGCGGACATACCCGCGCTGCGCGTTGAAGAACTTGAGGTCGGGGTTCGCCGCGAGCAGCAGGCGGCCTTTGGCGGTGAGGTCGGCGCCGTCGCCGTTGCTCGTGATCGAGGTTCCGGTGAATTCCGCCGCCACCACCGGTGATCGGGGGTCGGTGTAGTCGCGCCGCAGATCGGCGGCATGGTTCTCGTGCCGGTCGCCGGTGATCACCACCAGATTGCCCGCACCGCGGTCCGCGGCGGCACCGAGTACGGCGTTGCGATCGGCGACGTAGCCGTCCCAGGAGTCGGTGGACACCCTGACCTCAGGACCCGGGTCGGTGTCGTTCTGGCTCATCCCCACCTGGTTGCCGATGATCTGCCAGCGGGCCGGCGAACGGGTGAAGCCGTCGATCAACCAATCCCGTTGCTCCGCACCCAGCATGGTGCGGCCGGGGGAGAACCGGTCAGCGCAGTCGCCGACCACGGCGCCGTCGCACGCCTGCGCAGTACGGTACTGCCGGGTGTCGAGCATAGTGATCTCCGCGAGATCACCGAACCGGAAGCGGCGGTGCAGGCGCATGCCCTGCCCGGACGGCAGTGCGGTGCTGCGCAGTGGCTGGTGCTCGTACATGGCCTGGAAGGCGGCGGCACGGCGGCGGCGGAACAGGGCGGGGACGCGCCAGATGTCGAGCCCGATGCCGGGCGTGCCGGCCGCCCAGTTGTTATCCACCTCGTGGTCGTCCATGGTGACCAGCCACGGGAACGCGGCGTGCGCGGCACGCAACGGTTCCTCGGCCTTGTACAGCGCGTACCGCAGCCGGTAGCCCGGGAGATCGACGGCTTCGTCGCGGAAGTCCGGACTCACGGCGAGGCCCGCGCGTCCGCGCACCCAGGCCCGCTCATAGATGTAGTCGCCCAGATGCACGACCAGGTCCAGGTCTTCCCGGCTCAGGTGTTCATAGGCGGTGTAGTAGCCCGAACTCCACGACTGGCACGAGGCGAACGCGAAGCGCAGCCGTGCGAACGGCCGGCCCGGCGGCGGGGCGGTGCGCGTGCGCCCGACCGGGGATATGGCCGAGCCGGCCCGGAACCGGTAGAAGTACCAGCGATCCGGCGCCAGCCCATGTACCTCCGGATGCACGCTGTGGGCGAGCGCACGGGTGGCGAGCGCCGTTCCGCGGGCCACCACCTGCCGGAAGTGTTCGTCGTGGGCGACTTCGTACTCGACGGTGACCGGATCCAGCGGCATGCCGCCGAGCCCGTCGGGCGCCAGCGGGTCCGGCGCCAGTCGCGTCCACAGCACCACACTGTCGGGTTCGGGATCCCCGGACGCGACGCCCAGTGCGAAGGGATCACCCGGCCAGCGCGGCGCGGGGAACCGGGCACTGCTAGCCGCAGCCGTTCCCACCAGCACCGCGACCGATCCCGCGGCGCCTGCTCGTAACACTTCCCGACGAGAGAGGGCCATACATCAGCGTACGGCTCCTCCCGGTCACGAGAGGGACCCGAAGCCGGTGCGGGTCACAGCAGTCCGCCGCGACGGGCGTGCTCGAGCGCGTCGACCCGGGAATTCGACCCCAATTTGCCGTAGATACCGCGCAAGTGCGTTTTCACCGTGTTGACCGAGACACCGAGGTCGGCGGCGATCTGCTGGGCGGTGCGGCCGGACGGCAACTGCTTGAGCACAGTCATCTCGGTGCGCGTCAGCGCCGGGTAGGCCGACCTGCGGTGTACCGCGGGGTGCCGCCGGATCCCGGCGGCAAAGCTCTCCGACCGGCCGAAACGGCCCGCATAGCTGTCCAGCAGGGGAACAGCGGCGGGAATGTCGAGGAACGGCCGGATGAGGCGCTGCGGCGCCGCGGCGTTCAGCGCGTTCTCCAGTGCGGTCAAGGCCTTGGCCGGCGCTCCGGCCTCGTGCTGGGCCGAGGAGTACAGCACCCATCCGGTGATCGCGCTGACCGGACGCAGATCGATCGCGTTGTCGAGCAAGGGTTCGAGGATGGCGCAGGTCGCTTTGGGACGATCGGCCGCGGCACTCAGGGCGGCGTCGGCCATGCGAACCTCGGCCAGGTCGCCGACGATGCCGCGGGCTCGCTCGACCAGCAGCTGCGCGGTCCTGGGATCGTGCACGCGCAGCAGCGCCCAGATCACCGGCAGGATCAGGCTGCCGGTCGCCGATGGCAGGGTCCGATGCTCCACCAGCATGAGCAGGCTCCGGCGCAGCGCCTCGACCGCGGCCGACGGCTCCTCGGTCCGCTCGAGGTCGAGCAGCCGCCCGATCACGTGGCCGTGCCACCCGGCGACCGGACCGGACGACCCGTCGTGCTCGACGTGCTCGGCGAGGAGGGTGCTCACCTGGGCCGGATCGGGCGTCTCGCCGTGCAGGTAGGCGCCGTAGGCGGCGACGGCGGTCGCCTGGACGGCGTCGGTGGACTCCAGCAGTCCGTGCGCGCCGGCGATGGTCATGGCGTGGGCCGCGCGGTCACGCATCGCGGTGGCGGCGTCGACGGCGTTCGCGGCGAGCGCGAGCCGGGTGAGCGCGCGCAGCACCAACCGCGGCCGCCCGGCATGCTCGGCCAAGACCAGACTCGCGTGCAGCAACTGTTCGCCGCGCGCGACCGCGCCGCTGGCGACCAACCCGCTGGCGATCTGAATCGCGGTGTACGCGTCGAGATCGGGGTCCCCGGTCGGCGCGATCTCATCCCGGAATTCACCGAGTGCGGTCCCGGTGGTCGCCGCGACGTCGATCGTCGCGGCCAGCGCGAGGCTGTCCACCCGTTCGGCGGGGGCGAAGGAGACCTTGCCGGCACGGCGTGCCATCGCCGTGTCCAGGCACGCCACCGCGGCGGCGGTGCTGCCGCGCACGAGCGCGTCGACAACCCGCACCAGCCACAGGAACGGGTCGTCGAGCAAGGTGGGCGCCGACTGGGCGAGCCCGTCGAACAACGTGTCGCCGGCTCCGTCGAGAACGATCCGCAGGGCGGAGTCGGACAGGAACTCGCACAGGCTTTCCCGGTCCGGACCGGCGAGAAAATGGGGTAGCGCGGTCGCGGGCAGTCCTGCGGAACGCAGCCAACGCGCCGACTGGCCGTGCAGGTCCGCGCACAGCTGTGGCCCGAGCCGGTGCGCCTCGCCGCGGAAATAGGCGCGCACCATGGGGTGACAGGCGTACCACACCTCGTCACCACGCGAATCGGCACTGATCGGGAAATCGATCCGGTCGAGTTCGTGGAGATAGTGTCCCGCGCCGCCGCCGACGAGTTCGTCGGCGAGTTGCTCGGTGAACGACACCGGGATGCTGGTGTAGGTGAGGAATTGGTGCAGCCCGGGCGACAGTCCCTCGTCGAGTTCGCCGGCCAGGAAATCCGCGACGGCGCGCGGTGGTCGCGCGAGGATGGCGAGCGCTGCAGCCCGGTCGTCGGAACGTGCGGCCAGATGGGCGGCGGCGATGCGCACCAGCGCCGCCCAGCCATGGGTCAGCGCGCCGAGCGCGTCCAGCTCGGTGCCGGTGAGCTCGCAGCCATGATCGCGACACAACACGTCGATCTGGCCCGGTGTGAAGGCGAGGTCGCTCCTGCTCCAGCGGGTCAGGCGCGACTGGAGATCGAGGACATGCCACCGGATCGGCGGAGCGTAGCGGCCGCACAGCACCGTCGTGACGGTACGTGGCGCATGGTGGAGGAAGTATTCGACGCCGGCGAGCGCGAGCGGATCGGCGATCAGATGAGCGTCGTCGAGGACGACTACCGTCGGCGTCGCCCGCGAAGCGAGCGCGTCGACGAGCGCCGCCGCGCCTGCGGTCGGCGGGCCGCCGTGCTCGGCGGCGGCGATGCCGAATCGAGTGTGCAGCGCGGCCCAGAGCGACGCCGGGTCGTCGAGTTCATCGGTGATGGTCAGCCACGCGACGTCCGGTTCCCCCGCTGTGTGGCGGGTGGCCCAGTCGGCCAGCAGGACGGTCTTTCCGGTCCCCGCGGGTGCGCAGATCAGCAGCACACCCCCGTTGCCGGCGTTCGAGACCGCGTCTACGGCGGCGAGCAGATCCGGTCGCGGAATCGGCGCGAAGGCCAACACCGGTATCTCGGCAGCTGTTTCCGCTGCCGATGGGATGCGGCGTAGAGCGGGGACGTGCGATGTGGTCACCGTGCCTCCCAGGCCGTGTGCTGACAAATCACTACCGCGCCTAGCTCCCGGAACTTACCCGGCGGAAAGTCCGCTCGATCCGATCGTGTGCGGTCGTTATTGAAATTTCATCCCGGACGGGTGTGCGACATTCGAGCCACCCGAAACGGGTGAAGTGCCGAACGGTGCGCGTGGTGGAGATTCGACATGCGTCCATTACTTCCCAGAAAGGGGCGATCGATGACGCATATGACCGCACCGGAACAACACCCCGTGCGCCGTGGCATCGCGGCGGGCACGTCCATAGCGGCCGCGATTCTGCTGCTGACCGTCGGTGTGCTGTCGGTCTTCGAGGGCATTTCCGCCGTCGCGGAGGACCAGCTGTACATCGTGGGCACGGACTACGTCTACAAGTTCGACACCACGGCATGGGGCTGGATCCATATCGTGCTCGGGATCCTGCTGATCATCGCCGCGCTGGGTCTGATGACCGGCGCCACCTGGGCTCGGGTTACGGCGATCTGCCTGGCCGCCTTGTCGATCATCGCGAACTTCATGTGGCTGCCGTACTACCCGGCTTGGTCCATCCTCGTTATCGCCCTCAACATCGTGGTGATCTGGGCGATCGCCACCTGGAGGCCGGACACGGCCGGGGCGGAGGGCCGCACCGGGCGCGAAGGCCTGACCGGGCGAACACCAGCGGCACCGCCCCAATAGCCGGGCACGCAGGGTGCGGGGACGCGGTCGACGTCGGCTCGGCGCAGGTCGAGTCCGACGTCGGTCCCCCGCCTCGCCGGGTCTTCAGGCCGTACTGGTTGGGCGGCGCTGGATTCGCGTTCAGGTCCTGCGTCGTGCGCTCATGCTCTGGGCGTACCCGGCGAGTTGCCCAGGTGCGTACGAGATAAGTTGTCACGCTCGCTGCACGATGGTGCGGGTGCGGACCCAGCCTGCCGCGGCGCGGCACCGAATGTCTTGTGGCGCTTGCCGGAACCCGGCAGGCGAGATCGGGTGCGCGGCGATCGCCGCGGTCGGTCAGCGGTGTGGGTGCGGGTGCGAAACGTGCGGAGATACCGCTGCGTGGCGATGGGAAGGGGTTCTGCGGTGGGCAACCATACCAAGCAGTCCGCGATGCGAGTGGTGATGATTCCCAGGGAGGTGGTGCGACCGGCCTCGGTGTTCGACGATGTCGCCGCGGCGGCGGGCACGGTGGTGTCCAAGGGGCTGTTCTTCGTGCTGATCGTCGGGCTGGTGCTGACCGCGGCGGTGAGTCTGCTGTTCGGCCGCGACGTCGACGGCTGGCCGCGGCTGCTCACCACCGCGACGACCATCGTCACGTTCGTGCTGGTCGCGCTGCTGCACAACATGCACAGCCGGGCCACCTACGCGATGCAGGTCAAACTCAACGCTCTCGCCGAGGCGCTGTCGGACGTCAAGGTCGGACTGAGCGCCGATGCGGCCGTGAGCTGTCGCGGTGAGCAGCGTTGCGTGGAACACGGTTTCGTGCACAACGACAGATCCGCCTGACCCCTCGGCCGAGTCGGGGTTTCCGCTGTCGCCGCTGACTCGGTTGTGGTATCCACCCTTCGTCATCCCTGCGAATCGAAGGAAGCCAATGGCCGGCAAACCCCCGCTCGTACTTCTGCACGGTGTCACCATGTCTGAGCGGGTGTGGGATGACGTCACACCTTTGCTGGCCGCGCGGCACGACGTGATCACCCCGACCGCCGTCGGCCATCGGGGTGGACCACCTGCGCTACGGCGTCCGGCACGGGTCGAGCACTTGGTGGACGACATCGAGCGGCAGCTCGACGCGCTGGGCTTGCGCCGCGCGCACATCGCGGGCAATTCGCTGGGTGGCTGGATGGCGATTGAACTGGCTCGCCGCGGCCGCGCGGAGACCGTCTGCGCGCTGTCGCCCGCGGGATTCTGGGATTCCGGCAGCAGGAGCCAGTCGGTCGCGACCCGTCGGATCGCCCGGGAGGCGGCCACCGGCCGGCTGCTGGGATTTCTCGCACCGTTGGGACTGCGCAGTGCGCTGATCAGGCGAGTGGCGTTGCGCAACATCGCGGTGCACGGCGATCGCATCACACCGGCGCAAGCCATGACCGTCTTACACGATCTGCTGGGATGCACGGTCACCGCCGACCTGCTCGGCACCGACGAACACATTGCCTCCTTCGATCCGCTGCCGTGCCCGATCACGGTGGCCTGGTCGGAGAACGATCGGGTCCTTCCCGCGCAGATCCATGGAGCGATAGCCCGAGCTCGGTTGCCCGAGGCCGTCTTCTCCCTCCTGCCCGGGGTGGGTCACGTGCCGATGATCGATGACCCCGAGCTGGTTGCTCGGACCATTCTCGCCACCACGCACACCACCGCAGCTGAGGCGTCCTAGCTCATTCCAGAGTGCGCCGTCTCAGTGGAATTTCCGGCGCGGCAGTGCTCACGGCGACGGAAGCCGGTGGCTGTAACGGATCGCGGGCGTACGGCGAGGAATAGGCATTCGCCTGAGCGAAGTTTCAGCGCACCATTCCGACCAGCGAGACGGCCATGACGATCTTCGAGCATACGCAGGCGCGTGACCCCAAGCGATATCTGTGGATGCTGGGTTTGATCGCCCCGGCCTGTGCCCTACTGCCTTCGCAGTTGGTGGCACGCACAGGATTGGAAGTGTTCTGGTGGATCGGCCCGGTCATCGTGCTGGTGCTGATTCCGCTGCTGGACGTGGCGGTCGGAGACGACGGGAGCAACCCGCGCGAGGAAGACTACGCGGCACTATCCAGCGACCGTTACTACCGTTGGTGCACCTATCTTTTCCTGCCGATCCAGTTCCTCGGCCTGTTCGTCGCGGGGTACCTGTGGTCGGGCACCGCGTTGAGCCCGGCCGACAAGCTGGGATTGGCCGTGACCTTGGGATTCGTTTCCGGCATCGGCATCAACGCCGCGCACGAACTGGGGCATCGCGCCGAGCATCTCGAACGCTGGCTGGCGAAAATCGCACTGGCGCAATCCGGATACGGGCACTTCTTCGTCGAGCACAACCGCGGCCATCACGTCCGTGTCGCCACACCCGAAGACCCGGCCAGTGCGCGGCTCGGCGAGTCGCTGTGGGCGTTCCTGCCGCGCAGCATGGTCGGTGGGTTCCGCTCGGCGCTGTCCCTGGAACGGGAACGCCTGTCCCGCAAGGGGAAACGCTGGTTCAGCCGAGACAACCACCTCCTGCAAGCCTGGTCGATGACCGTGGCGCTGTTCGGCGCGATGATCGTGGTCTTCGGACCGGTGGTTATCCCGTTCCTGGCGCTACAGGCGCTGATCGGCGCCGGTTTGCTGGAGACGGTGAACTACATCGAGCACTACGGATTACTGCGCCGGCGCCGTGCCAACGGCCACTACGCACGGTGCTCACCGCGCGACAGCTGGAACAGCGACCGCCTCGTCACGAACCTGTTCCTGTTCCATCTGCAACGCCACAGCGACCATCACGCGAATCCCGGCCGCCGCTACCAGACGCTGCGCAGTTCGGAGCAAGCACCCCAGCTGCCGGCCGGCTACGCGAGCATGATCGTGCTGGCCGCCGTACCTCCGCTCTGGCGCGCGGTCATGGACCACCGTGTCCTGGCCCACTACGGCGGCGACATCACCCTCGCCAACACCGAACCCCGGCCCAGACGTCACCACGCCCTCCTCGGCCGGCGCTGGGCTCGCCACCCACTGATCCGACACCGATCTGCCCAGAGGCAGTCGGCGTCGGACGGTCCAGCCAACGGGCATCGCGGCGATCTTCCTGACCCATCCACCGATTCGACCGGAGGTCCGGCGGGCGGTGAATGGTCAGGCCACGGAAAATCGAAGTCCGCCCGCGGGGTCCTAGCGGCTGGAACCGCTCGCCGACAGCGATGCCAGCAGGCAGTCCCAATGCGGTGCGCCGCCGGGGCAGCCCGGGCTGGCGACCGGATCCGACTGTTCTACGGGTTCGGCCGGCTGCAGTGGGATGCCGACGGCCGACGCCGGTGCCGCTGTGACCAAGGGGGCCAGCAGGATTGCGCCGGCGAGCATTCCGGCACGAAGGTGGATATGCATCGGGTCTTCCTTTCCAGCGGTGAGGGAAGCCGCCGCCGGCGACGCTATCGGCGTGGATGACATCGCGAACAGACCTGGAAAGGCGCGCCACCGAAACTGAGGGCTTCCACTGAGGAGCCCCGCCGCACCGGTCAGGCGTGGTCCAGCGCGGCGCGGATCCTCTCCACGGTCGCGCTGAGGCGGGCGTGGTGTGAGCCCGGCCAGTAGATCCGCCCGCAGTCGCGGCACTGGCGGAAGGTGTCGTAATAGCGGCGGGTGAGCGGTTGCAGCCGATCTTCGACGTCGGCTTTGGCCACCTCGGCGACCGGCCCGCCGCAGCGCAGGCAGCGGGTGAACGGTGCCAGGGACGCGAGCAGATCCAGCCGCCGGATCACCTCGACGACCTGATCGAGCGGCTGGTCGGACCGGATGTACACACCGTGAGTGACGTTGCGTCGCTTCAGCAGTCCGCGGTCGCGGGTGAGCAGGATCCGGTGCTCGGCGGCGGACACCTCGGCGAGCTCGGCATCCGCGGCATTCCATCGGCAGCGCACGTCCAGGCCCATCAACCGCATCAGCTTGGCCAGTCCGCCGAGATTGACGTCGGCGACGAAACGCGGCTCACGCAGCGGGTGGGGGCGCACCCTCGTCACCCCGCCGATGTCGAGGGTTTCGAAGACCGGATACGCGCTGATACGGTCGCCGATCCGCGGGTGATGGCCGAAGTCCACCGGTTGCCCGTCGACCAGGACCAGGTCGACCTCGGTGTGTGGGATACCCGCGGCCTCGATGAGGTCCTTCACCGTCTGGTGGGGCCGGAACGGCCGGCGCAACACCGTGTATCGCTCATCGGGCCGGAGGAAGTCGTTCAACTCGGCGTAGAAGCGGATGTCGACGCTCATTCGACGAACAGCGCCAGCGATGCCGTGAATCCATGCAGCGCGTTGCGGCCCGCGATGGGACCGATCTCGCCCGCGGCGAAGAAACCCGCGAGCGGAATGCCGCCGAGCAAGTCCTCGATCGTCGTGGCGTCGTGATCCGCGACCCCGAACATCCGCCGGCCGCGTCCGTTGCACGTGAACAGCAACGCACCGGCCGCACGCCCGGGCAGGTCCGCGCTGGCCCGCGCCAGGGCCGCCCGCAGATCCTTGTCGGCTCCGACCGCGTCACGGACCTGGAACTGGACGGTCGTGCCGACCTCGACGGCCTCGCCGATCTCGATCGCGCCGCTGGACGGGTCGGCGCCGAGGATGCCGCGGATCAGGAAATCGCCCTGCCCGGGCGCGGCCAGATGCTCGTCGACCACGATGCCGATCTGCAAGCCGTTGGCCAGCAGCTCCTGCTGATCGGGCGGCAGCACGTCGACGATCTCGCGCAATCGCACGATCGGCGGCCGGCCACCGAGCTCGGTGACCAGATCGCCCTGCGCGGCGGTGACGATGTAGGGGTACCCGATGGGCCGGCAGCCCTGCGACACGATCGGGACTCCGCGCAGGCCGGGCAGCCGCACACCGACCGCGCCGGAGGTCACCACGTCACGGTCGAGGAACAGCCTGCTGCCCGCTGGGAACTGCCCACCGCTGACCAGCCCGCCCATCACGACGGTGCCGGGCAGATCGGCGTTCAAGTGCTCGAGCAACGCATCGGCCGGGAACGAGTACGGGTCCGGCAGCAACAGGTGGAAGTCGCGTGCGTCCTTGTCGAAGCGATAGCCGGCGAGCAGTCCGCCGGTCGCGGTGCGGACGAAGTCCAACCGGAATGTCTCGGCGGGCAGACCGGACGCCAGCCACACCGCCACCGCGGGCTCGTCCTCGATCTCGCGGCGGCCCGCGACCACCGCCTGCGCCACGCATCCGACCAGTGCGGGTACCCGGACCGTGCGGTGCACACCGGCCAGCACGGCCGAGGCGTCGTCGGCATGCGCCCGTGACGCGAGCAGCACGGCGAGCGCCGGGGCCTCGCCCGCGAGCTGATCGCGTGCGTGCGCCGCGGCCTCCACGCCCGCCTGCCGCGCCTCGGGCGCGGTGGAGAGCCCCACACCGATCCGCACCCTTCCATCGTAGCCAACCTGCGGCAAAGTGTGTTCCGTTGCGGCGCATGGCTTTTCATTTCGAGCCCCGATCTGCATGCTGCTGTGCGATCGTCGTGGGCGGTCACCGCGGCGATTCCAGCCCCCCGGTGCAGACAGCGGTGTCGGCGAGCGCCCGCCGACCCCGCGGACGCACCCTGCCGGCAGGGGCCCCTGTGCGCGGCTCAGGCTGCGCCGGGCACTGCCATCGAGCAAGCAGGGCCGGTTAGCGACTCGGTAGCTGTCAGAGCCTGCGCGTGCGTCGTCCCGCTCGAATCGGATCTTCCCAATCCAGGGAGGCTCGACGGCTCCGAGCGAAGATAGACGCACCACACTCCGCTGAACGGCAGTCCGAGATCAGAGTGTCGGCACGGGCCAGCGCACCGCGACGGGACCTGACCGGTGTAACGACAAGCAGGAGACATCGGTGAGTGAGCCGTCGCGGATCGATACGGGCGAACTCCGCGCGATGGTGTCGACGCTGGAGGGGCTCATCGCCGATGCTTCCCGAATTGTCGGCGAGTTGAAGACCGCCATCGCATCGGCGGAAGCGGACTCGAGCGAGCGGTACACCGAATCCCCTCATGCGCGCGGCGGGACGGAGTCCGCCTCCGCCCTCGCGACGCCCGCGGAGGCGAGGCAGCTGCCGAGTGGGCGCAGTCGGACGGAGTCTGTCGTCAGTCCCGCGCCGGACCGGGTGGAGCCGAGGCAGTCGCCTATCTCGACCGATAAGAAGACAGCTCACGACCAGCACACCGTGTCAGGAGAGCGGGCGGCCTCCGTCCCCAAGGCCACCCCATGGTCCCGAAGACCGGCGGACACACCTTGGTCGCGGCGCACCACTAGGCCGTACCCATCCAGCACAGCGGCGCGAGTATCCGCGCCCCGGATACGGAACATCGGTCCGTCCACCGAGGTGCCGGCGATTGCCCGTCGACATCCAGAGTCTCAGCCCGCGGTCGCGGCGCCTGTTTCACAGCCCAGCACGGCTGCGGGGGCGAGCTCGGGTCCACAGCCAAGTGCCGTGGTCGATTCAGGGTCGGATTCGCCGCCCTGCGCCGTGGTCGATTCAGCGTCTTCCGTTTCCAGGCCCAGCACCGTCTCCGGGCTTGTTTCGCGGCCCAGCATCGCCGTCGAGCCGGGGTCTGTTTCGCCGCCGCGCACGGTTGTCGCATCGGGGGCGGATTCGCCGCCCGGCACGGTTGTCGATTCAGGGTCCTCCGTTTCCAGGCCCGACACCGTCATGGGGTCCGGGCCTGTTTCGCCGTCGAGTGGGGTTGTGGAGTCGGTGTCTGTTTCGCCGTCGAGTGGGGTTTCGGAGCCTGTTTCGCGGCCCATTATGGGTGTGGAGTTGGGGTCTATTCCACAGTCGAGCTCAGTTGCGGAGTCCGTGCCGGTCCCCCAGCCCAGCGCTGATCCCGAGTCGGACTCCGCACGGGTTGTCCGGGAAATGGCGGCCCGGCACGGCCTGGAAGTCATCGGGTTCGAGACGGCGAATGTCGACGCGCAGGCTGTTCGCGAGATCGCCTCCGCTCTGGACGACTTGCTCGCGAAGTACCCGATTCCGCTACGCGGCATCGAGATCACCGAACGGCGCGACAACCCGAACCCTCGCTCGATATGGGATCGCCCCTCGCAAACCGAGCCACCGGCGGACCCGGCGCTGTGGATCGTCCTCGACAGAGCCGCTTTGATTCCACCGGCCGGATCGGTACCGGGGAAAGCGCGGTGGAAAGGCCGCAGACGCGGGTCCGCCGAGCGGCCGGTATACGCGGCGCTCGTGCGTGAATTCGCCTGTGCGCTGGATATCGCGGGCGGTTTCCGGGCTCGTCAAGAGGCCATGCGAGCGCTGGTCGCCGAGTCGCTGCGCGGCGGCGGTGGTGGTGGCCACGGTCTGCTGGATCCCGGCCGGGCGCTGGTCGAGGGCTTTACCGAGGTGGTGTTGCGCGGGGAGCGCGCTGGTGAGTTGGCGAAGGTGCTGCACGGGGCGCTGGTGAAAATGGCCCGAGCCGAGTCGGACGACCTGTCGGCTTGACCGTGCGCGAGTGCGGTGCGACGAAGAAGCCGGCGCATCGTCGTAGCCCGGAGGTGAGTATTCTGGGGACCCCCCTGTTCCGGGGCAGGAACCGATCTGTTATCTACTGGCTACGATTGTTTTCGACTACACGGGCTCGGTAACTGTGAAGGGATTATCTCTATGGCACGCAAGGTCGTCGTGACACTGGTCGATGACTACGACGGCAAGTCTCAGGCCGAGGAAACGGTGTCTTTCGCGTTGGATGGCGTGGCCTACGAGATGGACTTGTCGGCGGACAATGCCGGTCAGTTGCGCGAATTCTTCGAGCAGTGGGTTCCATACGCGCGCAAGGTCGGTCGTACGCGCCGGGGCCGCGGCGGCACGCCACGGTCGGCGACCGACCGGGAACAGGCCACGGTCATCCGGGAATGGGCGCGCCAGAACGGCATCGACGTGTCGGCCCGCGGTCGGATAGCCGCCGAAGTGGTCGAGGCGTACAAGAAGGCCAACGCGTAGCGGCGCCGAACCGGGGTACGCGACCACCATGACGGTCACTACGGATGCCCCGTCGCAGGAGTTGCCACGGCCGCGCGGCGAGTTGTCGCACGCGGTCGTGGAGCTGCTGCGCGGGACACCGGGCCGGTCGGTGCCCCGGCTGGGTCCGGCGGACCCGTACGGCGAGGACCTGCACCTGGCCCTGCACACCTGTTACGAGCTGCACTACCACGGCTTCGTGCCGGTCGATCCAGGATGGGAGTGGGACCCGGGTCTGCTGGGTCTGCGTGCCGCGATGGAACAGCGGTTCCAGCGCGCGCTGTGTGACGACGTGCCCGGCGGAGCGGATCTCGACGCGGAACTCGACCATTTGCTCGTGACACCGGCCGACCCGGCCGGACCCATCCGCTTCCTGCGCGACGACGGCGAATGGTGGCAGATGCGCGAATACTTCGTGCACCGCTCGATCTATCACCACAAGGAAGCCGATCCGTACGCGTGGGTGATTCCGCGATTGCGCGGCCAAGCCAAGGCATCGCTGGTGGCGGTCGAATTCGACGAGTTCGGTGGCGGCCGAGGCGAGCGCGTGCACGCGCAGCTGTATGCCGATCTGCTGGCCGGCGCCGGTCTGAACGCCGAGTATCTGCATTATTTGGACGTGGTGCCGGCCCCGATGCTCGCGCTGGTGAACATGATGTCGCTGTTCGGCCTGCATCGATCGCTGCGTGGTGCGCTGGTCGGTCACTTCGCCACCGTGGAGATCACCTCGCCGCCGGGGTCGCAGCGCATGGTGGAGGCGTTGCGGCGCTTGGCCGCCGACCCGGCGTGCGTGCGGTTCTATCGCGAGCATGTGGAAGCCGATGCCGTGCATGAGCAGGTGATGCGTACCGGCGTGATCGGCAGCCTGCTCGCGCACGAACCCCATCTGACCGAGTCGGTGGTGTTCGGTATCCAGGCGACGAATCTGCTCGAGGACCGCTTCGCCGACCACGTTCTGGAGTCCTGGCGCGCGGGCCGCAGTTCGTTGCGGGACGTCGAGGGTGGACCGCGCGGCTCCCGCGATTAACCCGCCGGATCTGGGCTATCCGTCGACTGTGATGTTGTTGCGGGCCCCTGGGGTCTATCGACCGCAGCTGGACACGTGGCTGCTGGTCCGTGCCCTGTCCGAGGCGGGCGTCCCGCGTGGTGCTGAGGCGTTGGACGTGTGCACCGGTACAGGGGCATTGGCCGTCGCGGCCGCGCGGGCGGGAGCGGCGACGGTGACGGCGGTGGACGTCTCTCGTGCCGCGGCAGTGTCGGCGTGGTTGAACTGCCGTGTCCGCGGGATCGACGTCGAGGTGCTGCGCGGTGATTTCGCCGCGGTGCTCGGTCGGCGCAGTTTCGATCTGGTGGTGGCCAACCCGCCCTATGTGCCCGCTCCGGAAGGCGCCGCCTCCCGCGGATCGGCGCGGGCCTGGAACGCCGGGACCCGGGGCCGAGCCGTGCTCGACCAGCTGTGCGCGGCGTTGCCCGCGCTGCTGAGACCGCGCGGCATGGCGTTGATCGTGCATTCGGTGTTGTGTGACCCGGATGCGACCCTCGCCGGGTTGCGCGAGAACGAATTGAAGGCCGCCATCGTGGCCCGGGCGACCGCGCCGTTCGGTCCCGTCCTGCGCCGCCGTGCGGACTGGCTGGCCGCGGCCGGGCTGATCGAGCCCGGCCAGCGAATGGAAGATCTGGTGGTGATCCGTGCCGATCGAATCCGACCATGAATGGCGGCGGGTGACGCTGACCGCTGATGGCCCCGCCTTGATCGAGGGGCCGGTCGAAGTGGTCACCGCGGACGGTCGAACGATCCGCTCCGACCGGTTCGTGGTCGCGCTGTGCCTGTGCCGGCGTTCGAAGGATTATCCGTTCTGCGACACCAGCCATCGCAAGCATTGCCGCCCGTCGTGATGTGACCGGACCTCACGGGGACTGGTTCGCACGCAGGTCGCGGGCGGTCGCGAGCAGCCACTCGACGGCGCTGGCGATGGTTTGCTCGAGCACGTCGTCCGGTTCGCCGTCGAACTGGCGGTGCCAGGCGTGCACGTCGTGGTCGGTGGCCACCGCGAACCAGACCGAACCGGCCGGTTCGCCGTCCTGCGGATCCGGCCCCCCGACCCCGGTCACCGCCACCGCCGCAACGGATTTCAGCAACGAGCGCACCCCCTCGGCCATCGCTTCGGCCGCGGTCCGCGACACCACCGGCACGTCGGGCACCCCGAGCACGGTGCGTTTGACCTCCGCGCTGTAGGCCACGACGCCGCCGCGGAACCAGGCAGCCGAATCGGGTGCCGCGCCGAGCGTGGCGGCCAGCCGGCCCGAGGTCAGCGATTCCGCGACCGCCACGGTGATCCCGGTGCGTTGCGCCAGGTCGGCCAGCTCGTGTGCGCGCTCGTCGGCGTGTGCCATGTCCATCCCTTCTGCGCTGCGGGTTCTGCTCACGATACGACCCGACCGGGCGATCACCGTAGGGCGCGCGCCCGGTTTCGGCGCCGCGGCGGCGGGAATGTCGGCGGTGCCAGCCCTGAAAACCATCCCCACGCAAGGAGAAATCGATGAGCACCGACGCGATCGTGCTGTTGCGCGACGATCACAAGGCGATTCGCAAGCTCTTCCGTGAGTTCGAGAAGGCCGGTTCCGACACCGCCAAGGAGCGTGTGGTGGACAAGATCATCGAGGCACTCACCGTGCACACGTATCTGGAGAACGAGTGCATGTACCCCGAGGTCCGCAAACTCGTCCCGGAACTGGAAGAAGACATCCTCGAGTCTTTCGAGGAGCATCACGTCGCCGACCTGCTCGCGGCGGAACTGGCGACGATGAAGCCCGAGGACGAGCACTTCACCGCGAAAGCCGCCGTCCTGATCGAGAATGTCGATCACCACATCGACGACGAAGAGAACGAGTGGTTCTCGCAAGTGCGAGAAAAACTGGGTCGCAAGCAACTTCAGGAAATCGGGGCGCGGATGCAAGAGCTTCGGAAGGAGGCGCCGACCTCGCCCGCGCAGCCGTCGGCGCTGAAGAAGGCCGTCGACGCGGTCCTGGCCTGAACCGGTCGATCCCTCGCCGGCACCCGCCGGGGTGCTCAGTCGGCGGGTGGATACTGCTGCGCGCTCAGCATCCTGGCCAGGTGGGCGGCGTTCCTGGCGAGTGTCGCGGTCGCCGAGGCCACCGCCTTGGGCACCGAGTCCAGCTCTCGGTAGTCGGTGCCACCCATGGCTTGGTCGTTCCAGTAGGTGCAGCCCTGCGCCGGTATGGTGAATCCGATGTCGCTGAGCCCCTGATACAGGTCGGCGACGATCTTGTGCGCGCCGTCCTCGTTGCCGACCACCGCGACCGTGCCGACCTTGCCGGTCATCGCGGGCCTGCCCTCGTCATCGGTCTCGGACAACTCGGCGTCCAACCGCTCCAGCACGCGCTGCGCCACCGACGACATGTGCCCGAGCCAGGTCGGCGTCGAGACCAGCAGGATGTCGGCCGCCGCGATGCGCTCCCGGATCAGTGGCCACTGATCACCGGGGCCCTCGTCCACCCGGACCCCGGGAAACACGTCGTGATCCACCACCCGCAGCACCGTGCCGCGCACGCCGTGCTCTTCCAGCGCGTCCAGCACCTGCCGTGCGATCAGGTCACTGCTGGATTCGGCGGGTGATTTCTTCAGGGTGCACACGAGTGCGACGGCGACCGGACCGGCCATGGTGAAACCTCCTGGGCAGCACAATAATTCGAGTCACGTGCGCGCGACGACACGGATCGTGCGCACCCGCGAATCGGAAGCGTCCGGCACGTTCATGCCCGCGTCCAGCCCGGTGCGCAGATAGTCGACGACCGCGCGATCGATCACCTCGCCGGGAACGACCACCGGAATGCCCGGTGGGTACGGCGTCAGCTGCTCGGCCGCGATCCGGCCCACCGCGTCGTAGGCGGGCACCGACTCGACGGGCCCGAAGAACGCGTCGCGAGGCGGCATCACACTGTCCAACTGCAGGTCGGAGGGTGCGGGTAGCGCGATGCGCGCGGGCTCGGGCTCGGTCAATTGCTCTCGCCAAGCCCTGATTCCGTCGACCAAGGTATCAATGGTGCCTTTGTCGTCGCCGAGAGACAGCGTGGCGAGCAAACGGCGGTGATCGGCCAGGCCCACGTCGAGGCGGCGGTGTTGCCGCAGCCAGTCCGCCGCCTGATAGCCGCTGGCCCCGGTGCCGGACAGATCCATCAGCACCTGCAAGCGATCGAGATCATGGGAGGCTTCGACACCGAGCAGCTCGTCGTCGAGCACCGCGATTCCGGGAATCTCCTCCAACTGCCGCCTGGCATGCTCGGCGACCCGCAAGGCTTCGCCAAGCAACTCACGCCCGTGTTCGACCATCTGTCTGCGCCAGCCGTCCAACGCCGCGTAGATCAGCACGTTCGGGCTGGTGGTCATCAGCAGGTCGGCGCATTCGCTGAGCCGGATCGGATCGACGAGGTCGCCTTGCAGGTGGAACACCGATCCTTGTTCGAATCCGGCGCCCATCTTGTGCACGCTGACCACGCAGACATCCGCGCCCGCGTCCATCGCCCAGGTCGGCAGGTCCTCGTGGAACGGCAGGTGGGCGCCCCATGCCTCGTCGACGATCAATGGCTTGCCGCGTTCATGGCAGATGTCGGCAATGGCGGCGATATCCGCGCAGGTGCCGTACGGGCTCGGACTCACGATCAGCGCACCCGAGGCGTCGGGGTGCTCCTCCCACGCCTGGCGCACCTGCCGCGGCGACGGCGGGTGCGAGAAGTGCTGCTCGGCATCCCATCGAGGAGTGATCCAGTGCGGTTGCACGCCGGAGAAGATGAGTCCCGCGACAATCGATTTGTGACTGTCCCGCGGTACGAGGAGGCCGCCGTCGTGCCCGCCCGCGACCGCCATCATGGCCGCCTTGACCGACAGCGAACTGCCGCAGGTGGAGAAGAACGCCGTTTCGGCCCGAACAGCGTCGGCCATGAGCGCCTCGGCTCGCGCGAGGTAGCCGTGGCGGGACAAGCGGTCGTCGAGACCGGCAGTGGCCAGAACGTCGGATTGGAAGGCGTCTCGTCCGATCACATCCAGGACGCGTTCGTCGGTACCGCGTCCTTGCCGGTGCCCGGGTGGCGTGAACCCGTACCGGCCCAGCCGGTGATAGTCGGCCAGTGCTTCCAGCAGGGGAGCTCGTGAGTGGTCCACGGCTACCGGCTACCCGGAATCGGCGGTGGCACACGTCCGGTCATCCGGTAGGTTCCGGCAGCCGCCGGATGCGGGCCGCGGTTTCGAACAAAGGCTGCTCGGCGGCGGTGCGGGTCGGTTCGTCCGCGTGGCAAACCCCCGGACGGGTTCGTTTCGCGCGCGGGCGCGCGGGTAGGTCCGGGAAGGTACCGACCCCCCGACCGGAGGAGCGCGCGGATGAAGGCAGTGACATGGCAAGGACGACGTAAAGTCGCCGTGGAAACGGTGCCCGATCCGCGGATCGAGGCGCCGACGGACGCGATCATCGAGGTCACCTCCAGCGGCATCTGCGGATCCGATCTGCATCTGTACGAGGTGATGGGCGCCTACATGAGCAGCGGCGACGTGCTGGGTCACGAAGCGATGGGACGGGTCGTGGAGACCGGTTCCGACGTCACCGAGTTGAAGCGCGGCGACCGCGTCGTGGTCCCGTTCCAGATCAGCTGCGGTGACTGCTACATGTGCCGGACCGGCCTGACCAGTCAGTGCGAGACCACGCAGGTCCGCAAATATGGCTGCGGCGCAGCACTTTTCGGCTACTCCAAGCTCTACGGGCAGGTGCCCGGCGGTCAGGCCGAATATCTGCGCGTGCCCTACGCCGACGCCACCCACATCACGGTGCCGGAGGGCCCCGACGACGCGCGGTTCCTCTACTTGTCCGACGTGCTGCCGACCGCCTGGCAGGCGGTGGAATACGCCGCGGTCCCCGAGGGCGGCTCGGTGACGGTACTCGGCCTCGGCCCGATCGGCGACATGGCCTGCCGGATCGCCGCGCAGCGCGGATTCCGTGTGATCGGTGTCGATCGGGTGCCCGAACGCCTCGCCAGGGTGGCCGAGCGTGGCGTCGAGGTCATCGATCTCGACGCCGTCGACGAGCCGATCGGCGACATCATCCGAGGCTGGACCGACGGTCGCGGCACCGACTCGGTGATCGATGCGGTCGGTATGGAGGCCCACGGGTCGCCGTTCGCGTCGGCCGCCCAGCGATCGGCGGCGTTCCTGCCGGATATCGTGGCGCAGAAGGTGATGGACACCGCGGGCGTCGACCGGCTGGCGGCGCTCAACTCCGCGATCGACATCGTCCGCCGCGGCGGCACGATCTCGGTGAGCGGCGTCTACGGCGGCATGCTCGACCCGCTGCCGATGCGCGTGCTGTTCGACAAGCAGATTCAGGTGCGCATGGGGCAGGCCAACGTCCGACGATGGGTCGACGACATCATGCCGCTGCTGCGGGACGGCGATCCGCTGGGCGTGGAAACCTTTGCCACCCATCGCCTTCCGCTGTCCAATGCCGCGCAGGCGTACGAGATCTTCCAGCACAAGACGGACGGAGCGGTGAAGATCGTGCTCGATCCGACCGCCGCCACCTGACGGCACAACCCGCGCCGGTCTCGAACGCGGTCGTCCCCACCGCGTTCGAGGCCGGTTTGTCGGTTCCGCCCTTGGGTAGCTGCCGAGTATGACTGTTTCACTACGCGGAGTCGTGTCGTCGTGGTGGCTCGAGGCGCCGACCGCCGTGGCGGCGGAGGCGGCACGCGCGGGCGTGGAGTTCGCTGTCGATCTGGGCGTCAAGGCGGCGCAGGCACCCGTGCAGGCCGTCGCGGCGGGCGCGCGGGCGGGCGCGTCGCTGCTGAACCTGGGACGCGAGGAGGAACTGCGCGACGAGTTCGCGGCCTTGGTCGACCCGCACGCGCTCCGGTCCCGGCGCCGGGTGGCGGTGCACGACGACCGCGCCACGGTGGAGGTGCGCGGCCTGGACTCCGGCCGGAGCGAGGCCGTCACGCAGGCGCTGCGGCGCACCCTCGATCGCAGCCGCGACGTGCGTTGGTGGCGGGTGAACGCGGTGACCGGCCGCGTGGTCGCCGCCCTCGCCCACGGCGCGGCCGACCTGCCCGCCCTCGTCGCGGCCATCGAGTCGGTCGAGGCCGCCACCGCGGTCGAGGACATCGACTGGGGCCGCGACTGCGAATACCCCGACGATCGAGAACCCTTGCTGGCGGCTGGAATCCAGTTCGCGGGCGACGTGTGCGCGATCGGACTGTCGGCGGCGGGTGCGGTGCTGCCGCTGCGCGGACCGGCGCGGCTGTTGCGCGCGGCGGCCGTCCTCGTCGACACCCAGCCCCGGGTGCGCGGACTGCTGGAGGATCGCCTCGGCCGCCCGCGCACGGATATGGTGCTCGTCGCGGCCAACGCCGTCGGCAATGCGCTGGGCAGCCGCGCCGCCGAGGGCATCGCGAACCTCGCAGTGGACGCCGTGTACCGCGGCTTCACCCTGACCGAGGCGCTGACCAGGTATGCGCAATGGCAGCGCTGGGAGCCCGAGGTCGACCGCCGCCCCGCCGAGGTGCGCGAACCGCTGTCACCGTCCTCGCGGGTAGTCGAGATGCCGCGGGGACCGGTCGAACGAGTCGCCGACGAAACCGCCGCGGGCGCGCTCGCGGGTGCGGTCAGCGCTGCCCTGGGCGGGCGCGGCTTGCTCGGCGCGGCCGCCGCGTTGGAACTCGGTGCGCCGAAGGCGGCGCGGGCCAGCCGCGAGGCGTTCGGCGCCATGGTTTCCACGCTGCTCGGGCGGGCGGGCGCGCTCACCCTGCACCCCGGCGCCTGGCGGCGGCTGGACCGCCTGTCCGCGCTGGTCGTGGACGGGGAGGCGCTGCTGACCTCGCGCCGCATGGTGCTCGACGCCGAGACCACCGACGATCGATGGTCGATCGCCGAGGTATGGAGCGCGAGTCAGCGTCTGCTCTGGGCCGAGGACACCGAGAAAAGCTCCGCCGGCGACGGGCAATCCGCGGACTCCGAGTCTCGATCGCCGGGCCGGGGGCAACGGTTGGTCTACGCCGGAACGGGGAAGCCGGATCGCGGTGTGGCGCGCCGCCCGGTATGGCGGGAACTCCAGGACAACGGCAGGACGGTGGGCCGGGTCCTGATCGGACGCGAACTCGATCGCCGCGCGCACGCGGTACTCGGCCGAGCGCGCAGCGCCGGGTTACGCGTGATCCTCGTCGCCGATGCCGACGCCGCCGAGTTGCGGTCGATGTCCGACGACTTCCTCACCCCCGCCCGCTCGCTGAGCAAGCTGGTGCGTGATCTGCAGCAGGACGGGCACGTGGTCGCCGCGCTGAGTTCGCGCGCGCACAGGGCGCTGGCGACGGCCGACGTGGCGATCGGGCTGGCCCGTCGGGAAGACGGTGTACTGCAGTTGCCGTGGACCGCGGACGTGGTCTGCCGCGACCTCGCGCAGGTGGACCGGATCCTGGCCACCGTCGCTCCGGCTCGCCAGGTGAGCGAACGCGGCCGCTCGCTGGCTCTGTCGGCGGCCGCCTTGGGCGGCCTGCTGCTCGCCGTCGCCCCGGACGCGCGCGGCACCGCTTCGCCGATGGCCGCCGCGCACTACACGGGATTCTTCACCGGCGCCTACAGCGGGTGGCGCGCGGCGCGGGCCGAGCCACCCACCGCGCTCGCCCCGCTGTTGCCCTGGCACGCGCTGGAACCAAGCGAGGTGCTGAGCCGGTTGCCGGAGCCCGTTCCGGTGCAGGAGCGCACCGAGCCGAGCCGAGCGGCCCGCATCCCGGGCATGACCGTCGTCACCTCGGCGGCGTCGTTCGCGCGGCAGCTGCGCCGTGAACTGGCCGATCCGCTCACCCCGATTCTCGGGGTCGGTGCGGTCGCCACCGCCGTACTCGGCGCGCCGTCGGACGCGGTGCTGCTGTCGTCGGTGCTCGCGGTCAACGCACTGGTGTCGGCGTGGCAGCGCCAGCGCGCGGAGGACGCGCTGCACCACTTGTTCGAGCGCGAGCAGCTCACCGGCCGCGTGATCGACCGCGCCGAACTGGACGCGGACGAGCCGCGCGAACACCGCCTGCCCGCGAACCTGCTCATCCTGGGCGACGTCATAGTGCTGCGGGCCGGGGACGTGGTTCCCGCCGATGCACGGCTGCTGCACACCGACGACCTGGAGATGGACGAATCCGGACTCACCGGCGAGTCGGTGACCGTCGACAAGCAGGTCGCCGCGACCCCCGGCGCGGCGGTGGGGGACCGCGCCTGCATGGTCTTCGAAGGCAGCACCGTGGTCAACGGAACGGGTCGCGCGGTGGTGGTCGCGGTCGGCGACGACACCCAGGCGGGACGAGCCGCCGCCGGTGCCATGCCACCCGAAAAGGGCGGCGTGCAAGCGCAATTGCGCCGGTTGACCGACCGCGCGCTACCGCTGACCTTGACCGGCGGAGGCGTCGTGACCGGGTTGGGGATGCTGCGCGGCAGGTCGCTGCGGACCGCGATCGCCGACGGCGTGGCCGTCGCGGTCGCCGCGGTACCCGAGGGACTGCCGCTGGTGGCCACGGTGGCCCAGCTCGCGGCCGCCCGCAGGCTCTCCCGGCACGGCGTGCTGGTCCGCGCCAGCCGGACCGTCGAGGCGCTGGGCCGGGTGGACACACTGTGCTTCGACAAGACCGGCACCCTCACCGAGGGCCGCCTGCGCCTGACCACCCTGGCCGGCCTCGATGAGCAGTGGCCACCGGACGCGGACTCCGATGCCGCCCGCACGTTGCTCCGTGCGGCGGCCCGCGCCTGCCCCGATCCCGCCGAAGGCCCGATCCTGCATGCCACCGACCGCGCGGTGGTCGAAGCCGCCGAGGAGGTACTCGGCGAGGACGCCCACCGCTGGGATCCGATCGAGGAGATCCCGTTCGAGTCCAACCGCGGTTACGCCGCCGCGCTCGGCCACACCACCCGCAAACTGCGACTGATCGTGAAGGGCGCGCCCGAGGTGGTCCTGTCGCGGTGCACCAGGGTCCGGCTGGGCGGCACCGACAGCCCGCTGAGCGACGGCTTCCGCGAGCGCGCCGAACAGGCGGTGCGGGATCTCGCCGAGCAGGGGCTGCGGGTGCTGGTGGTGGCACGCCGCGACCTGCGCACTACACCGCAGGACGTCGAGGCCGCGGTCGAACAACTCACCTTGCTCGGCTTCCTCGGCTTGGCCGACACCCCACGCCCGCAGACCCTTCCGCTCGTCACCGCGCTGCGGCGCAACGACATCAGCGTCCGCATGATCACCGGCGACCACCCCGTGACCGCGGCGGCGGTGGCCCGGCAGCTGGGCATAGATCCGGGCGAGGTGGTCACCGGCGCCGACCTGGACGGCAGGGACGACACCGCGCAGGCCGAGCTGATCGAACGCGGGACCGTCTTCGCCCGGGTCGCCCCGGAACAGAAGGTGCGCATCATCGCCGCGCTGCGCCGGGCGGGCCACGTCGTCGGCATGACCGGCGACGGCAGCAACGACGCCGCCGCGATCCGCACCGCCGACGTCGGAATCGGCTTGGCGGCACAGGGTTCCGCGGCCGCCCGCAACGCCGCCGACATGGTGCTCACCCATCCCGACCCGCTGGCGTTGCTGCACGCCCTCATCGAAGGGCGCGGTATGTGGCAGCGCGTCACCGACGCGGTCGGCGTGCTGGTCGGCGGCAACGCGGGCGAAGTGGCCTTCACGCTGTACGGCACCGCCGTCAGTGGCCACGCCCCGCTGCGCACCCGGCAATTCCTGCTGGTGAACATGCTGACCGATATGTTCCCGGCCATGGCGCTGGCGCTGTCGCGCGATCGGGACACCGCCGATCCGGAGGACGCGGACGATCCGCAGGTCCGGGCGCAGCGGGCGTCCGAACAGCTCGCCGAGCTCCCGGTCGCGCATCTGGGCCCGGATCTGCTGCGCACCCTCGCCGTCCGTGGTGTCACGACGGCCACCAGCGCATCCGTCGCCTGGACCCTGGGCCGCTTGACCGGCACGCAACGCCGCGCCGCCACCATCGGCCTGGTCGCGCTCATCGGCACGCAGCTCGGGCAGACGCTGGTATCGGGCTACCGCAGCCCGCTGGTCTGGGTCACCACCGCGGCGAGCGGAGCGGTGCTCGGCGCCGTGGTGATGACACCGGGGTTGTGCACCTACTTCGGGTGCCGTCCGCTGGGCCCGGTCGGATGGGGGCTCGCGACAAGCTGCGCGGCGACGGCCACCGCCGCTGCCGCGATCCTGCCCCGGTTGCTCCCCGAACCGCCGACCGGGTAGACCGGTGCCTTCGGCGTCGTGTCCAGCGCCGGGAACGCCCGCTGATTGGTCGGTGACCGCCCGGGTATCCGGCTGGCGACGGAACCCCGCCACCGGCACACCTTATGGAGGAACCCATGGCTCAACAGGTCGGTGACTACGTCGTGCGGCGTCTGCGGGAATGGGGCGTCCAGCAGGTCTTCGGCTATCCCGGCGACGGTATCAACGGCCTGATCGCCGCATTCGGCCGCGCGGACGACGACCCGGCGTTCATCCAAGCCCGCCACGAGGAGATGGCGGCCTTCCAAGCCACCGGCTACGCCAAGTTCAGCGGCAAGGTGGGCGTGTGTACCGCGACATCCGGGCCGGGGGCGATCCATCTGCTCAACGGTTTGTACGACGCGAAACTCGACCACGTGCCGGTGGTCGCGATCGTCGGGCAGACCGCGCGCAGCGCGATGGGCGGCAGCTACCAGCAGGAGGTCGACCTGCAGAGCCTGTTCAAAGACGTCGCCTCCGATTACCTGGTCGAGGTGAACGTCGCAAGCCAGTTACCCAACGCGCTGGACCGCGCGTTCCGCATCGCGGCCGCGCGCAGGGCCCCGACCGCGGTGATCATCCCGTCCGATCTGCAGGAGGAGCAGTACCGCCCGCCGCAGCACGCGTTCAAACAGGTGCCCTCCAGTCCGCCGGGACTGCCCACGACGGCCGTCGTTCCCGCGCACCAGGACATCCAACGCGCCGCTGACGTGCTCGATGCCGGATCGCGGGTCGCGATCCTGATCGGCCAAGGCGCCCGCTCGGCCGCCGCGGAGGTCGTCGAGATCGCCGAGCGCACCGGCGCGGGCGTGGCGAAAGCGCTGCTGGGCAAGGACGTCTTGTCCGACGACCTGCCCTTCGTCACCGGGTCGATCGGGCTGCTCGGCAGCAGGCCCAGTTACGAGTTGATGCGCGACTGCGACACACTGCTGATCGTCGGATCGAACTTTCCCTACTCGCAGTTCCTGCCCGAACTCGGGCAGGCACGCGCGATACAGATCGATATCGACGGCACCATGATCGGGATGCGCTATCCGACCGAGGTGAATCTCGTCGGAGACGCCAAATCCACTCTTGCCGAACTGCTTGCGCTGGTCAAACGCAAAGACGACCGGGCATGGCGGGAGACGATCGAGAAGAACGTGGCCCGCTGGTGGCAGACCGTCGAACGGCAATCCATGCTGGCGGCGAAACCGGTCAATCCGATGCGGGTGGTCTGGGAGCTGTCCGAACGCATCCCCGACAACGCCATCGTGACGGCGGATTCCGGATCCTCCACCAACTGGTATGCACGCTGTCTGCGCTTCCGCGGACAGATGCGTGGCTCGCTGTCGGGCACGCTGGCCACCATGGGCCCCGGCGTCCCCTACGCCATCGGCGCGAAGTTCGCCCACCCCGACCGCCCGGTGATCGCGTTGGTGGGTGACGGCGCGATGCAGATGAACGGCCTGGCCGAACTGCTCACCATCGCCCGCTACCACCGGCGCTGGGCGGATCCGCGACTGGTCGTCTGCGTCTTCCACAACAACGACCTCAACCAGGTCACCTGGGAGTTGCGCGCCATGGGCGGCGCACCGAAATTCGAGGAATCGCAGACGCTGCCCGACGTCTCCTACGCCGATATCGCGCGCAGCGCGGGCCTGACCGGGCTCACCGTGCAGTCACCCGACGACCTCGCCTCGGCGTGGGACTGCGCCCTGCACGCCGACAGCCCGGTGCTGCTCGACGTCCACTGCGACCCCGAGGTGCCGCCCATCCCGCCGCATGCCACCTGGGACGAGATGAAGGACACCGCCGAAGCCGTGCTGCGCGGCGATCCCGGCGCCTGGCACCTGCTGGCCCAGGGCGCGAAAACCAAAGCCCAGGAGTTCATTCCGTAACGACAGAAGCGAGTGCCGTGATGCCCGATCAGGATGTCGTCGACCTGCTCACCGCCCAGCACGAGGAGATCACCTCGCTGCTCGAGCGGTTGAGCGCGGGCAACGACGCGAAACAAGACCTGTTCACCGACCTGGTGCGGCTGCTGGCGGTGCACGAAAGCGCCGAGGAGGAGGTCGTGCACCCGGTTGCCGGACGTGCCCGTTTCGGCGCCGACGACGAGGTGGTGAAACCCCGGCTGGCGGAGGAGAACGAGGCCAAACGGGCGCTGACGGAACTGTACGACCTCGGTGTGGATCATCCGGAGTTCGATACCAAGCTTGCCGCGTTCGCCGACGCCGTGGTCGAGCACGCCGCGCACGAGGAGGCCGAGGAGTTCACCCTGCTGCGTGCCCAGTACTCGTCCACACAGCTACGGCGCATGGCCGGGTCGGTGCGAGCCGCCGAGGCCGTCGCGCCCACCCGCCCGCACCCACACGCGGGCGAGTCCGCGATCGCCAATCTGATAGCGGGGCCGCCCTTGGCGCTGTTCGACCGGGCCCGTGACGCGGTGCGGGACTGGCGGAGCACGCAAGACCTGTAACCGCACGCGCGCCGCGGCCCGCGCAAGCCGAGAATCGCAGAAGAGGAGATCGACCATGGGGTTTCCCGAGCAGCAGCAAGAAGTGCCAGGTACGCAGGCCCGAATGAATCCGGTTCCGGACTGCGGTGAGGACAGCTACCGCGGGTCCGGCAAATTGACCGGCAAAGCCGCCGTGATCACCGGCGCCGACAGCGGGATCGGCCGGGCGGTGGCGATCGCCTACGCGCGCGAAGGCGCGGACGTGCTGATCTCCTACCTGAACGAGGACGAGGACGCGAAAGAGGTCGCCGACCTCGTCACACGCGCCGGGCGCAAGGCCGTGCTCATGCCCGGCGACCTCGCCGACGCCGACCACTGCCGCGCCGCCATCGAACGGGCGGTCCGCGAATTCGGCAAAGTCGACGTGTTGGTGAGCAATGCGGCTTTTCAGATGACGCACGACAATCTCGAGGAGATCAGCGACGAAGAATTCGAGCACACCGTCAAACTGAATATCAACGCCTATTTCTATCTGGTGAAAGCGGCCCTGCCGCACATGCCGCCGGGGTCTTCGATCATCGGAAGCTCATCGGTCAACTCCGACATGCCCTCGCCGACTTTGGCGCCGTACGCGGCGACCAAGGCGGCCATCGCGAACTTCTCCGCCAGCCTCGCCCAGTTGCTGGGGGAGCGCGGCATCCGGGTCAACAGTGTCGCGCCGGGACCGATTTGGACACCGCTGATCCCCTCGACCATGCCGGTCGAGAAGGTCACCCACTTCGGTGACGACACACCGCTGGGCCGCACCGGTCAACCGGCCGAACTCGCCGCGACGTATGTGCTGCTGGCTTCCGAGGACGGCAGCTACATTTCCGGCGCCCGCGTCGCCGTCACCGGCGGCAGGCCCATCCTCTGAGCACGAACGACCGCGGCCGGTCGTCCCAGTGCGCGTCCGGCCGTCTCGCCGCGACCCGAGCCGCCGCGAGTCACAGCATCGACACGACGATCGCGACCGCCGCCGCCAGGAAAACCAAGACGACCACGACCGTGACGACCATCGCCGCGACCCCGGTGATGGGGAAGTGGTGCCTGGTCGTAGGCTCCGGCGCGGACAGACCGGACGTCTGCGGGGTCTCCGGTGGTGTGGAGCCCGGCGGTACGCCGCCGCCGGGGTCCAGATCCGGCGTCCTCCCGGGATCGGGATCCATCGCGCTCATGCCCCCGCCTCATTGCCGCTGCGCTCGCTCATGGCTTGCTCCCTATTCGCCATCGTTTCCGGGTACTTCGGGTGCATCAGGTCGCTTGCCGGACTTCTTGCGGGACAGAATCACCGCGCCGACCAGTACCGCGAGTCCTATGATCACCAACAATTCCATGTCTGGGACCTACCCGGTACCCCGATGCCCAATCGACGTGCGGGATATTCGCCGTAGTCGCTCCGGTCGGCCGCGGCCGCAGTCCCGATCAAGAGTGATTACCGGCACCGGCCCGAGCCCCGCGATCCGGTACACCACCGCCGCCCCCACAGTCATGACCGTGCACAACACCACCAATCGCACGCCGGGCGTCACGGCCGTATTCATCCCTGCACTTTCTCACGACGGACGAAGCGGATCTCCTCGGCTGAGCACGTGATAGCCGAGGCCGTCTCGGGCCTGCCACCGGGGATCGAGCGGCTCACCGGAGGCATGCACGCGTATCTCGACGGATGATCGGCGCAGCGCGCCAACGCGATAAGCGGGCGTCGCGCCGCATAGCGCAAATGGCTCCGTGATCAGGCCGCGATCATTCCTGAATTGAATAAGTGCACGCGGCAATATCTCCGGTGACTGCCGCCGGGCTTGATTTCAGTTATTCGGACGCTTTCTATGGTGAACGCATTCTCGAAAGAAATTTCGGCATGCGCTCCGGGCAGCCGGATAATGCGCGAAGGAGCCGGGCATTGCGCGCACGCGCAGGGTGGAGGAAGGTGAATATGTCCGGTGGCGCCACCGGGGCGCCGCCCTGACCAGGGCAGGAGGTTGGCCCGTGTACGCACGTTCCAGCACAATTACGGCCCAGCCGTCGTCGATCGACGACGGGCTCGCATACCTCCGCGATGAAGTGATGCCGAAACTCCCCGAGATCGACGGGTGGGTCGGCCTGTCCTTGCTGGCCGATCGGTCGACGGGACGCTGCATCGCCACGACGGCGTGGGAATCCGACGCCGCGATGCACGGCAGCCGCGGTCGGGTCCAGCCATTGCGCGACGGTATGGCCCGCAGGCTCGACGGTCGGGTCGATCTGGTCGAAGAATGGGAGATCGCGGCCCTGCACCGCGACCATCCGGCCGGTGACAGCGCCTGCGCTCGGTGCACGTGGGTTCAGCTCGACCCGGAGCGGCTCGACCGGCTGATCGACACCTTCAAGATGGAAGTGCTGCCGCAGACCGAGATGATCGATGGGTTCTGCAGCGCCAGTCTGTTCGTCGACCGATCCACCGGTCGAGCGGTGGGCGCGACCGTCTGGTCCAGCCGCGGCGCGATGGACGCCAATCGTGAACAGACGAATCGGGTCAGGGCGGCGGCGACCCAGCGGGTCGGCGCCAACGTGCTCGAGGTAGCGGAGTTCGATCTGGCGTTCGCGCACCTGCGCGTCCCCGAGATGGCGTGACATCATCCGACATCCGGCCGGAGCGTGGGTTTCCCGGCCGGATGCTTCATGCCCCGCGCCGGGAACGCACAAGGCGGATGCCGCCGTGAGCATGCGCGGCGGTATCGGTGTCGATTACCCGAGAGGTAATCGCCCGGCCGGGTTGGCGTTCGTAGGATCGGGGGAGTGACTACCCCAACAGCTGGTGACCTGCTGCGGCATTGGCGTCTGGAACGCCGACTGAGCCAGCTGGAGCTGGCTGGAAGGGCCGAGACTTCGGCGCGGCACCTGAGTTTCATCGAGACCGGGCGCGCCACGCCGAGCCGGACGATGATCGTGCACTTGTCCGAACACCTGGACATCCCGCTGCGCGAACGCAACCGCCTGTTGCTCGCCGCGGGTTACGCCCCCGCCTACGCCCAACCGGCTCTCGACACGCCCGCCATGGACGCCATCCGCGGCGCCATGCGTCAGATCCTCGCCGGTCACGAGCCTTATCCGGCGCTGGCCATCGATCAGAACTGGACGATGATCGACGCCAACAGCGGGGTAGCCGTGCTGATCGCGGGCATCGACCCCGCTCTGGCGACGCCACCGGTGAACACGCTGCGGTTGAGCCTGCATCCTGACGGCATGGCCGGCCGCATCCGCAACCTCGCCGAATGGCGCGGCCATATCTTCGCCCGTTTGGCACGACAGGCCGAGGTCACCGGCTCCAGGGACTTGGCCGATCTGCTCGAGGAGCTGCGGTCCTATCCGGGCGGCGAAGTGGAGCCGGCGCTCCCGGAACCCGATCAGGCGGTGGTCCCGCTGCGGATCGAGCACGAGGGACACGAGCTGTCATTGCTCAGCGTGACAACGGTGTTCGGTACCCCGATGAACGTCACTGTCGCCGAACTGGCCATCGAGTCGTTCTTCCCCGCCGACGAGGACACCATGAAGCGCCTCACCGCGCACGCCCGATGACCCGCACCGAGCGGCTCCGCGCCCTGCTCGGCGCACCGGTCCGCGCGATCACCGACCTCGGAGCGAGCCACGCGTGGACGCTGCACCGCGCCGAATTGTCCGATGGCCACCGGGTTTTCGTCAAGGCTTCGGCCGAGCCGACGCCGGTCTTCGCGTCCGAAGCGGCGGGGCTGGGCTGGCTGGGCAAGGCGGACACCGACGCACTGGTGCCGCGGGTGCTGGCGGCCGATGACCAGATGCTGGTGCTGCCCTGGCTGGACGAGACCCGCCCCACCCCCGCGGCCGCCGAGCGATTCGGCCGCGAACTGGCCGCACTGCATGCCGACCGGCCCGAACGCTTCGGCGCGCCGTGGGCGGGCTGGATCGCGAGCCTCCCGCTGCTCAACGCTCCCGCGGACGGTGCATGGTCGCGGTGGTACGCCGAGCACCGCCTCGCGCCGTACCTGCCGCGCGCGGCCGCGCATCTCGGTGCCGACGGAATCCGCGTGGTGGAACGCGTCATCGACCGTATCGACGACCTCGCCGGTCCCGCCGAACCCCCGTCCCGCATCCACGGCGACCTGTGGTCGGGCAACATCCTGTGGACGCGGGAACGCGCGATGCTCATCGATCCCGCCGCTCACGGCGGTCACCGCGAGACCGACCTCGCCATGCTGGCCCTCTTCGGCGCCCCGCACCTGGATCGCATCCGCGCCACCTATGACGAGACCCACCCGCTCGCCGACGGGTGGCAAGCCCGCACTCCGCTGCACCAGTTGCATCCCCTCCTGGTGCACGTCGCGTTGTTCGGCGCCGGCTATCGTGCGCAGACGCTCGCCGCGGCCACCGCGGCGCTCGGGTCCTGATACCTCACCCGTTCACCCGCGCGATGACCTTCTCCGCGAAGCGGGACAGATGGGCGATCTTCGTCTCCAGCGGCTCGGTGTCCTGCTCGGTGGTGTAGGGCAGCCGGAATCCGACGATCACGTCCGTGATCCCTTTGTCCTCCAGGCGTTTGACGCCGTCGACGGTGAATCCGTCCACCGAGATGACATGCACCTCGAAGTCCTTGCGCGTCCCGTACTCGGCGCGCAGGGTGTCGAGTTCGGCCAGCAGTCGGTCCAGTTCCGCGCCGTCGCCCCCGGCGTGCATCCACCCGTCTCCGCGCTGCGCGGCCCGCCGCAGTGCGGGCTTGCTGTGCCCGCCCACGAGGATCGGCACCGGTTCGGTCGGCACCGGGGTGATCTTGATCGGCGGAATGTCGTAGAACTGCCCGTGGTACTCGAAGTACCCGCCCGCCGAGAGGCCGCGCACGATGTCGATGCATTCGTCCATGCGTGCGCCGCGCTTGTCGAACGGCAAGCCCATGATCTCGAAATCGTCCGGCCAGGGGCTGATTCCGACGCCGAGACCGAACCGGTTGCCGCTGAGCGCGGCGACCGAGGCGGCCTGTTTGGCCACCAGCACCGGCGGCCGGATCGGCAGCTTCAGCACGAACGGCGTGAAACGCAGCGTGGTGGTCACCGCCGCCATCGCCGCGCTCAGCACGAATGCCTCGATGAACGGCTTGTCTGCCAAGAACTCCCGGCTTCCATCCGGCGTGTACGGATACTTCGCCTCGGATTCCTTCGGGTACGCCACGCTGTCGGCCACCGCCATGGACGTGTAGCCCGCCTCCTCGGCGGCCTTGGCGAGCGGAAGGTAATACGACGGATCCGTCATCGTCTCGGCATAGGTGAAGCGCATGTCAGTTGCCTTTCTGGCGCGTCGAGCGCGCCGCACGGGTCCCGGCGCGGTGCCCGCGGACCGAGTAGACGGAGCCGGGCCACCTCGGTCGTACCGAGGACGGCCGGGTGGGAGCGCCGCCTACTGCCATGGATTGGTGAAGCCTTCCGGAATCAACTGGTCGAACATCGCCTTCATCCCCTCCGACAGCCGCAGCAACTCGAAACACGAGCCGATCGGCCCACCTTCGAGATAGGCGAACTCCATCCCGACCCCCTCGAACCTGCCGCGCCCGGCGATCGCGATACCTCCGGCACGAGCCTCGGCGAGCGCGGCGTCGAAATCGTCGGGCACCCAGGCGGCGTGGTGCAGTCCGGGACCGACGCGATCGAGATGCTCGGAGTACAGGCTCACGCCGCCACGCGGTTCGATCAGCTCCACCTGTTGCCCACCCGCGTAACCGAGCGCCACGCTGATCGTGTAATCAGCTGGCACACCATGTAATTCGGCCGAGGCGGGGCCGAAGTGCACGTCCGGAACGGTGAACCAATGCGCGACCCCGTACCGCGCGGTGAACGCATCCCGCGCCGCGGCCAGGTCGCGCACCACCCAGCACAGCTGAAAGATCGGGCCACCGGCGATCATCGGCGGCCACCGATGCGGCTCATCAGGCTCGGAAACCACCGGTAGGCGGCGACGACCGCCCGGTTGTAGCGCGGAAACACGATGTACTGCTTGTTCTTGCGCATGCCGCGCAGTACGTACTCGGCGGCCCGCTCGGAGCTGATCATCCCGATCGGCATGCGGCGCGGGGACCCCCGATACGAATAGCCCGGCAGGTTGACCCCTGAATCGACGATGTCGGTCGCTACTCGCCCCGGTACGGCGACGCTCACCTTCACCCCGGCCGCGGCCGCCTCGACGCGCAGCGAGGTACTCAATCCGACCACCGCGTGCTCGGTCATCGCGTACGCGGCCGACGGCGTCACCGGTGTCACTCCCGCGAGCGACGCCATATTCACGATGTGCCCGAAGCCCTGCGCGCGCATCAGCGGGTAGGCGTGCCGCGTCCCGTGCACCACGCCCCAGAGGTTCACATCCACGATCCGCTGCCACTGCGACAAGGAAGTCTGGTCGGCGGCGCCGCCGAGGCGGATGCCCGCGTTGTTGAACAAGTAGTCGATGCGTCCCAGCTCGGTCGCGGCGCCGTAGATCAGGCGGCGCACCTGCTCGTCGTCGGAAATGTCGACGACCTGCGTGTGGATCCCGGTGTCCGCGGCCAGCGCCACCAGTCCGGCGGCGTCGATGTCGGCAGCCACGACCGCGACGCCCTGCGCGGCCAGGCTGCGGCACAGAGCGGCGCCAAGACCGGACGCGGCCCCGGTGACCACCGCCACATTATCCACGATGTATAATTAAGCATCTGTGTTTAACATCGTCAATACTCGTGTTTAGTACAGTGCGGATATGCCGAGCGACGATTCGCGCACCGCTTTGCTCGACGCCGGGGAACGCCTCATCGCCGAGCGCGGCGTCGACGTGCCGTTGCGCGACATCGCCGCCGCTGCGGGCCAGCGCAACAACTCGGCCGTGCACTACTACTTCGATTCCCGCAACGGACTGATCGAAGCCATCGTCGAGCGGCGGATGAACTGGCTGGAACAGCGGCGCATGCAATTGCTGGCCGCGCATGAGGCCGACGGTGGCGCCAACGACCTGCCCATGCTCGTCGCCATGCTCGCGACGCCGATCCTGGAGCTGCTCCGCGACGACCGGGTAACCCACCTGGGCCGGTTCCTGGAAGTGGTGCGAACCCATCCGGCGGTGGCGGACGCGCGCCGCCTCGCCGGAGCCGACCGCGCGGCGGTCCGCATCATCGCCACCCGGCTCGACGCCGCACTGCGGGGCTTGCCGCACCGCCTGCGCAGACAGCGCCTGGAGACCATGGCCACCGTCATGTTCGCCTTGATCGCCGACTACGAGCGCACCCTCGAATCCGGCGTCCGTATCGCCCGCCCCGAGGACGCGGCGGAGATCGTGGACATGATCGTCGCCATGCTCACCGTGCCCGCCCGCGCCCACACGGCGTCCGCACCGGGACGCTGACAGCGCCGCGAGCAGCACACCGCTACCGCTGCCCGCGGCAGGCAGCGCGGCACAGGCGGCGGACGAGCCGCGCCGCCCGTGCGCCGGTCCGTTACCCGTCACGCCGACGATTCCCTTGTCGCGGCGTTGCTCAGCCCGCTGTCCGCCGCGCTGGGATTCCATACCCATGGGCTGCGGTCAGCTGCCGATTGCCATGCGCGCCGGTCGTTTCCGGGAATCTGCGGTGCAGGCGGTCGAAATAGCGACGCACGGTACATAGTTCGGACTGCAGTTGCTGTCGCACGGCGGGATCACCGCGATGCGCGAATCCGATTTCCCGCGTCAGCGTTCGCGCTCGCACGGTAAGCAACTCCAGGAACACCCGAGCCTGGGCGAGGTTGGCGTCTTCTTCCATCCGGTAGGCAGATCTGTCGTTCATACTGTGTCGCCCGGTGCTCCCCGCGCCGTGGTCCTCGGTCTATCGGGAGTAGGTCACGATGCTAGCCGAGCGGCCGCCCTGCGGGTGGCGAAAACAAAACCGGCCCTTCGGCTCGTGGCGGCGCCCAGGCGAATCCTGGTGGAGTGGGCCGTGGGGAAGACAAATGCCCCGCGTCCGGACACCTACCGGGGCGTATCGTGACCGTATGGGCGTCATCGGGGAACTGTTTCCGGGTAAGAAACTGGCCCACGAGGGCAGTGAAGCCGGCGACGGGCAGGCACACACTCCCCGGTTCGACATCGATCTCGACACCGGAGTGGTGCGGGTGCCGCGTGCGGCCGATCCAGCCGTCGGCAAGCGCCCGGATGACGGACCGTCCCAAGCCTAAGTCCGTGCCTGGACGTCCATGGTTCGGTCCGCCGCGTTCGAACGGCTCGCCCCTTGGCGGTGCATGGCCACTGTGCGGCCGATTCGCCGTGACCTACGGCGCCATGGAGGCCGAGGCGCGCCGCCTGGCCCGGGAACAGGCGGACGCCACCGACTTCGCCGCCGCGGCATCGTCGGCTCCGACTACCTCGGCGCGACCTTCCACGACAATCTCGGGCTACCGCCACTGCCGGACTGACCCGCACTATATGCGCAGACCACGACGCCCCGGTGCAGGAACCGGCACCGGGGCGGGCAGCGTCACATGCCGCTAGCGGGTGAGTGCGGGCGCGGGCGTCGCCGGGCGGTGCCCAGAGCTGTCGCCCTCCAGCGGGTTCGCTGGATTCCGGACCCAGGTGACGTTCGCGACCAGATCATCGTCGAACACCAGTTGGTCCCACAGCAGCTGGTCGCTGTCCGTAGCCGTTGGCTGCTCCTGCGTGCGCGGCTGTTCGGTGGCTTCCTGGTGTGCCGGCGCGACAGGCTCCGGAGTGATGAACCGCCACACCGCCTGCATCGGGCTGAGGCCGTATCGGCGGGTACCTTGGGCGATCGCGGCCACCGCGGCGCCGGAGGTCATCACGCCCACGGCCAAGGCCACCGGTGTCAAACTGGCACTGGAGATCCGGCGCCCCTCCGCCGCCGGCGCGATCGTCCCACTGGTGTCGAAGACCCGCAGCAGCCCCGAACTGAAGCCATCGCCCTGATCGATCAGGAGGCGCAGGTCCGCCCCCTTGCCATCGAGGTACAGCAGCATGGCGAGCACGAGAATCGCCACGGCCGCACTGGAACCCATCACCAGGCGCGCGAGTATCGGGGTACGCAGCCGCGCATGCGCTACGACTGCGAAAACGGTCGTGACCATCGCCGCGCTCGCGACCAAACCCCAGCCACCGACGATGCTCACCTCACGAAGCTTCGAGGTCGACCACGCGTCGAAGCCATCGGTGAACCCGTTGATCCGGCCGAAGGCGTCGGAGCCGACCTTTCCACCGCCTCCGGACGCCGAGATCCACGGCTGGAACAGCAAGACGAAGCCGGCCGCGCTCGCGGCGGCGGCACACAGAAAGCCCCAGTTCGATCGAAGAGCCGGCCCCCGTCGTGTTGTCGCGCCGGGTGCCGGGTGATCGGCGCCGCGGCCGCGGCGGTATCGCGCTTCGGACACTTGCCAGGGGGTTGGTTGAACCATTGCTCCAGTTTCGCCATGTTGCGTGAATTGCACTGCCGCCCAGGGTGATAACGCACAAATTGCCCTGAAGGTAGAAATATCGCAACTTCTCGATGAGGTGGAATTCGAAGGGCGCCATCGGCCATCGACGAATTCACCGTAAGCGCCTCGCCGAAAGGGGACAAGCGTGATCGATCTCCCACGCGTTGTCGCAGCTCCCAGCGATGCGGGGAGCAGATGTGATCCAACCCGCCGGTAACATTTCGTCACCGGCGCGATCTTGACTTTTGCCGCTCATTCCGGTTGTGGGCCGCTGAATTTCCGGTGCACCGGAGCTTCGCCGAGCGCGACCGAGCGATATTACTGTGACAGGCCTAACAAGCCGAGCCTGGGACTTCGATCACAATTCCCAGTGTCGAGAAGTCGCCGCGAACAACCCTTTCACGGCGACAGCAGCCGCCCAGAGGCGCACACCGCTCAGTGCCCTTCTGTCGCCGCACGGGCGTCCACGACCGTGCGGGCGATCTCCGCGAGACGCTCGGGCACAACCTCGACCGCCCCGTCCGCATCGACCACGACCGCGGTGGGATAGAGGTCGCGCAGCAGATCAGGCCCACCCGTCGCGGTATCGTCCTCGGCAGCGTCGAACAGCGCCTCCACCGCCATCCGCAGCGCCTCCTGCTGCTCGATATCGCCGCGGTAGGTCTTTTTCAGCGACGACTTCGCGAACACCGAACCCGAACCGACCGCGGTATAGCCGAAACGCTCCTCATAACGACCGCCCACCGCGTCGTACGACACGATCCGCCCCGCCCGCTCCGGATCCACCGCATCCGTGTCATAGCCGACCAACAGCGGAACCACCGCCATATCCTGCAGGGCCGCAGGCAGATTGGCGCGCACCATCGCCGACAACTTCGTAGCCTTGCCATCGAAGGTCAGCGACGCTCCCTCGATCTTCTCGTAGTGCTCCAGCTCGACCGCGAACAACCGGATCATCTCCAACGCCATCCCCACCGTGCCCGCGAAACCGGCCGCCGAATAGGTATCGGTGATGACGACCTTCTGCATATCGCGCGTCGCCACCATGTGCCCCATCGTGCCCCTGCGGTCACCGGCCAGCAGCACACCACCGCGATAAACGACCGCGACGATCGTCGTCCCGTGCGGCGCGATGTCCGCATCGCCCCCACCACCGACATCCGGGTCGGGCAGCAGTTGTGGCGCATACCGGCGCAGGCACTCCGAGAACGAGGCCGCCGGATACCGCAGACCGAGCGGCAGGTGACTGTCGGACGTCATGGATCACCTTTCCGGGCGGATCGTGCACCACCCGCGAACGCGACACGTACTCCCGCCGACGTTACCGGAACCGCATCACCCCACGCCGCCCATCGAACATGGCCCACCGAAGACCCTGGAACCCATCACCCCCCCGGCAAGCCCCTCCCCGGCGCAGGCGTCCGGAGCATCGATCTCGATGCAGGGGACTGCAGCGCGCGTCGGCCGATAGTTCGGCGCCACACCACCCTGGCGAATCAGCCGCGTATACGCATCGACCGCATCGGTCGGTCGGCGGGCCAACGTCTGATCGGTTTCGCCGAGATCCGATCGACAATCGGCTGATTGACCTCCGCCTCCGCACCCGCGACATAGCCCAGATTGCTGGTCACCATCGCGTCCGGCCGGTGCCGATGGATGACGTCGTATATCTCGTTGTGCGCCTGGGCGATCCGATCCAACATCGCCGGCGCCTCCTCGACGCTGAGCCCGCCCGTGCGCAACTCCGTGCCGACATACGCGGCGGGCTCGTTGAACGTCACCCACAACGGACCCCGCGAGGCATACCGCTGCACCACCTTGCGCGTATTCGCCAGCCAGTCCTCGACCATCCCCGGATTGCGCCACCCGCCACGATCCAACGCCCATCCCGGATACACCCAGTGATCCAAGGTCAGCATCGGCCGCATCCCCGCCGCCAGAATCCGGGCGATCACATTGTCGTAGAAACCGAACGCCGCCTCGTCCCAGGTGCCCGGCGTGGGCTGCAACCGCGCCCACTCGATGCCCACCCGGTAGACCCGCACACCCAACCGCGCCGCCAGATCGATATCGGTGATGTAGCGGCCGGTGAAGTCCACCGAATCGCGGTACGGATCGGCCGTCGCACCCGACGCGATGTAGCGCGACCAGTTGCTGTCAGGCGCATGACCTTCGGACTGAAACCCCGACGACGCCACCCCCCACAAAAAGTCCGTCTCGAACGGCGTCACTTCCCGAGGTGGCTGAGCAGCGGAAACGCCGGACACCATCAGCATCGTCGCCGCGGCGGACAGCGCGGCGAACCCGCGACGGGAACTGGGCGTACGCATCGCCGTAGCGTAACTGGATGATTGCTGTGTTTTGGTGCATGTATCCGCGTGTCGCCGGTCGCGAAACCGACACGATCCGTGCTCGATACCGCCGTGCCGACTCCACGCCCCCCGGAGGCAGCGGCCCGGCCCTGCGGTTCGCCCACTCAGCGCCTCATCGCGATGCGGAACCGCACGCGCCACCATCTGTCGCCGCCGCATTCGATGCTCCGCAAGGATTCTCGCCCAACTCACCGCCGAGAACTGATGCGACCGCGGCAACGTCGCGAGCGGGGCCGGCACCGAGCCGCCGCTGGGTTCCGTGAACGACAACCGGCCCCATCCTCCCCGCGCGTCCTCGCGAAACGCCGCAGGCCGCGCCAGGAGCGCAGCAATTGACCGCGCGCATCCGCCGCCGATCGACCAGACTTGCCGGGTGACCAGATACGCATTCGATGCCGACCGCACCGCCCTCGTCGCCATCTGGGCGACCGGACGAGGCGACCTCGCCCAAACGGTGGCCACGCTGCCCCCGCCTGTGACCACGGACCAGGCAACCGATCTGGCGTCGAACCTGACCACCCTGTCGCGGTTCCAGTGGCGCACCTACACCCATCCGGCCAGCGCCGCGGGCGACCCCGACATCCCCAACAGCGAAGCGTGGCGGCGCGCCGAGGAACGCAGGAACTTCAAAGAAGTCGAAGCAGGGCTGCGCAGCCCCAACTTGCCCACCGACGAAGGCCTCCTCGTTTCCTACAGCGGAGTAGTCGAATCCGCCCACCGCATCGGACGCACCCTGCACGACATCGACGACGACGCCCTGCGCGACACCCTCATCGCCGAAGTACGCGCGGAACAGGCAGCCATCGAATCCGCCGAACGCGGCGACCTCTCCGGCCGCGCCCGCCAAGCCGTCGAACTGTCCCGCCCCGACGTGTCCCCGGCCCAAGTCCACGCCGCCGACGCACTCCTGCGCGCCGACCCGCTCGGCACCATCGAACTGTTCACCGAACTCGACCCGGCTTCCGCTTCGGTCGCCGCCGCACACTGGCTGTACGCCGCGGCAGAGGTCGCCGGCGAGACCGCGAACGTACCCACCACCGATGTCGTCGCCGAAGCCGACGACATCGAAGCACTCCAAGTCGAGACCCCCACCCTCGTCCTCGAACGACTCGCTGCGGGCGACACCCCCACCGAGGTCGTCCTCGAACTGATCGCCGAAGCCGTGGCCGTGCACGAAGGCCGCGTCCCGGCCCCGTGGGGCCTCGTCGCCCGGGTCGCCGAAATCGAAGCGCAGGCACACCGATTCGGCGTCGACGCCGACACGCGAGAGGCGATGCTCACCGGCTTCCGCATCAGCCGCCTCGACCCCGCCCGCCCCGCCCTCGACCTCCTGGAGGACCTCCTCGACGGCATCCGCGGCTGCCTGCTGCTCTACGCCGCGCACACCGACGGCGACGACGCCGAATCCCGGTTCACCACCGACGTCCGCCTCGAAGCCGACGCCGACCCGGAAGATCTCCTCTAGCCCCATGACAGCGCGCATCGCGGGGCATGAACACCGTGCCCCGCTCCGCCCGGCGCACCGTCGCTACGGCACTCGCGACACGGCCACCGCCGACTCGGTGAGGCTACCCAGATACAGCGCGCCGTCCTGCTCGACCACACCGGTCACCATCGAGTAATCCGTTCCTTCGACTTGCAGATCGTGCACGACCTTGCCGTCGAAATCGACCGCCATCACCCACACCGTTCGCGTCGGCTTCGGCTGCACCCACGCCGGTAGCTCCCACACGATGCGCCGCAGAATGCCCGGCAATGGAAGAAGGCGGTCCAGCAAGGGATTTCGCGGTGAAGGAAGCGTGATCCAGACCAAGCCGTCGCTGCCGAGACCCATGTTGTCCGGGAATCCGGGCAGGTTCTCGATCAGCCGGTCCCACGTTCCCGCCTTCGGGCCGGTCAGCCAGTAGCGAGTCACCCGGTAGCCACCGGTCTCGGCGACCAGCACGCAGGAACGGTCGGGTGCCAGGACGACGCCGTTGGCGAACTGGAGATCGTCTATCAGCGTCTGCACCGAGCCCGAGGGACCGCGCCGGAACAGGCGGCCCGTGCCGGAGTGTTCCAGGATGTCGCCCATGTACTCGGCCAGGGAGTACCGCCGGGACGACGACGAGAAGTAAATCGTGCCGTCGGTATCGCGAACGACGTTGCTGGCGAACGGGAGACGCTCACCGTCGACCTCGTCCACCAGCACCGTGAGCGTACCTTCGGCGTCCAACTCCAGCAGTCCGCGCTCGAAATCGCAGATCAGCACGCGACCATCGGCGTCGGCGTGCAGACCCAGCGGACGGCCACCGGTGTTCGCGAGCTCGCGCACGTCGCCGGCCGCCGGATCGATGCTGAGAATCGAGCCGTCATCGGTGCCCGCGACGATCCTGCCGTCGGGGGAGAACACCACGTCCTCGGGGCCCGTTCCGGGCAGTTCGATCCTTCTGACCTCGGGAAGGGGTGGAATGCTACGAGTCTGACGGGCGCGGGCCGGAGGGGGAGGCGGCGTCCAGCGCTGCGGCCGCATTGTCGTGGCGAGCATGGGGATCAGCGTAGCCGGGGGAGTGCGGAATTCTTCGAGGAAACGACGCCAGTAGGGCAGAGCGGTTCTGGTCGGAGGCGAGCAGGCCGGAAGCCGAATGGATCTTCGCCGATGATCGACGGTATGCAGAGAACAAAATCATTTGCTTACGTAGATATTCGCATCTAACCATGTATCCACGACTGGTCCCGCCGCCATCGCGATCGCCTGCGGCGGACACGGTTTCAGGTGCTGTTTGTCAGGGCTGGTGGGTGATGGTGTACCAGAGGATGGCGAGCGTGCCGAGCGTGAAAAGCGGTGACACGATCCAGATTTCGACCTTGTTGCCGGTTCGATCGATGATCGGGAAACTGACGCGGATGTCGAACGGCCAGAACAGGCGGCAACCGCGGTCGGTGAGACAGTCGCCGAGCAAGTGGGCCAACGCGCCCAATCCCACCGCGAAGGGCAGCCAGACCGGCTTGTCGGCGATCCAGTGTTCCATTGCGAAGGTGCCTCCCGTGGCGAGAACCACGATCGGCCCCCACGACTTGAAGCCGTTGCCGGACGGGCACAGATGCAGCGCACGCACGGCCAAGGCCAATAGGAAGAAGACCAGGCTCAGGGTGAACCAGCGCCCCAGCCAATGCTCGCCCGCCCAGGTTCCGAATGCGACGGCCGCGACGAACGTCAAAGAATGCGTGGCGTGGCGATGGCCACCCGAGATCCACGAAATAAGCTGGCATGCGATATGCGTAATCGGACCTAAGGCGTGTGCGATCGTGCCGTCAGGATGGTCCGCATCCGGCAGTAGCGCGGCCCCCGCGGTGAGAAACACTCCCAGCAGCAGATCGACGGTCCCGAGATGCCCCGTCGCATCCTGCAGAGCCGGATAGGTCAGGACGGTAACCGGGAGCACCGCCGCTGCCGCTGACCAGGCCAACGCGCCACTGGTCGCATGTGAATGTCCGAGCACCGCTCGAACATTAGTTCAGCCTCCGATCCGTACGCGAATAGCGTTGTGCGGTAGAGCAAGCCCGGTGAGGGTTCGGGTAAGCCGAACCGTTTGTCCGGAATCGGCCTCGCGCGCTTGTCTTTTGCGGGCTGCGGATCGACCGATTCGGGGGAGAAGGCTCGACGGTGGGGCAGGGAAGTGCTTGTCGTCGGGCTGAGGGCGCGGGAAGGGGCGCGGGAAGGGGAGCGGCGCGGGAAGCGTGGTGCTCTCGGAGGTCACCCGAACACTTCACGCGAGTATGGCAGTTCAACTTGACGCATGGCTTACATAACATTTAGATACGTAAATCTGCGTATATATGCATGTAACTCAACACAAATGTCCGGAATTCGTCCACCATTACGTCTCGAGAACCACAAGGAGAAGGTGGATGGACGCGATCGTGCCCCGGGGGAGCACGCAGGCGGGTCCACGAGTTGAACCATGGTGCGTCGCCGTCGGCATGCAGTCCGACGAGGACCGCAACAGCGTCGCATTCCACCAGTGAACCGGTGGCTGCTTGTTTCCCAGAGGTGGGGAATCAGGCGTCCTGCCCGCGCCTACGCTGCATCGCGTAGCGCGACCTGATCGATTGCTGCGCTCTCGATCCGAGCCTGGCGAGGGTGCATGGCAACTGGCTGGTTTCGGCCAGGTCGGCTCGAGTAGCGGTAGGCCATGTGTAGGAGGTTGCGGTGGGTAGGGGTCGCGGAGTCCATCTGTGCGGCAGCGTGCCGTTGACGGATGCCCGGACGGTTTTCTCGGAAGCGGCGCGCCGGATCGGGACCCGGTTGAAGCGCATTCCGGACGGGGAGACCGCTGTGCGCGACAACTGGGTGGTCTGGCAACTGCCCAAGATGCAAGCGCATCCGGACTTGGAAACCGTTCCGCCACCGAGTCCGGAATACGGGCCCAGTGAACGAGTGCAACCCAAGCCAGGTGTGGATGCAGCATCGATCGACTTCGGTCCGTTGGGGTACGCGGACGCCGCTCTCGAGTCATGGCAAGTGTTCCGCCAGCTGCGCGAGGACGGCGCGATCCCGGAGGGCACCCGGTTCCAGGTGTGCCTGCCGACACCGATCGCGGTGATCGGGGCGTTCGTCGCGGGACCGCAGGGGGAGTTGGAGCGCAGGTACGAGGCGCAATTGCTCGCGGAGCTCGCCATCATCCTGGATGGCATTCCGGGTGCGGACCTTGCGGTGCAATGGGATACCGCGGTGGAGTTCGCGATCTTCGAGGGCGTGTTCCCATCCTGGTTCGGAACCGACTATCCGACCCAGCTCGAGGAAGTGGGGAAGCGGCTCGTCCGGCTGGGCGCCGCGGTACCCGAACCGGTCGAACTCGGCTATCACCTCTGCTATGGCGACTTCGGCCACCGCCACTTCGCCGAACCCGTCGACACCGGCCGGCTGGCCGCCGTCGCAGGCCGTATCGTGGCTGGGCTGGATCGACCCGTGCAGTGGATCCACCTGCCGGTCCCGCGCTCGCGCACCGACGCCGAGTACTTCAAACCCCTTGCCGACCTTGCTCTTCCAGCTGCAACCGACCTCTATCTCGGCCTGGTCCACGCTACCGACGGCCGAGCGGGAGCATTGCAACGCATCGAAGCCGCCCGCACCGCGGTAACCGACTTCGGCATCGCCACCGAGTGCGGCATGGGCCGCCGTCCGGCAGACCAGATTCCGGCCCTGTTCGACCTCCACGCCGAGCTGGCCGACGCACTGTCCTGATCGTCTCGGTGCCGGACCATCATGCGGGGTTGGTCCGGCACCGAGACCAGGGCGGGGGAAACGGCCGGTGTGATCCGGTCAGGTGCGGCCTTACTTGACATAATGTAGATTATCGGCGCAAATTTCGGCATGGCTGGCGTGCGGGCTGTGCTGCTGTGCGATGTGCGTTTGCCGTCATCGCTCGATCGTTCGTCTCGGTCTGCTCGGGCTGGCTGCTGGATTCCCGCGTGAGCCATGTCGCCGCGTTGTGATCCGCACATCCGTGGCAGGATCTTTGCGGTAATGGAAACCGTCTCCGTTTGCGAATATTGCGAACTTCGAGTGGTTCAGACCGCGTCGCCGAGTGTGCTGTGTCCAGCGGTGGCGACGACGGTGCCGTGTTCGCTGATCAGCCATTGGCCGCAGATGCAGCGCAGGTAGCGCACGGGGCCGTGTGCGGAGATCGGGACGGGTGCGGGCCAGGAGCAGGCAGGGCAGGCGGCGATCATGATCTCAGCCTGATGTAATGGCTTTGTGCATTTCAACCCTTACGGTGGAGCGGCGGCCGAGTTGGCCGCCCGGTTGGTGAACGCGGAGCCGGAGCAAGACCTGATCCGGTTGCTGGATGAATCCGGGTACAAGCCGCTCGGGTCGTTGAATGCCCGCCAGCTCGCCGAACTGCGGCGGTGGATAGACAGGCTCGACGAGGTTTTCGGTAACCCCGGCGTGGAGTTGCTCAACGCGCTGCTGGCGGAGACCACCAGTCAGCCGTATATCTCCACGCACGACGGACGCAAGCCGCACCTGCACTACGCGCGTGAGGATGCGCCGATGGATGAGCGGGTGAAGGCGTATACCGCGGCGGGGCTGGCGGAACTGTTCTGCGAGGATTCGAACCGTATCGGGCGCTGCGCCCGGGCCGGTTGCGGGCTGGTGTTCATCGACACCTCCCGCAATGGGCGGCGCCGGTTCTGCTCGACGCGTTGCTCGAATCGGGTGCACGTCGCCGAGCATCGCACGCGCCGCTCGGCCTGAGACGAGTCGTCGCCCCGGATCGCCTGTTGACCGAGGGCGGTCTTGGGATGGCCGGTGAGTATTGCGAATTTGCTGGATTCCTCTCCCCTGGCCCCGGGGGCCCTGGTCGCATAGAAACGTCACTGTGATGAAACGAGTGGTACTGGTATGCGGTGATGCTGCTCGGTGGATTCTGTTTTGCGGGCCAGTGATTGGTGAGTGGCTCTGGTTGTCGGGTCCAGTTGTGGGCAGGCTGGGGCGATGCTGGTTCGTCGGTTGATCGCGTTGTATGTCGGGTTGTGGTTGTACGGGTTTTCGATGGCGGTGATGGTGCGGGCTGGGCTGGGCCTGGATCCGTGGGATGTGTTCCATCAGGGAGTCGCGCGGCATGTGCCGATCAGTTTCGGTGCGGTGACGGCGATTACCGGTGTCGTGGTGCTGCTGGCGTGGATTCCATTGCGGCAGTTGCCTGGTCTCGGCACGGTCAGCAATGTCGTGGTGATCGCGTTGTCGGTGGATGCGGGGTTGGCGTGGCTGCCGTCGTGGGATTCGCTTGCGGTGCGGGTGGGTGCGATGGGTGTCGCGGTGGTGCTGAACGCGGTGGCGAGTGTGTTGTACATCGGGGCCGGTATGGGTCCGGGGCCGCGAGATGGGTTGATGACTGGACTGGTTCGGCGGACCGGTGAATCGGTGTGGGTGGTGCGCACGGCGATCGAGGTGACGGTGTTGGCGATCGGGTGGGTTCTCGGCGGCAGCGTCGGTATCGGAACTCTGGTGTACGCCTTCGGGATCGGCCCGCTGATTCATCTGATGATTCCCACGGCGAATCGGTTCTTGCCGGGATTCGCTCCCGCGAACGCGGAGGCTGTCGCCAGCGGGACGACCGCGGGTACCTCGAGCGTGTAGCTCGCTCCCCCTTTGGCGAGCAATCGGTTCGCCGCTGGGTGCGGACGATTTCCGGTACGTCCGGGAAATGTGGTGATATCTGCTCTATTGCGCGATGTGGTCGCCACCGATGTGGTCGCCGCTGGTGCTCGGCCTGTGTTGCCGCGGATCCCCAAACATAGAGCACTATACGGAAATGACGGGCCCGGTTAGCCTGTGGGGAGCGACCCGGCAGAAGGTGAAATCCATGAGTGCTCGCACTATTGCCCGGCAGTGCACGTTGTGCGAGGCGCACTGCGGAATCCTGGTCACGGTCGAGGGTGACCGGGTGAGGCGGATCGAAGGTAATCCGGCGGACGTGCTGTCGAACGGGTACATCTGCCCGAAGGCGACGGCGATGGGCGGGTTGCATCACGACCCGGATCGGTTGCGTACTCCGGTGCGGCGGGTGGGTTCGTCGTTCGAGCCGATCGGTTGGGACGAGGCGTTCCGGGAGATCGGGCGGCGGTTGCGGGAGGTGCGCCGTGCGCATGGGAACAGCGCGATCGGCATGTATCTGGGTAATCCGGCGGCGCACAGTTCGTCGGTGCTGTATGCGGTGATGTTGCGTGCGGTGTTGTTGACGAGGAATTTCTTCTCGGCGTCGTCGATCGATCAGTTCCCGCAGGAGTTCGTGGCCTGGCGGATGTTCGGCTCGAATGTGCTGATGCCGGTGACCGATATCGATCGGACCGATCGGCTGGTGATTCTGGGGGCGAATCCCGCGGTCTCCAATGGGTCGATCACCACCATGCCGAATGCGAAGCAGCGGATTCGTGAGGTGCGCAGGCGCGGCGGGAAGGTGGTGGTGATCGACCCGCGGCGGACCGAGACGGCGCGGTTGGCCGATCAGCACGTCGCGGTGTGCCCGGGTGGTGACGTGTATCTGCTGCTGGCGATGTTGCATGTGCTGGTCGTCGAGGAGCTGTGTGACGCGAAGGCGGTTCGCGCGGCAGGTACGGGGTGGGAGCAGTTGCGTGCGCTGGTGGCCGAGGCGGAGCCGGAGCGAATGGCGCCGTACGCGGGTGTGGGTGCGGAGACGATTCGGGAGTTCGCACGGGAGCATGCGGCGGCGCGGTCGGCGGTGCTGTACGCGCGGATCGGGGTGTGTCAGCAGGTGACTGGCACGCTGACGCATTGGTTGGTGAACGCGATCAACGCGGTGACGGGCAATCTGGATCGGCCGGGTGGGCAGATGTTCGCGACGCCGCCGATCGACGCAGCGCGGTATGCGAAGTATCTGCCGATGGGGTACGGGGCGTGGACGGATCGGTCCGGAATGTACAAGTCGTTCCGTTCGGAGTTGCCGGTGGCGGCGTTGGCGGAGGAGATCCTGACCGAGGGCCCGGGGCGGATCCGGGCGATGATCACGTATGCGGGCAATCCGGTGTTGTCGACGCCGCAGCGCGGTCAGTTGGGTGCGGCGCTGGATTCGCTGGATTTCTATGTGGCGGTGGACATGTACGTCACGGAGACGACGCGGCACGCCGACATCATCTTGCCGCCGATTTCGCCGTTGGAGCGCGAGGACGTCAACATCCTGTTCCCGCTGTTCAGTGTGCGGAACAACCTGCGTTTCGATGCGCGGGTGTTCGAGCCGCCCGCGGACGGGTTGGAGGATTGGCAGATCATGGCGCGGTTGATCACCGAGATGGTGCCGTTGCCCGCGCGCCGGTTCACCGGGCGGGTGCTGAATGCGGTGTTCGATCGGATCAGTCCGGTGCGGGTGGCCGCGGCCGGGGTGGCGACGGGCCCGTATGGGGTGTTGCGGCGTGGTCGTAAGGGGTTGACGGTGGGTAAGGCGCGTGCGGCGGCTGGGGGGATCGATCTGGGACCGCTGCGGCCTCGGCTGCGGTCGTTGATCGGGACGAAGGATCGGAAGGTGTGTTTGGCGCCGGAGGAATTCGTGGCTGCCGCGCGGGAGGTGCTGGCGGATGCGCGGGACGGGAAGGCGCTGACGACACCGGCGGAGGGCTTCGATTTGAAGTTGATCGGTCGCCGTCATCTGCGCAGTAACAATTCGTGGCTGCACAATGTGCCTGCGATGGTGAAGGGGCGGGATCGGTGCACGGCGCTGATGCATCCGCAGGACGCGGCCGCTCGCGGGTTGGGTGACGGCGAGCGGGTGACGGTGCGTTCGCGGACCGGGTCGATCGTGGTGCCGTTGGAGGTCAGTGACGATATCCGGGTCGGCACGGTCGCGATTCCGCATGGGTGGGGTCATCAGGAGCCGGGTGTCGGCTGGACGGTGGCGGCAGCATTGCCGGGGGCGAATGTGAACTTGTTGCATGATCCGGCGTTGACAGACATGTTCTCGGGGGCCGCGGCGGTGAACAACACGTGGGTGGCGGTGACGCGCGGGCCCGTCGAATCGGCTGATCGCGATCAGGTGAGCGAGCGGGACCCCGCGCCGAACGCCTGACGTGGCACGGTGCGCCGCCGGTGTCAGCGCGCCTGCACCGTGACCCGGTAGCCGAGGCGGAGTTCCCTGCCGATGTGGGCGGCTCCGCCGAGATGCAGCCAGCGGTGTGTGCCGCCGCGTGGATCGGGCAGGTAGCTCGCTTCGGCATGTGCCACGCCGAACGGGAACACGCCGGAGGCCGAAGTGGCGACCGCGGTCATCAGGAATGCTTCGGCCCAGACGTGTGGTTCGGGTGCGTCGTCGGATAGGGCGGCGGCGTCGGGGAGGAAGAAGCCGAATGGTCGGGGTGGTGCGGTAAACGCTGATCGTCTCTGCGCACGAGGTGCTCGCCGTGTCGTGCGAGTGGGGACCGGCCGCGGAGGCTGCACGCGCTTCACCATCAGGCGGCACCCCGTCTGTCGCTGACGCGCGCTCCGCGACGCCTGGTCCCTCCACTGCGAAACGGTCGCGTGACCCGGGATCAGGCGGGTTCGATGCGGGCGGGGACGTGTTTGTGCCAGGGGGTGCCCGCGATGGCGTCGCGCCAGGTGAGGTCGGTGAGTTCGTTGGCGGCGACGCCGACGCGCTGTGTGCCGTTATCGGTGGGTAGGTCGAGGCCTAGTCCGTTGGGTAGGGAGGCGTGGCCGGGTTGCATGCGGTCGGTGATGTCGACGGCGGCGATGGCGCTGCCGCGGCGGGTGGTGATGCGGGCGCGGTCGCCGGTGGTGAGGCCGAGGCGGGTGGCGTCGTCGGGGTTGAGGCGCAGTGCGCCTTCGGGGTCGCGGCGGCGCCAGGTGTTGTCGCGGAAGATGGTGTTGGCGGTGAAGGAGCGCCGCTCCCCCGCGGCGAGGACGAACGGGAATTCCGCGGTGGTGTGGGTGGCGGGTGTGGCGGCGAGTTCGCGTAGGGCGTGCAGGAGTTCGGGGATGGCGAGGGGGATGCGTTTGTCGGAGTGTGGCAGGTAGTCCCAGGCGTCGGTGTAGTCGTCGATGGTGAAGGTGACTCCGGACCGGCTGGTGAGGATGGCGTCGAACAATGCGTCGGCGTCGCGGTGTCCGGCGCGGCGCAGTGCCGTCGGGTAGACCTTGGCGACGCGTTGGGCCAGCGCCCACAGCACGGCGGCGGAGCGGGCGCCGTTGGGCAGGGTGGGGCCGAGGGTTTCGTACAGCACGTAGGGGGCCAGGCCGCCGAGGGACTTGTCGATGGCCAGCAGTGCGGCGAAGGTCCAGGCGTAGGGGCGTCTTCCGAGCCTCGCCGCGGCGCGCAGCAGCCGGAGTTTGCCGCGGCCGACGGCGCCGAGTTCGCGCAGCAGCCGGGCGTAGATTTCCGGTTCGGGCAGGGTGCCCGGCAGTGGGTCGAGGACGGGGACGCGTAGGTGGAAGGTGTTGTGCGGGAATTCGAGGTTGAAGAAGGTGGCTTCCCATTTCTCGAATTGGCTGGCCGCGGGCAGGACGTAGTCTGCGTGCCGGGCGGTTTCGGTGAGGGCGACGTCGATGACGATGACCAGGTCGAGTGCGTCCAGTGCGTCGCGGAAGGCGGCGGAGTCGGCCAGCGAGTGGGCCGGGTTGGCGGACTCGATGATCATGGCACGGAACCGGTCGGGGTGGTCGGTGCGGATCTCTTCGGCGATGCTGTTGCACGGCAGCATGCCGCCGAAAAGGGGTGCGCCGGTGACCGGGCTGCGTTTGATCTGCCGGCTGTAACCGGCCAGTGGCGCCATCCACGAATGGGGTTGCATGCCGCCGGGTTTGGCGAAGTTGCCGGTGAGCAGCCACAGCAGTTTGTTCAGGTAGGAGATGAGGGTGCTGTTGGGGCTCTGCTGGACGCCGAGGTCTTCGTAGGTGGCGACGCTGGCGGCGGTGCCGATGCGGTGGGCGGTGCTGCGCAGCAGGTGTTCGGGGATGCCGCAGATTTCCGCGTAGGCGGCGACGTCGATGTGTGCGAGGTCGGCGAGGACGGTGTCGGAGCCGGTGGTGTGGTCGGTGAGGAAGGTGCGGTCGAGGAGGTCGTTTTGCACGAGGACGGCGAGCAGGGCGGCCATGCACCAGGCGTCGGTGCCGGGGCGCACCTGGAGGTGGATGTCGGCGAGGTCGGCGGTTTCGGTGCGGACCGGGTCGATGACGATCATGGTGCGGGCAGGGTCTTTGGCGATCTGTTGCAGGACGGTGCGGGCGCGTGGGACGCCGTGTGATTGCCAGGGGTTCTTGCCGAGGAAGATCGAGACTTCGGCGTGTTCGAAGTCGCCGGTGGTGTGTCCGCCGGTGAGGTGGGCGTCGACCCAGCCTTCGCCGGTTTTCTCCTGGGCCAGGGCGCTGGAGCGGTAGCGGCTGCCGAGGGCGCGGCGCAGGGCGGTGCTGTATGCGCCGCCGAGGTGGTTGCCTTGTCCCCCGCCGCCGTAGTAGAAGATCTTGTCGCCGCCGTAGCTGTTCTTGACCTTGGTCAGTCGTGCGGCGACTTCGGAAATCGCGGTGTCCCAGTCGATTTCGGTGAAGCTGCCGTCGGGTTCGCGGCGCAGCGGGGTGGTGAGCCTGGTTCCGCCGTTCTGGTAGTGGTCCAGCCGCAGTGCTTTGTTGCAGGTGTAGCCGGCGGAGGCGACGTGGTCTTTGTCGCCGCGGATCTTGGCGAAGCGGCGGTCGTCGAGCTGGATGAGCAGTCCGCAGTTGTTCTCGCAGAGGATGCAGGCGGTCTTGTGCCACGCTTCGGTGGCTGGCGGTGTGGTGGGTGTGGTCATTTGCTCACCTGGTCTACGCGGGTGCCGTCCAGCCATGGTTTCGGGTCGGCGAGGAATGGGGTGTCGGCGAGGCGGTCGAGGTCCTCGAAGAAGGCTTTGGTGGTGCGGGCGGCCGCGGCGGTGGTGCCGACGGAGACGAATCCGGCCTGTTCGCTGTCCAGGCCGCGGGACAGTGACTTGTCGGTGCCGAAGTAGACGGCGCGTTTGAGTTCGGCGATGACGACGGGGTTGCGGGCGGCCAGGCGGACGGCGGTCGCCTGGGTTTCGGCGAGGAGTTCCTCGGCGGCGACCACACGGTGCACCAGCCCCAGGCGCAGGGCTTCCTGCGCGGTGACGGGCGCGCCTTCGAGGGTGACCTCGATGGCTTTGGCGGCGCCGAGCAGGCGGGTCAGGCGTTGGGTCGCTCCGCCGCCGGGGATGAGGTTGGCCAGTGTCTCGATCTGGCCGAGGCGGACGTGGTCGGCGTCGGCGGCGTAGCGCAGGTCGCAGGACAGGGCGATCTCGTGGCCGCCGCCGAGTGCGGGTCCGTTGATGGCGGCGAGGTAGGCGACGCCGGAGCGGTTCATCCGCAAGGTGGTGCGTTTCCAGCGGTAGCCCCAGACCAGTCCCGCGCCGAGTCCGCCGCCGCGGCGTTCGACCAGTGCCGCCGCGCCGGGCAGGCGCAGCGCGGCCGTGGTGGCGCGCAGGAACGGTGCCGCGGCGCGGGCGGGGATGAACGGGTGCGGCAGGTCGATCATGCCGCTGAGGGCGGCGGGGTCGGCGTGGGTGAGGAAGCGGCCGGGTAGTCCGCCGGTGAGCACGACTGCGCCGACGGTGTCGTCGGCGTCGACGGCGGCGGTGAGGGTGTCGAGGTCGCGGACGACTGCCGGGGTGACGAAGTTCCACGGTGGTGCCACGACGCGCGCGGTGAGTACTCGCCCGTCTCGTTCGAGTTCGATGGTCTCCAGGTGCAGGTCGGCGGCGGACATCGGCGGCTCCTTCGGTGCGCGTGTCAGCGGTCGGAACGCGAGAGTGTGCCCGGGCGAAGGTGTTTCGAGGGGTGCGCGGCCCGGTACCGACTATGGCATACACCATAATGGGTGTGTCAAGGGGTGGGCGGCGCGCGTCGCGGGACTGCGAGCGGATGCCGCGGTGGCAGCTGTCGCGGTTCGCGCCGGTCAGTGGGCGGCGGATACCAGTTCGCGCAGTTCGCGGACCGCGTCGTCGAGGGGGGTGATATCGCGGCGGACCCGGCACAGTGCGATAGCGCCCTCGAATGCGGCGACGGTCAGGGTGGCCAGGCGGAACGCGCGGTCGGCGGGCACGTCGTGGCGCTGGAGCATCTCGGTGAGCGCGTGGTGCCAGCGCTGGAAGATCTCCCCGGCGACGCGGGCGAATTCCGGTGCGTCGTCGTTGGTTTCTACGGCGACGGCGAAGATGGGGCAGCCGGCGCGGAAGTCGGTGTCGAGCAGGGTGCGCCGCCACAGCGCCGCGAATCGGTCCAGGGCGGTGGCAGGGTCGTTGTCGTTGGTGAGGCGCTCGATGAATGCCGACATCAGCTCCCCCGCGGTGCTGACCGCCTCGGTGATCAGTTCGGTGCGTCCGCCGGGAAAGTGGTGGTACACCGAGCCGCGTGGCGCGCCGGTGGCCGCGAGTACCCGGTCCACGCTGGTGGCGCTGGCGCCGTGTACGCGCAGTGAGTCGATTGCGCCGTCGATCATCCGCCGCCGCGCGTCCCCGGGCCGGGGGCGTGGGGAGCTGTCGCTGCGGGCTCGGCGTGTCGCTGCCATACCGCCATACTATGGCGTCTGCCATAAAGGTCGTCGCGGTCTCGGCCGCGACGACCTTTCCGGCCGTGTTCAGGAGGTGGGCTTGTCCACCCGGTTGCCGTGGAATTCCAGCAGGGCCGCGAGGGTCTGCTCGGGTGCTTCCAGTTGCGGGTAGTGGCCGATGCGTGGCAGTTCCACCACGTCGGGGTCGGTGATCAGCTGGCGGTAGCGGCGCACCATGTGGCCGCCGGAGACCGGGTCGGCCAGTCCGTCGATGAGCCGGATCGGTACCTGGGCCTGCTGCAGGGAGCCCACCCAGCGCTGCCGGTGCTTGCGGCGCTCGGCCATGTAGCGGATCAGCTTGTGGCCGTTGCGTTTACCGTGCTTGCTGCACCACAGCAGCCAGAACTGGTGGAGTTCGGCGTCGGTGGGTTCGGTGTCGGGTCCGAATACCGCCGACAGGCTGCGGTGGAAGGTGCTCTCGGTGCCGAGCACCCCGACCAGCGGTCCGAACGGACTGGCCAGCAGCCGCTGGACCAGCCGCGCGCGGTGGGTTTCCGGGAACAGGCCGCCGTTGAGCAGGCACACCGATTCCAGCACCAGCGATTCGTCACCGGCCGCGCGGCGTTCGGCGTCGCGGGCGAGCAGTTCCTGGGCGACGGTGTCGCCGTAGTCGTGGGCGAGCACGTGGAATCGCTGGATGCCCTGCTCGCGCAGCAGGTTCTCGTGGATGTCGGCTTGGTCGGCGATGCGGTAGTCGTAGTGGCGCGGTTTCGCCGACCATCCGAAGCCGATCATGTCCAGGGCGATGACCCGCGCGAAGCGTTCGCACAGGCTGGGCCAGATGCGGTGCCAGTCCCAGGACGCGGTGGGGAATCCGTGGATGCACACCAGCGTCCCGTCCGTGCCGCCGCCCCCGTCGCGCCAGAAGATCTGGTGGCCGCGATGTGTGAGACGTCGTCCGTTCGCCCGCCAGGCCGCGAACTCCTCCATGTCTACCTCCTCGTCGCCGACAAGCATGGCGCGTGTGAGCGCCCGGGCACAGTAATTCGGTCGACCGCGCACGTGTCATGTACCGCGCGGGCCGTTTGCCGATCGTGCGCTCTGCGAGAATTCCACTGTGGACGTCGCGATCGGCTTGGTTGTTCTCGTTGCGTCGGCGGCCGCGTTGGCGGCGCTGGCGCGTCGGTTCGGGGTATCCGAGCCGCTGGTTCTGACGCTGGCCGGGGTGGCGGCCTCGTATCTGCCGTTCGTGCCGGAGATCCACCTGGAGCCGGAGATCATTCTGCTCGGTTTCCTGCCTCCTTTGCTGTATACCGCCGCGATTCGCACGTCGCTGGTGGATTTCCGGGCCGATGTGCGCACGATCGCGTTGTTGTCGGTGGGGCTGGTGTTGTTCACGACGTTCGTCGTGGCGGTGGTGGTGTGGTGGCTGCTGCCGGTGCCGTTCGCGGTCGCGGTGGCGCTGGGGGCGGTGGTGGCTCCGCCGGACGCGGTGGCCGCGACGGCGGTGGCGCGCCGGATCGGGATGCCGCGGCGGATCGTCACGATCCTGGAAGACGAGTCGCTGTTCAACGACGCCACCGCGCTGGTGGCGTTGCGGACCGCGTCGGCGGCGATGGTGGGGGTGGTGTCGATCTGGGAGGCGGGTGCGGATTTCGCGCTCGCGGCCGGTGGCGGCGCGGTGGTCGGGATCGTCGTGGCCTATCTGCTGGCGCTGCTGCGGCGGCGCATCACCGATCCGGTGCTGGATACGACGTTGTCGTTTCTCGCGCCGTTCGTGGTGTATCTGCCTGCCGAGGGCATCCACGCTTCGGGCGTGATCGCGGTGGTCACCTGCGGCATGATTCTCGGGCACAACGCGCCGGTGTGGCAGAGCGCGGCGTCGCGGATCGCCGAGCGCACCAATTGGCGGACCATCCAGTTCATTCTGGAGAGCGCGGTGTTCGTTCTGATCGGGTTGCAGGTGCGCGCGATCCTGGAGGGGGCTTGGCGCAGCGGGCTCGATCATCGCACTGTGGTGCTCGCGGCGCTGGCGGTGCTGGCGGCGACAGTGCTGGCACGGCCGGTGTGGGTGTTCGGTTCGTCGCTGCTGTCACGCAGTCTCGGGATGGGTGGCGCGGTGCCGCCGAGTCATTTGGTCGTGGTGTCGTGGGCAGGCATGCGCGGTGTGGTGACGTTGGCGGCGGTGTTGTTGTTGCCGCAGGACACTCCGCAGTTGCCGGTGCTGAAGCTGCTGGCGCTGGTGGTGGTGGCGGGAACGCTGCTGCTGCAAGGCACGTCGCTGCCGTGGCTGGTGCGGTGGCTGCGGTTGCGCGGGCCCAGCCGCGCCGAGGACGCGTTGCAGAAAGCCAATCTGATGCAGCAGGCGACCGCGGCGGGTCTGGCCGTGCTCGAGGCGCGAGTCACGCCCGATACCCCGCCCGGCGTGGTGGAGATGTTGCGTGATCGCGTCACGTGGAAGACCAACGCCGCCTGGGAGCGGCTCGGGCGGGCGGAATCGGAGCTGGTCACGCCCACCGCCGAGTACCGGCGGCTGCGGTTGGAGATGTTGCGCGCCGAACGCGAAACCGTATTGCGGGTACGGGATTCGGGCACGGTGGATCATGAGATCCTGCAATACGTGCTGGCCCGGTTGGACTTGGAAGAGTCCATGATCGACCGCTACGACGAGACCGAGGAAGAGCGTGTCGAACCGCTGGCGGCGCCGCCGACCGACGACACCTGCGTGCATCTGCGTTCCGCGCCTTTGGTGCGGACCAACGCCGGGCCCGACGAATGCGCCGAGTGCCTCGCGGAAGGGCTGAACTGGGTACATCTGCGCATGTGCTTGTCCTGCGGGCATGTCGCCTGCTGCGATTCTTCGCCGGGCAACCACGCGAGCAGGCACTACGCCGGCAGCGGGCACCCGGTGATGCGCAGCGTGGAGCCGGGCGAGGCGTGGCGGTGGTGTTATGTCGATGAGCTGCTCGGGTAGGCCGCGGGGTTCAGCGGCGGGCGTGGGAGTAGATCAGGCGCGCGTATTCGGCCAGCAGCCCGTCCAGTGAGAGGTCCTCGCCGCCCGCGGCGATCTGCTGGTAGCCGACGAGCATCGCCATGCCCAGTGAGGTGACCACGGCGGCGGTGTCGTCGTCACCGACGACGCCTTTGACCGCTTTGTGCACGGTGCGCCTGCGGGATTCGTCGACGCGTTTGAGGGCGAGATTGACCGATTCGTCGTTCCCGGCCCAGGCGCGGATCGCGGCTTCGGCGGCGTGGTGCAGTCCGGCGGCGAGGTCGGACATGGCGCGGATGTCGTCATCGGGGTTGCCCTGGTTGAACGGCATCGTCCCCAGGATGCGCACCTGACGGTTCTCCCAGTGGTCGAGCAAGGCGTCGACGAATCCCTGCCAGCTGCCGAAGTGGTGGTAGAACGACCCGCTGGTGACGCCGAGCCGACGACACAGCACGCCGATGTTCAGGCCCTTGAAGCCGAATTCGGCGAGCACCTCCAAGCCGGTGGCGAAGTACTGCTCCTTGGTGACCACACGTGACATTCGCGGCGCCGTTCTCTTCGTTCGGGCAGGGTGGGTGAGGGACCGAACAGTACCCCATCGTAGCGTCCGCCGGACGGCGCCGGGCGAAGTACCGCGGCGTATCCCTGAGTACCCCTCGGTACCTGTTACTAGCTGAAATAGCTAGCGCCACTGGACTATCTGGTCTGCGGGGGGCGATGAGGAAAATAACAGAGCAAATGCTCTGTTATAGTGGCGTCATGCCCCGACCCCGGACGCACGATCCCGACACCGTGCTGGACGCCGCGGAATCACTGGCCGTTCGCTGCGGCCCTGCGGCGGTCACCACGCGCGCGGTCGCGGCCGCCACCGGCATATCCAACGGCGCGATCTACCACACCTTCGGATCGCGCGCGGAACTACTCGGCCGCACCTGGTTACGCGCGGCGCGCCGATTCCTCGACCTGCAAACCGCGCTGGTCGAGACGGCGCTGGGCAGCACTGACGACGTCGAGGCCGTGGTCGCGGCCGCCGAGGCGCCCGCGGTGTTCGCCGAGCGGCATCCGGATTCCTCGCGGCTGCTGCTCGCTGTGCGGCGTGAGGAGTTGCTCGGCGAGCTGCCCGAGGGCGTCGCCGCCGAACTCGCCGCGACCGATGGAATGCTGGTCGAGCTGATGATCCGATTGTCGCGACACCTGTGGCAGCGCGGTGACCGCCGCGCCGTCGACGTGATCACCCTGTGCCTGGTCGACCTGCCCACCGCCGTGCTGCTGCGCCGTGAGCGGCTCGCCGATCCCCGTGCGCGGGAATATCTGCGCAGCGCCGTGCGCGCCGTCCTCACGGTCGGCCCGCCACCCTGACGATCCCCCTGTCCCCCAAACCCCAACCCAAGGATCACCATGCCTACACTCGATTACCACGACAAGATCGCCGTCCTGGATCTGGGCGGCGACGAAAACCGTTTCTCCCCCGCCTTTCTGGAACAGGTGGGCGCCCACGTGGATACCGCGCTCGCCGACGGCGCCGAAGGTCTGGTCACCACCGCGGGCGGCAAGTTCTACTCCAACGGACTGGATCTGGAGTGGCTGGGCGCGAACGCTGAACGCGCCGAGTGGTACGTCGGGCAGGTGCAGGCGCTGTTCGCGCGGATCCTCACTTTGCCGGTGCCCACCGCGGCGGCGCTGCCCGGCCACGCGTTCGGCGCGGGCGCCATGCTCGCCATCGCCCACGACTACCGCGTCATGCGCGCCGACCGCGGCTATTTCTGCTTCCCCGAGGTCGACATCCGCATCCCCTTCACGCCTGGCATGGCCGCACTCATCCAGGCCAAGCTCACTCCGAAGACCGCGGTGGCCTCGATGACCACCGGGCGCCGCTTCGGTGGCATCGACGCCACGGCCGCCGACATCGTCGACACCACCGCCGCCGAAGGCGCCGTGACCGAGACCGCGCTGGCCCTGCTGGCTCCGCTGGGCGGAAAAGACCCCGGCACCCTCGGCGCGATCAAGAACACCATGTACGCCAGAGCTGTCGCGGCATTGACCGTCTAGACCGCCGCAGTCAAGCGGTCACGTCTCGGCTGGCCGCTCGCTACACCGAATCGGTTGCGGGAGAGCCGGTTCGGTGGATGCGGGCGGAAAGTCCGCTGCTCCGAAACAGTCGAAACGCCCCACACGCCCCGGTCGGGCACTTACTGTCTGGGAAAGCTGGATGTCACTGAACGAGGTGGGCGATGACCGAACCGAACACGTCTTGTGCCGCATTCCAACGCAGCGCGGCGATCGATCCGGACGCGGTGGCCGTCCGTTCCATCGGCGGCGATCGGACGCTGACCTGGCGGGAGTACGCCGAGCAGGTCCGCGCGGTCGCGGGCGGTCTGGCCGCCCTCGGCGTCGGGCGCGGCGACACCGTGGCGCTGATGATGGGCAACCGGGTGGAGTTCTATCCGATCGAGGTCGGCGCGCAGCACACCGGCGCGACCTCGTTCTCGGTGTACAACACCCTGTCGCCCGAGCAGCTGAACTACGTGTTCGGCAACGCCGGCAATCAGGTGGTGGTGTGTGAACAGCAGTATGTCGAGCGCATCCGGCGCTCGGGCGCGCCGATCGAAACCATCGTCTGCATCGACGGCACCCCCGACGGCACGCTGGGCCTGGATGAGCTGAAGGCCATGAGCCGCCCGGATTTCGACTTCGAAGCCACCTGGCGCGCTGTGCGCCCAGAGGACGTGCTCACCCTCGTCTACACCTCCGGCACCACCGGGAATCCGAAGGGTGTCGAGATCACCCATGCCAATCTGCTGGCCGAAGCGCGCGAGTTCCATGCGGTGCTGCCGGTCGAGTTCGGCGACCGGCAGACCTCCTATCTGCCGTCGGCGCACATGGCCGACCGGTTCTGTTCGCTGTATCTGCAGCAGGTGTACGGCACGCAGATCACCGTGGTGCCCGACCGGTCGCTGCTGCCCGCCGCGCTGGCCGACGTGCACCCCACGATCTGGGGTGCGGTGCCCCGGGTGTGGGAGAAGCTGAAGGCGGCCATCGAGTTCTCCGTGGCCAGCGAATCCGACGACGCCACCCGCGGTGCGCTGGAGTGGGCGCTGGATGTGGCGGCCCGCAAGGCCGGCGCGCAGCTGCGCGGGGAACCGATCGACGCGCCGCTGGCCGCCGAATGGGCGAAGGCCGACGAGCGGGTGCTGTCCGGGTTGCGCGCGAAAATCGGTCTGGACCAACTGAAATGGGCGATGTCGGGTGCCGCGCCGATTCCGCCGCAGACGCTCGGGTTCTTCTTCGGGATCGGCATTCCGATCTCGGAGATCTGGGGCATGTCGGAGCTCACGTGCGTGGCGAGTGCCTGTTCACCGCAGCAGGCGCGGTTGGGTTCGGTCGGCCGGATGCTGCCCGGAATGCAGTGGCGCATCGCCGAAGACGGTGAATTCTTGGTGCGCGGGCCGTTGGTGATGAAGGGCTATCGGAAGGAGCCGCAGAAGACCGCGGAGGCGCTGGACCCCGACGGGTGGCTGCACACCGGCGATATCTTGTCCGTCGACGACGACGGCTACCTGCGGGTGGTCGACCGCAAGAAAGAGCTGATCATCAACTCGGCCGGAAAGAACATGTCTCCGGCCAACATCGAGAACGCGATCAAAGCCGCGACCCCGTTGGTCGGCGCGATAGCGGTGATCGGCGAGGCCCGCCCGTACAACACGGCGCTGATCGTCATCGATGCCGAAACCGCTGCGCTGTATGCCGCCAAGCATGGTCTGCCGGACGCGTCGGCCGCGACGCTGGCGGCTGATGCCGGTGTGGTCGCCGAGATCGCGCGCGGTGTTGCCGCGGGCAACGCGACGCTGTCGCGGGTCGAGCAGATCAAACGGTTCACCGTGCTGCCGACGTTCTGGGAGCCCGGCGGTGACGAGGTGACCTTGACGATGAAGTTGCGTCGCAAGCCGATCGCGGCCAAGTACGCCGAGCAGATCGCGTTGCTCTACGCCGGCGACCCGGCCGAGACCGTGCACCAACCGGAGGGGCAGCAGGCGCGGTTGTAGCGAATCCGTGCGGACGGCAACCGCGGGCGCTGTGCTCACAACGTGAAAGTGAGCCGCTGGGGTCGTATGTAGTCGGACGGATCGTGCAGGGTCCGCAGGTCGGGTCGGCGCGTGACGGGAATCCGGGCCAGTTCGGCGCGCAACGGTACGTCGTAGGTCGCGGCGCTCGCGGTGAGGCCGGGTAGCCAGTTGTCGTGATGGCTCGGCACGAACAGCGCCGGGGTGAGCGCCTGGATGTAGGTGCGCGGATCGCGCAGGCCGTTGCTGATCTGGTTGTAGCCTTGCACCGCGCCGATCTGCACGTCGGTGGCGGGCAGTGCGGCGAGGGTGTCGAGCACGTGCGGGGCGCGCTCGGTGAGCGGACCCGTGGAGTCGTGCCAGACCAGCGTGAGGCCCGGCACCCGGAACTGATACAGCAGCACCCCGCCCTCCCGGTCACGCAGGCGCGGAAACCCTTGCAGGACGCCGCTGAGGGTCGGCGGATGCGTGAGCACGATCCCGGGTTGTGGGCGGGGAAAGAACCGCGGTGATCCGTCGATCGGGTCCGGCGGGGTGCGCGCGGAGTGCAGATGGCGGACGACGGTCACTTCGACCGCGCCGACGGCGAAGTCGTCGCGGGCGCCGATCGGTGTGTCCGCGTCGCCGTGCGTGGCGGTCGCGAACGCCGGATCGGTGACTTGCGCGGCGATGGTCGCGCAGTGTTCGGCGGTGCCGTGCACGGTGGCGCCGCTGGCCTGTGCGATGCGGGCGGCGTCACCGGCGTGGTCGAAGTGCCCGTGGCCGATGAAGATCGCCGCGGGGGCCAGGTCCACCAGATCCTGCGGCGTCGCCGGAACATATCCGGTGCTGGTCAGCCGCGGCACCCACGCGTCGAGCAGGAATACCGAACCCCCGATGGCCACGGCGTAGGTGGTGCATCCGATCCAGGACAGCACCACCCGATCGGTCCGCGGCGCGCCCGATTCGCCGTCGATGCTGTCGGCGCCGAAGAAGCGGACACGGGCCGCGATCGTGCGCGGATCGGTCGGTCCGGCGGCGGGCTGCAACTGACCGGCCGCGAGCATCGCCAGTTTGCCGCCGTGCCCGAACAGGCCCAGTCCAGGAATCTTGCCCACGCCGGTAGCCCATCACGGACTCCCGAGTGCGGGCAAGCGGCGGGCCCCGGAAATTTCTGGCCGCGCAGGGGCTTTACAGGCGGATGCCCAGCAGTGCGTCGACGGCGGTGGTGATCAGTGCGGGCGCTGCGCTGTCCCGGCCGCCGTAGTCGATGGCCTGCCGGGCCCAGTTGTCCACCGCGTCGAGCGCTGAGGGGGTGTCCAGGTCGTCGGCCAGATGCTGACGCAGCCGCGCGACCGTGTCGGTGGCCGACGGGCCCGCCGTGAGCGCGGTGGCGTCGCGCCACAGCCGCAGGCGGTGCTGCGCGTGCTCGAGCAGCGTGGCGGTCCACATCCGGTCCTGGCGGTAGTGCCCGGCCAGCAGCGCCAGGCGGATAGCGGCCGGATCGACGCCGTCGCGGCGCAGCACCGACACCAGCACCAGGTTGCCCCTGGACTTCGACATCTTCTCCCCGTCCAGCCCGATCAGACCGGCGTGCACGTAGTGGCGGGCGAAGCGACGGCCCGCGATCAGCGACTCGGCGTGCGCGGCGGAGTACTCGTGGTGCGGGTAGATCAGGTCGCTGCCGCCGCCCTGGATGTCGAATTCCGGGCCGATGCGGTTGACCGCGATCGCCGAACACTCGATGTGCCAGCCGGGTCTGCCCGCGCCGAACGGGGCGGGCCAGGACGGCTCGCCGGGGCGGGCCGCGCGCCACAGCAGCGCGTCGATGGTGTCGCGTTTGCCCGGACGGTCCGGGTCGCCGCCGCGTTCGGCGAACAGCCGCTCCATGGTGGGGCGGTCGTAGCCGGATTCGTAACCGAACTGCTCGGTGGCGTCGGCCCGGAAGTAGATGTCCGGGTATTCGGGGTCCTCGACGATGTAGGCGGCGCCGGACGCCAGCAGTTTCTGCACGAATTCCACGACCTCGTCGATGGATTCGATCGCGCCCACGTACTCGCGCGGCGGCACGATCCGCAGGGCGGACATGTCCTCGCGGAACAGGTCGGTCTCCGCGGTGCCGAGCTCACGCCAGTCCACCCCGTCGCGTTCGGCGCGTTCGAACAGCGGGTCGTCGACGTCGGTGACGTTCTGCACGTAGTGCACGTCGTGGCCTGCGTCTCGCCACAGCCGGTTGACCAGGTCGAAGGTCAGGTAGGTCGCGGCGTGCCCGAGGTGGGTGGCGTCGTAGGGGGTGATCCCGCAGACGTACATGGTGGCGGTGGCGCCGGGAGTGACCGGCCGCACCTGCCGGTCGGCGGTGTCGTACAACCGCAACGGCGGTCCTGCTCCAGGGACGGCGGGTACGGCGGTGTCGGACCAGGACTGCATGCTTATGAGGGTAGAGGTGTGGCGGAGATCATCCGCCCCCGCCCTGGCGCCGCCCCCGCCCCGGCCTGTCCGCGGACCCGTCGCGACCTGCGTCTTTCAGCAAATCGTGGGATGTCAAGATTTTGGGTTCCGCTGAATCACCTGTCGCGGCGGGTGGGATCGGTGATCGTGTTGCGGGTGATCGCGAACGTCCCGTCCAGGTCCGGAATATCGGGATCGGTGTCGGCGAGGGCGATCTGGGTGAATTCGCCTCGCGCCACGTCGAACTCGAGTTCGTGATAGGCGACGGTATCGCCCCAGTCCGGGGAAGGCAACGAGATGAAGCGCATGGTGAACCGCCCGGAGTCCACCGAGCCTTCGGTGAGGACGTAGACGCCGAAGTGGTCTTCCCCCGCCGAGCTCAGCCAGTAGACGCCGTTGTCGTAGAGGTGCAGGTCGGTGTCGGGGTAGGGCTTCTTGTCGTAGAGATGCATGTAGTGCAACGCGAGCGTGTAGGTCGGCGCCCCGATGCTGACCTGTACGGTCGGTGCCGCACGGTCTCCGGTCGAGTGGGTCATCGGGTCCTCCTCGTCATCGCGCCGAGCGTTCGAGCTTCAACTGTGCCAGGAATCCGTCCGGCACGGCATCGGCCGCGGTGGCGCAGGAGGCGTCGCGTTCAGAAGGCGGGCCACGGGATGGGGCGTGTGGTGCGCGGGAGCGGCATCACCGGGTTGTCGAGCACCTGGTGGGCGCGTTCGGCGAGCGCGTCGATCTCGCTGTCGGTGATGTGTTCGCTCAGCGCGGCGGCGAACGCGCCCGGCAATTGTTTGGCGAATGCGGTGATGTCCGCGATCAGGTCGTCGCTGATGGGTTGGCCGGCCCAGCCCCACAGCACGGTGCGCAGTTTGTGCTCGGTGTGCAGGCAGATGCCGTGGTCGACGCCGTACACCTGACCGTCCACGCCTTCCAGCGCGTGCCCGCCCTTGCGGTCGGCGTTGTTCAGCAGCACGTCCAGTACCGCCATGCGCTGCAACCGGGGGTCGTCGGCGTGGATCAGCGATATCTCGTTGCCATCTTGGTCCAGTGCGCGCAGCACCTCACGGAATCCGTCGGGTACCGCGCCCGCGGGGCACAGGTCGATCAGGTCCAGCCGGTTGCCGCGGTCGGTGTGGTTGTCCACGCCGTCGACCCAGCGTTGCACCATGCCGGGCCCGAAAGGGCCTTCGCGCAGAATGGTTTCGGGGATCACGCCCCAGCCGATCGCCTCGGAGATCAGATATGACGCCACTTCGCGTCCGGCCAGGGTGCCGTTGGGAAAGTCCCACAGCGGCCGTTCGCCGCGGATCGGTTTGTAGACCACCCGCAGCGGTGGCTGGTCGCGGTCACCGTCGAGCACATCGCAGACCAGGGTCACGTTGCTGGCGGTGTTCACCCGCCCGATCACCGTCAGCTCGCCGCTGTGGAATCGGTCCCCGGCCTCGGCCACGGAATCACTCCTCTAGTTCGGCCGCGCCGAAGATGTCGCCGCGCTTGTAGCCGTTGGTTCGCACGCACATGTGCCCGCGAGCCGACAGCGGCTCGCCGCACAGCGGACACGGCGGACGTCCCGCCGCGATCACCCGGGTGGAGCGCAACGCGAATTCGCGGGCCTGGATCGGCGTGAGGAACACCCGCACCGCGTCGGGTCCTTCCTCGGTGTCGTCGAGCACCACCGACTCGTCGACCTCGGTTTCGGTGATCGCCAGCAGTTCCACCACCACCGCGCCCGCGTCGGCGTCCCAGCCCAGGCCCATGGTGCCGACCCGGAACTCGGCATCGATCGGGGTGACCAGCGGCGCGTTGTCGGTGACGTCCTCGGCCTGCGGCGGCACCTCCGCGCCGAAGCGGCGCGCGACCTCGTCCAGGAGCAGGCCCATCCGGTCGGCAAGTACCTTCACCTGCTGCTTTTCCAGCAGCACGCTGACCACGCGCGGTTCCTGCACGGCCTGCAGATAGAACGCGCGATCGCCCGGCTCACCGACGGTCCCGGCGACGAAACGATCGGGGGTGCGGAATACATGGATTGCGCGTGACACATGCACCTCCTGATACGTGACCCTGATCGACTACCCGCGGCGCGGGGATTCCATACAACGACCGTCCGGTTGTCTACAAGGAATCTCGGCGCTCCGCATTCCCATTATCCGCACTTCCGGCGCCACCGAGCTCGCCGCCGGGGACAGGACCGGACGTCGCGGTCCTCGGCGCCGCCGAGGCCGCGCCGGCGGGTTGCCCGCCGGTGGCGGCGAGGGCGGACAGATCGGCGCCGGTGTCGTTCATCCGCCACACGTACGGTGCGGTCGGGGTGTAGCGGATGACGCTGATCGAGGCGGGTTCGACCATGATCCGCTGGAAGCCGTCGAGGTGGATGCCGAGGGCGTCGGCGAGCACCGCCTTGATCACGTCGCCGTGCGTGCACGCCACCCACAGTGCGTCGCGGCCGTGTTGCCCGGCCAGCGCGCGGTCGTGGTCGCGGATCGCGGCCACCGCGCGGGACTGTACTTGGGCCAGGCCCTCCCCGCCGGGGAACACCGCGCCGGAGGCGTGTCGCTGCACGACTTTCCAGAGCGGTTCGGCCAGCAGTTCGGCGATCGGGCGGCCGGTCCACTCGCCGTAATCGACTTCGATGAGCCGGTCGTCGAATACCGGCTCCAGCCCGAACTTTTCCGCCAGCGGCGCCACCGTCAGCCGGCAGCGCAGCAGCGGAGAGTGCACGATGCGTTCGATCGGCAGCCCGGCCAGTCGTTCGGCCACGGCCCTCGCCTGCTCGTCACCGCGCTCGGTGAGCCCGACGCCGGTGCTGCGACCGGCCAGGGTGCGGGCGGTGTTCGACGTCGACACACCGTGCCGCAACAGGATCACCGTCATGCGGCCAGCCTAGCGATCATGTCGCCGAGACCACGCCTCCCGCCAGCAGACCCATGATGACCAGGCCCAGCACGATGCGGTAGCCGACGAACCAGTACAGCGAATGCCGCGCCACGAAACGCAGCAGCCACGCCACCGACGCGTAGCCGACGACGAACGCCAGTACCGTGGCCGCCAACAGTTGCGGCCCGCTGGCATTGAGCCCCTCACCGGCGGGCGCGAACGCGTCCGGCAGGCTGAACAGGCCCGAAGCGGTCACGGCGGGAATGGCGAGCAGGAACGAAAACCGTACGGCCGCTTCGCGCTCCAGCCCGAGGAACAGACCGGCCGTCGAGGTCGCGCCCGAGCGCGAGACACCGGGGATCAGCGCGAGGGATTGCGCGAAACCCATCGCGAGACCGTCGCGGGTGGTGAGCTGCTCGATGGACCGCTCCTTGCGTCCGAAGTGCTCACCGGCGGCGATGACCAGGGCAAACGCGATCAGCATGAACGACACCAGCCACAGATTGCGTGCCCCGGTGCGGATCTGGTCCTTGAGCAGGAATCCCAGCACGCCGATCGGCATGGTGGCGATGATCACATACCAGCCGATGCGGTAGTCGAGTTCGCGCTGGGTCTGCTCGTCGAGAACGCGCTTGCGCTCGGCGGTGATGACCGGAAGTTTCGTGGTGGGCTGATCGTGCAATGGGAGTTCCTGCCTGCCGCGCGCGGTCACCCGCTCGCGCAGACCGGCGAACCAGGCCAACACGATCCGCCAGATGTCCTTGGCGAAGAACACCAGCACCGCGGCCTCGGTGCCCAGCTGGGTGACCGCAGTGAACGAGGCGCCCGCGTCGTCGCCGAAGAAGACCGAGGACACGATGCGCAGATGCGCCGAGGAGGAGATCGGCAGAAATTCCGTGAGCCCCTGCACCAGGCCCAGCACCAAGGCCTGCACCCAGGTCATCGACTCTCCTACCACGAACCAGCCTCCACTTCCGCCCGAAATACGCATTCCCACCTGGGCAATGGTCCGGCGGTCGGTCGCGTCACTGTGACCACCGCCGCAATCACGCAGCGACAGTACAGTGTCGAGGTCGCGGCCGCGTGCCCGGCCGTTGTGCGTACTGCGCCTTCACTGCGGGCTCATCCGGTTTCCCCGTGCACCGAAGTGCGACCCACTGTGCTGGTGGCCGTCGAGTTGCGTATCCACACTCTAGGCTTGGCGCCGTGACGATTGCGCGGACACGGTGATGGAACAGCGGACGGTCGGCCGCAGCGGCCTACGGGTGTCCCGGATAGGACTGGCGACCCACACCTGGGGTGCGCATACCGACACCGAAGAGGCGGCAGTGCAGTTGGTGGCGTTCGCCGAGGCGGGCGGCACGCTGGTCGACACCTCGCCCGCCTATGCCGGCGGTGCGGCACAACGGATCCTGGCCGAACTGCTCGGCGATCTGGTCTTACGCGACGATCTGGTGCTCAGCGGCTGCGCGGGTGTCGTGCCGCTGGCCACGCCCGCACCAGGGGCGGCGTCGGTGCCCGCACCGGAACCGGTGCGCCCGGCGGTGGACACCTCACGCCGCGCGCTGCTGCGCCAACTCGATCGGACATTGCTCGAACTGGGCACCGACTACCTCGATATCTGGCATGTCGCCGCCTGGGATCCGGCGACTCCGCTCGACGAGGTCGCCGCCACCCTCGAATTCGCGGTCCGCTCCGGGCGCGTCCGCTACGCCGGGGTACGTGGTTTCAACGCCTGGCAGGTCGCCAGCATCGCCGCGGTCGCGCCCATCGCCGTCGCGCAGACCCCGTACTCGCTGCTTGCCCGGGATACCGAAACCGATTTCATTCCGGCCGCCCAGCATCACGGGGTCGGGTTGATCGCTACCGCGCCGCTGGCGGGTGGCATCCTCACCGGCAAGTATCGCGACGGGGTGCCCGCCGATTCGCGCGGCGCGGACGAGGCGACCGCCGCCGAGATCCGGCACCGGCTCGACGACCGCGCGACCCGGGTGGTCGAGGCACTGGTGACCGCCGCCGACGGACTGGCCACTTCGCCGCTGGCCGTCGCGCTGGCCTGGATCCGGGAGCGTCCCGGTATCGCGAGCATGATCGTCGGCGCACGCGACATCGGGCAGCTCACCGGCGTGCTGGCCGCGGAAACCCTGGAACTGCCGCGCGCGATCGCGGCCGCCTTGGATGACGTCAGTGCACGCGCGGAGTGACAGAGATTAGCCTTGCCTGCATGAGGGAGCGCAGCGAGCGGATCATCGACACAGCGCGCATCGCGCATGCCGGAACCGAGCGCCGGCCAGGCGCAGGCATGAGCACCGCGGTGACCGCGGGTGGGCTGGGGAACCGAGTCCGAGCGCGGTGGCGCGCCGTCCTTGCCCTGCTCGCGGCGATCCTGCTGGCCGGGTCGGCCGCGTGTGACGCCGACGGCGCGGCGTCGCACGGTGGGCACGGGCCGACGACGGCGACCCTCACCGATCTGGACCCGGTGCCGATCGGGCCGGAGCCGACGCCGACGCTGCCGGTGACGGTGCGCTCGTTCGACGGCGGCGACGTCACCGTCACCGACGCGAACCGCATCATCGCCGTCGATCGCTACGGCACTCTCGCCCAGATCGTCTACGCGCTCGGGTTGGGGACGAAGCTGGTGGGGCGCAGTACCTCCGCGGCGTTTCCCGCGGTGCGGGACGTGCCGAACGTGGCAGGCGGCAATGGGTCGCTGAACGTGGAATCGGTACTGGCCCTGCGGCCTTCGGTGTTCCTGACCGATACCACCAGCGCAGCGCCCGCGGTGCGGGAGCAGTTACGCGCGGCCGGTGTGACGGTCGTCTACTTCGACCCGCAGCGCACGATGGACGGGGTGGTGCCGCAGATCGAGGCAGTCGCGGGCGCGCTGGGCGTGCCCGAGCGCGGCCAGGCGCTGGCGCAGCGCACCCGCGACGAGATCGCCACCGCCAGCGCCGCCGTGCCCGCCCAGGACCGGCCGCTGACCATCGCGTTCCTGTATCTGCGTTCCACGGCCATCACGATGCTCGCCGGGCCGGGGTCGGGCGCGGACGCGTTGATCGCGGCGCTGGGTGCGCGGGACGCGGGCACGGTGGCCGGGCTGAAAGAGCCGTTCACCGCGATCACCAGCGAGGCGATGATCGGTACGGCGCCGGATGTGCTGCTGGTGATGTCGGACGGGCTGAAGTCCGTCGGCGGGGTCGAGGGACTGCAGAAGGTGCCCGGCATCGCGCAGACTCCGGCGGGGCGGGACCGGCGCGTGGTGGACATGTCCGATGCCGTGCTGCTGAGTTTCGGGCCCAACACCGGCCGGGTGATCGCGGCGCTGAGCGAGGCCGTGTACGGCACCGGGCACGCATGAGCGCTACGACAGCGGCGCGACCGGTTTCCCCCGCGCCGAAGTCACGGCGCCGCTCGCAGGTGCTGGTCGTATTCGCGGTCGCGGTGGCCGGGCTGGTCGCGCTGGCGGTCGTGTCGGCGGCGATCGGGCAGGTGCCGACCACCCCGGCCGAGGTTGCGGGCAGTGTGCTGCACCGGATCGGGTTGGATGTCGGGCCGATGCCGGCGCATCCCTCGGGCGAGGTGACGTTGTGGCAGGTGCGGTTCCCGCGGGTGGTGCTGGCGATGCTGGTCGGTGCGGCGCTGGCGACAGCGGGTGCGTTGTTGCAGGGTGTGTTCGCCAATCCGCTGGCCGAACCCGGTGTGATCGGGGTGTCGGCGGGTGCCGCGGTCGGGGCGGGCACGGTGATCGTGGTGGGTGGTGCGTTCGTGGCGGCGTGGTCGGTGGCGGCGGCCGCGTTCGTCGCGGGGCTGGCGACCACGTTGCTGGTGTATGTGCTGGCGCGCGCGAATGGACGTACCGAGGTCGTCACGCTCGTGCTCACCGGTGTCGCGATCAATGCCTTCGCGGGCGGGGTGATCGCGCTGCTGCTGTTCGTGGCGTCTCCGGCCGCCCGCGATCAGATCGTGTTCTGGCAGCTGGGGTCGCTCAACGGCGCCACCTGGGAATCCGTGGGCGTGGTCGCGCCGCTGGCCGCCGTGGGCGTGGCCGCGGCGGTGCTGCTGGCGCCGCGGCTGGATCTGCTGGCGCTCGGCGAGTCCTCCGCCCGTCATCTCGGCGTCGACGTGGAGCGGCTGCGCCGCAATGTGATCGTCGTCGTCGCGGTGTTGGCCACCGCCGGTGTCGCGTTCACCGGCATCATCTTGTTCGTCGGGCTCATCGTCCCGCACCTGGTCCGCATGCTGGTCGGCCCGGCCCATCGCGTCCTCATCCCGCTCAGCGCCATCGTCGGGGCGGTGGTGCTGCTGGCCGCCGATGTCTGCGCCCGCTCCCTGGTCGACAACGCCGACCTGCCGCTGGGCATGCTCACCTCGCTCATCGGCGGCCCCGTCTTCTTCTGGCTGCTGCGCCGTACCCGAGCCCGCTCGGGAGGCTGGGCATGATTCCGGCTGGCATTCCGGCCGGCTTCGCCGAAGGGCACATGGCTGTGGCGAACGTCGAGAGACCCTCTCCGTGGTGTGCCGCTCGACGGGGATCAGGAGGAGGTCGGTGAGGGTGCGGGCGGTGTTGGTGCGGGTGCATGAGCTGCCGGAGGCGCCGAAGCCGGGGGCGGTCACGGTGCGCGCGGCGGGGGTGAGTGTGGATCGGCGTGGCGGCGGCGGGCGGGCGCGGCGGGTGCTGGACGGGATCGATTTCCAAGCCGTCGCGGGGGAGGTCGTCGCACTCGTCGGGCCCAATGGCGCGGGTAAGTCGACGCTGCTGGCCGCGTTGGCCGGGGAGTTGGCGCTCAGCGAAGGTCTCGTGGAGCTCGACGGGCAGCCGTTGACGCACTGGTCGACGCTGGATATGGCGCGGCGGCGCGCGGTGTTGCCGCAGACCCACACCGTCGGCTTCCCGTTCACCGCACGAGAAGTGGTGGCGATGGGCCGCGCGCCCTGGGTGCGCACCGAACGCCGCGAACTCGACGAGGAACAGATCGTCGCCGCGATGGCCGCCACCGACGTGGAACACCTTGCCGCCCGGTCTTTTCCGACGCTGTCGGGCGGTGAACGCGCCCGGGTCGCGCTGGCCCGCGTGCTGGCCCAGGACACCGCCACGCTGCTGTTGGACGAGCCGACCGCGGCGCTGGATCTCGGTCATCAAGAAGCCGTCCTGCGGTTGGCCACCGACCGCGCCGCCGCGGGAGCCGCGGTGGTCGTGGTCCTGCACGACCTCGGTATCGCAGCCGCTTACGCCGACCGCGTCGCCGTGCTCGATTCCGGTCGCGTCGCCGCCGACGGCCCGCCCCGCGAGGTGCTCACCACCGACCTGCTCACGCGCGTCTACCAGCACCCGGTGGAGGTTCTCGATCACCCCGTCACCGGTGCTCAGCTGGTGCTGCCGGTGCGTCGCTGACCGCTCGGATCGACTGCCGCGGCCCTACCGCCAGATCAGTTTGAGTACCGCGGGTGTCAGCAGCATGCGGATCACGGTGGCGTCCAGGATCAGCGCCGCGATCATGCCGTAGGCGATGTACTTCATCAGCACCAGATCGGAGAACCCGAACGCGCCGGTGACCACGATGAGGATGGCGGCGGCGGAGGTGATCACCCCGCCGGTGTGGGCGATGCCGTAGCGGATCGCCTCCGGCGCGCACGAGCCCGCGGCGCGCGCCTCCGATATCCGCGACAGCAGGAAGACCTCGTAGTCGGTGGACAGTCCGAACACCACCGTCACGATCAACGCCAGCACCGCGAACATCAATGGCCCCGGTGTGAAATGGAACAGGCCCGCGCCGTGGCCTTCGACGAACACCCAGGTCAGCACACCGAGGGTGGAGATGAGGCTGAGCGCGCTCATCGCGACGGCCTTCACCGCGAGCACGATCGAACCGAACGCGGCGTACATCAGCGCCAGCGCCGCCGCCACCAGGATCGCCAGCAGCAGCGGCAGGCCGTCGAGCAGACCGTTGATGCTGTCGCGCTCGAGTGCGGGCACTCCGGCGACCATCACCCGCACCCCGGGCGGCTCGGGGATCGCGCGCAACGCGGCGATCACCTGGTCGGCGTCGCGTTTGTCGGCCAGCCCTGCGGCGAGCACGTTGATGCCGTCCTTGGTCGCCGCCGCGGGTTCGAAGCGCCCGGTCAAGCCGGGGATCTGATTGGCGGCGTAGCGGATGTCGCCGAGTTGCCGCGGGTCGGCGCCGACCACGACGAGTTTCAGCGGTTCGGTGCGGAAGCTGGGGAACAACTCGTCGAAATGTTCCTGCGCCACCCGCGCCGGATTGCCCTGCGCCAGATACCGTTCGCTGAGTCCGCCGAACTCGATGTGCCGCAGCGGGATACTGAGCGCGAGCAGTGCGAGCACGATCGGCACGGCCACCGCCAGCGGCCGGCGCATCGCCCACACGGCCAGCCGGGAGAAGAATCCGGCGTCGATCTGTGCTTCGGTTTTGCTGCGGGAGAACCGTTTCCAGCCAAGGAAGTCGATGCGGTGCCCGGCGATGCTCAATGCCGCGGGCAGCGCGGTCACCGACAGCAGTGCCGCGAGCAGCACCGAGCTGATGCCGCCCAGCGGCACCGAGCGCAGGACTCCGTTCGGGAAGATGAACAGCGCGCCGAGGCTGATCGCGATGATGGCCGCCGAGAACAGCACCGTGCGTCCGGCGGTCGCGACGGTGCGGGCGGTGGCTTCTTCCACGTCGCGGCCCGCGGCGAGTTCCTCCCGGAACCGGGTGACGGTGAACAATCCGTAGTCGATCGCCAGTCCCAGGCTCACCAGGGTCATGACGGCGCTGGCGAAGACATTGACGTCGATGTGGTCGGTCAGCAGCCGCAGCCCGCCCTGGGTGCCCAGGATCGTCATGCCGCCGATCAGCACCGGCAGCAGCGCGCCGATCACGCCGCCGAACACGAAATACAGTCCGATCGCCACGATCGGCAGTGCGATCATTTCGGCGCGTCTGATGTCGCGCTGCATGCCGGTGTTGATGCCTTCGACGATCGGCTGCAACCCGGCCAGCTGCACCGTCGTGCCGCCCGGGCCGCCGCCGGCGCGTCCGGCACCGAGATGGTCTTTGATGGCCGCGAAATTCTCGACGGTGCCGGTGCCGGAGCCGCGTAATCCGACGCTGGCGAACGCGTGGGTGCGGGTGGTGTCGGTGGCCTGCGCGGAAAAGGGGCTGTCCCAATAACTATCGATCTTCAGGATGCGATCGGGGTAGGTGGCCAGCAGAGCGGCGAGCTGGGCGGTGACCGGGCCGCGGACGGCGGGGTCGTCGACGGTGGTGCCGGTGGGGGCGGTGTAGAGCAGGATCAGGTCGCTGTCGGTGTCGCGCCCGAAGGTGCGGTCGGCCAGTTCGGCGGCGGCGACCGATTCGCTGCTCTCGTCGAACCAGCCCTCCTGGGTCAACCGGCCGGACAGGTCACGGCCGTACCAGCCCGACACCAGCACGAACAGAATGAAGACGGCCAGCACGAGGAAGCGGTTGCGGTGGACGAACCGTCCCCACCGCAGCGATCCCGGCGTGCGCATCGAGTCGAGGCCCGCCTCAGCCGCAGGCCGGGGTGCGGTAGTCGGCCGACCGCAGGATGCCGCACAGGTCGGTCCGCGAGATCCGCCACTTGCCGTCGATCAGCACGAAATGCACCACCGTGGTGCGCACGGCGGTGCCGGTGCCGTCCTTGTCCAGCCGCATGGTGGCGGTCAGGGTGCCGTCGTGGTTGTCGAACACCGGGTCGGTCACGCCGTAGACGGCGCGCGGATTGTCCTGCAGCGCCCGGTACATGTCGGGGATGGCCTGGCGGAAGGCGTCACCGTCCTCGATGAGGGCGGTGCGTTCGCTGTCGGGCAGGGCCGGGTCCAGCGCCCGCTTGATCTGGGCGTCCAGTTCGGTGGCCGTCGGCAATGGCGGGTGCGCGGCGCTGGAGGAGGCGGCGACCGAGGACGACAGCGACGCGTTCGCCGACGAGCGGGCGGCCGCGACGGCGGCGTCGTCCGGGCCGCTGGCGCAGCCGGTGACCGGCGCCGCCAGCAGCAGACACGCCGCGGCGAGGGCGGTCCGGGCGAGTCGGGTGTGGGTCATCACGTCCTACATACCGTCGATGACGGAGCTGATCCGTCCCAGCAGGGCCCGCACGGTCGTGACGTCCCGGTCGGTGGTGGCGTCGATCGTCGCGGCGTCGGGGATCATATCCCGCACCAGGGCGATGACGCTGCGCTCGTCGTCGAGGTCGATATCGGTGACGGTGGCTTCGGCGACCGCGAGCACGTCTTCCGGGCCGGGTACGGCGCTGTCGAGGTCGCGGCGGTAGATCTCCAGTGTGAGGGCCGCGCGGACGGTCCGGAACGCGAAGGGGTGACCGTCGGCGGTGGTGCCGAACCCGTGCGCGTACGGACCGACGGTGATGTCATCGACGGCAAACCCCGACGGATGGTCGGCTTTCAACCGGATCTCCCTGAATCGGACAGCGTGTGGACTCCACCGTAACTCCGATCACCGACATCGTGCTCGAGCCGACACCCCGGTCGGTCGGTTCAGTGCGCCATCATGGTCAGATGGTGTGGTTGCGGAAGATTCGTCGGTAGTTAGGAGCTCGGTGCATGCGCCCTCGCGGCTCGATCCTCTCGGCACTCGCGGGTGTGGCGGTGCTGGTGCTGCTGGCCGGATGCTCTTCGCGGACCGGCGGCGCGGACCTGCCGAGCAGGGATCCGGCGACCGCGGCGGTCGCGCCCGCGGTGACCACGCCGCCGGCGGGCCGGGTGCTGCCCGCCGGCCCGGTCGCCGCGCTGGAATCCGATCCCGGCACCGGGCTGCTTGCCGTGCTCGACGGCACCGCCCTCACGATCATCGACCCCGCCGCCGCCCAGCCCTCGGTGCGCACCGTGACGCTGCCGGATCGCGCGAGCGGACTCACCCCTGGCAGGCCGGGTGAGATGCTGGCGACCGCGCCGGGGCGGGTACTGCGGGTGGATCTGGCCGGCGGCACGATCGGGGAGGTCGCCGTCGACGGCGACGTGCGGTCGGTGCTCCCGCGCCCGGACGGTGGGCTGCTGGTTGGTACCGGCGACGGCCGGGTGCTGGAGGTGGCGCCCGGCGGTGCGGTGACCAGGACGGTGTCCGGGCTGCTGTCGGCCGACGAGCTGGCCGAGGCCGACGGCAAGCTGACCGTGCTCGACCGCCACCAAACCGCGATCTTCGAGCTCGACCTCGGTCGCGACCGGCTCGGATTGGCGCTGCGGGCCGGCGACGGCGCCACGCAGATGATCGGTGACGCGCGCGGCCGATTCGTGGTCACCGACACCGCCGGTGGCGAACTGCTGGTCTACACTGCGGGACCGCTCGTGCTGCGTCAGCGTTTCCCGGTAGGATCTTCGCCTTACGCAGTTGCCTACGATCATCGGTCCGACACCGTGTGGGTGACGTGTACGCAGCGCAACGAGGTCGTCGGGTTCGACCTGTCGACAGGTATACCGAAGGAAGTGGGACGCTACGCCACCGTCCGGCAACCGAACTCGGTGACCATCGAGCAACACACCGGGGACTTGTTCGTGGGATCCGCGACCGGCGACGGTCTGCAACGGATCGGTGCGGACGATCGGAAGAGAGGGCACTGATGGCTCGGACACCGCGCGCGGGTGACGATTCCGCGACATCCCCTGATCCGACAGCACACCGGCGGCGCGGGCGCGCGCTGCCCGCGGGCTGGGAGACCACCAGCGACGACTACGAGTACGTGCCGCTGCGCCTGCCGCCGGATGTCACGCGGGTGACCGCGTCCATGCGGCTGGCGATCCAGGCCGAGTTCGGTGGCTGGGAGCTCTCGCGGGTGCGGGCCTACACCGACGGCAGCAGGCGGGTCCTGCTGCGGCGGCGAAAATCCGCACTACTACCCCAGCCCGAACCTGGAATGTGAGCCGATGTACGCCCTGCTACTCCGACTGATGTTCCTGGTCGCGCCGGAACGCATCCACCACCTCGTCTTCGCTGTCATGCGGTTGGCCGCCTGGTGCGCCCCCGTGCGCTGGGCGATGAGCAAGATTCTCGTCACCGACGACCCGATTCTGCGCAGCACCGCGTTCGGGGTCGAATTCCCCGCGCCGCTGGGGTTGGCCGCCGGATTCGACAAGAACGCCGACGGTGTCGACGCCTGGGCCCCGCTCGGGTTCGGCTTCGCCGAGATCGGCACCGTCACCGCCCAGCCGCAGCCCGGCAATCCCGCACCGCGACTGTTCCGGCTGCCCGCCGACCGGGCCCTGATCAACCGGATGGGTTTCAACAACCACGGCGCCGCCGCTGCCGCCGAACGGTTGCGGACCCGGCGCGGCGGAGTGCCGATCGGGGCGAACATCGGCAAGACGAAGATCGTCGAACCGGACGCCGCCGCCGCCGACTACGCCACCAGCGCCGCCCTGCTCGGACCGCTGGCCGATTTCGTCGTTGTCAACGTCAGCTCCCCCAATACCCCTGGCCTGCGGGATCTGCAGGCGGTGGAATCGCTGCGTCCGCTGTTGCGAGCGGTGCTGGACAGCGTGCGGGTACCGGTGCTGGTGAAGATCGCTCCTGACCTGTCCGACGAGGACATCGACGCGGTCGCCGACCTGGCCGTCGAGCTGGGTCTGGCGGGCATCGTGGCCACCAACACCACCATTCGGCGCGACGGTCTGCGCACCGGTCGCGACGAGGTCGCCGCCATGGGCGCGGGCGGTCTGTCGGGCCCGCCGGTCGCGGAGCGCTCGCTCGAGGTGCTGCGCCGGTTGTACCGGCGGGTGGGTGACCGGCTGGCGCTGATCTCGGTCGGCGGTATCGAAACGGTCGATCAGGCGTGGGAACGCATCCTGGCCGGCGCGACGCTGCTGCAGGGCTACACCGGCTTCATCTACGGTGGTCCGTTCTGGATGCGCAGGATCCATCGCGGTCTGGCGCAGCGGTTGCGCGCCGGCGGCTACAGCAGCATCGGTGAAGCCGTCGGCGCGGAGCATAAAGCGCACGCCTGAACTACAGCGCGGGTCAGCCGTGGACGAACGGGGGTTCGATCGTATGGGTGAGCGATCGGCCGGTGCGTGGGCCGTGCCCCGGTGGCGTCGGGTCCCCTTTCGGTCGCAACTCCTTCTCCAGCCGTGCCGCCATCCGCTTGGCCAGCAGGATCACCGCCTGTTCGCGCAGGATGCCCAGTTCATCGGCGTAGACGTCGACGCGGGCCTGGGTCATCCGGTCGTGCACCATGTGCGGGTCGCTGAGCAGTTCGTCCAAGCGCATGCCCGCCAGCGCCTGGGCGCGGGTCAGCTGTCGGTCCGGCAGCCAGCTGAGGTGCCAGCCATCGGCGGTGTCGGTGTCCCGGAAGGCGGCTTCCGGGGTTATGTCGCTGGTCATGGTCCATTCGGTGGTGTGAATGGTCATCGCTGTCTCCGGTGCAACAGGTGGAGTGAGGCCGGCTCCAGGGTGCTGAGTTCGATGATCACGAATGCCTCCAGTCGTGCATCCGCTGGTACAGCGCGGTGGATGCGCTGCACCGTGATTTCTGCGGGTGTCGGCGTGATGGGGCCGACGGGTCCGTTTGCCGGGCCGGGCGGCCCTGGCGGACGCTCGGCGGTGCGGGGGTTCGGGTGTGCCGGTGGGGTGAACCGGCATACCGGCCGAGTCGTCTCCTCGCGGCAGGCATGCTCACCCGCTTCGGGGCGCCGTGGTTGATGGGCCTGCGATCGGCGGCGGATATCGCCAGGCCGGTCGTGCCCGAGGAGAGGTTGCCGCGCGTCGGTGAGCCCGTGTGGGGCGCGGCCGATGTCCGGGGCGCGGCCGCTGGGGGAATGCCTTCGCGCTGACGCGTGGCAGGCGATGACCAGGGTGCGGTGTTGCGGGGATCTCCGGCGGCTCGTTTAGTCCACCACCGACTTCGGCACCAGCTCGGTATCCGGTCCGGCGGGGCGGTGGTGCCGTCGCCGCCGAATCTGCCGTATTCGGTGAATCATTCTCATCACCAGCCCTCCCGTGCCTGGTGGAGCGATGGGGATCGCCACATCCAGTGTGGCATTTGCCGTTCCCCGAGCGCAATTGCCGTTGTAATTTGGTAATTGACAATTTGCCCGCTGGCTAAACCCGATTTGCGTGGCCTATGTGCGCCCGACCGCTTCGGTGTCGCGCCGATCGAGGAGGGTCGCCCATGGTCCCGCAGGATTCGGGGATGGTTGCCGTTCGCAATATCCTCACCCGGTTGTGCAAACGGTCCGGTCTGAGCTCGGATCGGTTGCGCAGCACCGAAATCGACGTCCTGCCGCTGCTGGATCTGCTGGCGGTGCGCCAGTACGCGCGGCGTGCGGGCGTCGACCGGGAGGAAGCGGTGCTGCCGCTGGTGCGCGACCTGGTCGAGCGTTTGGATCCCACCGATCGGCTCATCGTCGACGCGGAACTGTCGTTGGGCCTGCTGCGCGAGAATCCGCCTGCCGCAGTCGATCCCGATCTGCTCTACGCTTCGGATCTGGGCGAGCGGCGCGAATATCTCGCCGAGCGCTGGCGTGTGCTGCACGAAGCCATTGGGGCGCAACGTATTCCCGCCGCACCGACGGTGCGCTCACTGCGCGGTGCGCCCGAGCGCAGAGCGTTCACCGCACTGGCCGCGCAGCTGGCCACGGCCTCGGTATTCGACGGGGCACACGTCGTCGACACCGGTGCGCCCGCATCGGAAAATGGCGCGGCCGAATCGGATTCATCGAAAGCGCGCGGCGTGGTGACCGTGGTCGGCGACGCGGTCATCGACCACATGTACCTCGTCGATCGGATCCCCGGCGCGGGCGGCACCGCTCGCGGCGGCTATGCGGAACATCCCGGTGGCAAGGGACTGACCCGCGCGGTCGCCGCCGCGCGGCTGGGTCTGCGGGTGCGGCTGATCTCGGCGGTCGGTGACGACGACGCGGGCGGCCGCATCCTGGAATACCTGCGCAGCGAGCGTGTCGACACCGAACTGGTCAAGGTGGTGCCCTACGCGCCGACGCCGGTCACCGCGGTGATCGTCGCGGGCACCGGCGCGGCGAGCACGATCGGCTGCAAAGACGAGCGAATCCGGTTGAGCGCTCAGGATTTACGCAGCGACGCGATCCGCTCCGCGATCGCCACCTCGGATGCGGTGCTGCTGACCTTCGAACAACCCACCGGGGTGATCGAGCAGATCATGGCGTATCTGCGCGGGCTGCGGTCCCGGCCGCTGGTGGTCGTGCATCCGGCGCCGCCGCTGGATCGCCCGCAGTACCTGTACCACCACCTCGGCGTGGTGGACTACCTGGTCGGTGGGAACAAGGACTTGGACGCACTGGCCATGGTGCCCGACGGTGCCGCCCCAGCCTCCGGGGAAAAGACCGCCACGCTATTGCGTGCGCTCGGGGTGCGCGCGGTGTGCGCGATCAAGGATTTCCGGTGCGCGGTGTGGTCGGACCAGCTCAGCGACCAGTTCCAGCCCTTCCCGACCGCGCTGGACGACTCGGTCGGCGCTCACGCTGCCTTCTCCGCGGCCCTGGTATATCGTCTCGTCTCGACGCGCCGCCCCGATGGGTTGAGACCGGTCGCCGCACGCAACGACTACGTCTGGGCGACCGCCGCGATGGTGGCGACGCAATCGGTCGGGGACGTCCCGGGAGCAATGCCACTGGTGAGTGAGATCGAACGAATTTTCAGACTCGCTTCGGAGGAGCATTGACCCGAATTGTGGACCTTGCCGACACCGAGCACCGGTTCCGTCGCAAGGGGCATGATCTGCGTGTTCGCGTGGTGGAGCTGAACGGGCACGACGAGCGGGGACACCTGCTGCTGTTCGGTGCGATCACCGACGGATGCCTGGTGCGGGTGCATTCGCGGTGCCTGTACGGCGAGGCGCTGCGGTCGGAGGACTGCGACTGCGGGCCGGAACTGGACAAGGCGCTGGACCTCATCCAGGCCGCGGGCGCAGGCGTGCTGGTCTATCTGGAGCAGGAAGGGCGTGGCGCGGGGCTGATGGCCAAGGCACTGGGGTATCGCGAAAGCGAGCGCTCCGGCGCCGACACCTTCACCAGCTACGAGAACCTCGGTTATCCCGCCGACGCCCGCACCTACTCCGCGACCGCCCGTGCCCTGGCCGAGCTGGGATTGCGCTCGGTGCAGCTGCTCACCAACAACCCCGCCAAGGTCGACGCGCTGCGACAGGGAGGTTTGCGGGTCACCGCGGTGCCGCTGCGGACACGGGCGCTCAGTGAGCGGGCCCGCGAGTACCTCGAAGCCAAGCGAACCAGGCGCAAGCACTGGATTCCGACCGATTCCGTGCCGTGGGCGGTCGAGGAGCCCGTCGGCGCCGATCGGACCGACGAGCCATTGGCGGTGGATCCGGTCCTCATCACGCCCGGCGAAACCGCTCGTCCCCACCCGGGGTCCGCCTCCGCGGCGGATCTGATCGGCGCATAGCGGTTCCTCGGTGTAAGAGCCACCACAATCCTCGTGTCTCGCTACCATGAGTGAGCCGCGCCACATGTGGCGCGCCGACTCGCGAGAGACTGACAGTTCGTTCGCTGCATTCTTTCAGTATTCGAGTCTCGGACCGGGCGTCGGCGAACACCGCGGTTCGGTCCACGCCAGAGATAGCGGGAACAGGGATATGACGACAACAGACATCGGATACGCGCACCAATCGGGCAAAACGGTCTACACCGTGCCCGCGGCATTCCAGGAGACCGCGCGCCTACGCCCCGACCAGATCGCCTTGCGCAAGGTGGGTGGCACCCAGGAATACACCTGGCGCGACTACGCCGAACGGGTGCGCTCCATCGCGGCGGGCCTGGCCGGCCTCGGTGTGCGGCACGGCGACACCGTCGGCATCATGCTCACCAACCGCCCCGAGTTCAACCTGGTCGACACCGCGGCACTGCACCTGGGCGCCACCCCGTTCTCGATCTACAACACCAGCTCCCCCGAGCAGATCACCCACCTGTTCACCAACGCGGGCAACAAGGTCGTGGTCACCGAACAGGTTTTCCTCGACCGCATCACCGCCGCGGGTGTGCCGATCGAGCACATCATCATGGTCGACGGACCGGCCGAGGGCGCCATCACCCTCGAACAGGTCGAGGCCGCACCCGCCGCCGAGTTCGACTTCGACGCCAGCTGGCAGGCCGTGCAAGCCGACGACCTCGCCACCTTGATCTACACCTCCGGCACCACCGGGCCGTCCAAGGGCGTGGAGATCACCCACCGCAACGTGCTCGCCCAGATCATCGCGCTGGTCAACGGCCCGCTGCAGGTCGGCTTGGACGATCGCGCCGTGTCCTACCTGCCCGCCGCGCACGTCGCCGACCGGATCTCCGGCCACGCGATCAACCTGCTCACCGGCATCCAGATCACCACCGTGCCCGACCCGCGTGAGGTCGCCGCGGCCCTGCCCGACGCGCGCCCGACCATCTTCTTCGGCGTGCCGCGGGTGTGGCAGAAGATCAAGGCCGGGGTCGAGGGCAGGCTCGCCGCCGAACCGAGCCCGGTGAAGAAGGCGCTGGCCAACTGGGCGATCGGCACCGGCATCGCGGCCGCGCGCGCGGATCTGGCCGGAAAGGGCCGCGGTCCCCTGCTGAGCGTGCAGCACGCGATCGCCGAAGCCCTGGTGCTGTCCAAGCTGCGGCACGCACTCGGGTTGGATCAGCTGCGGGTCGCCTCCTCGGGCGCGGCCCCGATTCCGCCGGAGACCCTGGAGTACTTCCTCGGTCTGGGCTTCACCGTCAGCGAGGTGTGGGGCATGTCGGAGACCACCGGCGTGGGCACCTTCACCGAACTGGACAAGCCGCGCCCCGGTTCGGTCGGGCGCCCGGTGGACGGCATGGAACTGCGGCTGGACGCCGACGGCGAGGTGCTGGTGCGCGGTCCGATCGTCACGCGTGGCTACCGCAACATGCCGGACAAGACCGCCGAAGCCATCGACTCCGACGGCTGGCTGCACACCGGCGACATCGGCACCCTCGATGCCGACGGCTACCTGCGCATCGTGGACCGCAAGAAGGAACTGATCATCAACGAGGCGGGCAAGAACATCGCGCCCTCCAACATCGAGAACGCCGTCAAGGCCGCCTCCTCGCTGATCGGCCAAGCCGTCGCGATCGGCGACGCCAAGCCCTACATCGCCGCCCTGATCGTGCTCGACCCCGACGTCGCCGCGCTGCGCGCCAAGGAACTCGACGCCACCGGCGAGGACATCGCCACCCTGGCCACCCGCCGCGAGATCGTCGACGAGGTGCTTGCCGCGGTGCAGGCGGGCAATGCCAAGCTGTCGCGGGTAGAGCAGATCAAGCGGTTCACCATCCTCGGTGCCGTCTGGGAGCCGGGCGGGCACGAGCTGACCCCGAAGATGTCGCTCAAGCGCGTCCCGATCGCGACCAAGTACCAGGCCGAGGTCGAGGCGCTGTATGCCAAGGAGCCCTCTGACCGGGTCGTCAACGTCAAGTAGATTCCACCGGAAAGCACTGTGGCCCTGGGCGTTCGTTCAGGGCCACAGTCACATCACCGCGAGCGGTCAGCGGCGCCGCAGTGCCGGGTCGAGCAGGGCGGGCGGAGTATCGAACTTTTCGTTGGCGGCCAGGTCCACGCCCGGAGCGACGATCGCGTCGATCGCATCGAGCGCGTCGGCGGAGAGCACGGTGTCGGCTGCGGCCAGCTGCGCGTGCAGATGGTCCAGCGTGCGGGGGCCGATGATCGCGCTGGTCACGGCGGGGTGCGCGGTCACGAATCCGAGCGCGAGCTGAATCATCGTCAGACCGGCTTCGTCGGCCACCTTGGCCAGCTGCTCGACCGCGTCGAGCCTGGCGCGGTTGGACGGAATCGAGGTATCGAAGCGCTCCGGCAGAACCGTCGAGCGATGGGTGGTGATTTCCTGGCCCTCGCGGATCGCGCCCGACAGCCAGCCCGAGGCCAACGGGCTCCATACGAGCACACCGAGCCCGTACTGCTCGGTCACGGGCAGGACGTGGCTCTCGATCCCACGCTGCAGGATGGAATAGCTGGGCTGTTCGGTGACGTACCGGCTCAGGTGGTTGTCTCGGGCCGCCCATTGGGCTTGCACGATGCGGTACGCCGGAAACGTCGAGGAGCCGAAGTAACGGATCTTTCCCGCCCGCTGCAGGTCGGTCAACGCCGAGAGCGTCTCCTCGTCGCTGGTGCTCGGGTCCCACCGGTGGATCTGGTAGAGATCGACGTGGTCGACGCCGAGACGGCGCAGGCTGTGGTCGAACTCGGTGACCAGCCAGCGGCGCGAGCTACCCTGATGGTTGCGTTCGTCGCCCATCGGCAGGCTCGCCTTCGTGGCCACCACGATGTCGTCGCGGCGGCCTGCGATGGCCTTGCCGACCATCTCTTCGGACTCCCCGTCGCTGTACCAGTCGGCGGTGTCGATGAGATTGATCCCGGCCTCGAGGGCGGCGTCGACGATGGCGGTGGCTTCGTCCTGGGTGGTGCGTCCGATTCGGCCGAAGTTCATCGCGCCGAGCACGAGCGAGCTGACCTGCACACCGGTGCGGCCCAAGGTGCGGTACTGCATGACTGTGTTTCCCTCTTTTACGGGCTGGGTGCCTTATTGCCGTGTGGATTTGGCTGCGGTCAGCGCTCTGGCACCATGATCGATCGGAACCTTGTTCCGGTTACGATACGGAACCTTGTTCCGCTTTGCGACCTTACTATCGAAGGGAGCGGTGTGGTGACCGACATCGACGGGCGATCAGGGCAGGCGGCCCCTCGTAAGCGGGCCGACGCCCGACGCAACGAGCAGGCGCTGGTCGATGCCGCCGCCGCGGTGTTCGTCACGTCCGGCGTCGAAGCGCCGGTACGCGACATCGCGGCCAGGGCAGGCGTCGGGACGGGCACGATCTACCGCCACTTCCCAACACGGGCGGACCTCATCATCGCCGTCTACCGGCATCAGGTCGAGGCGTGCGCCGAGGCCGGTCCGGCCCTGCTGGCCAGCAGCGCGACTCCGCACGCTGCGCTGGGGCGATGGATCAACCTGTTCGTTGACTTCCTGGCCACCAAGCACGGACTCGCTGCCGTACTGCAGTCCGGCGACTCCAGCTTTGACACGCTGCACGCCCACTTCCTCGACCGCCTCGTGCCGGTGTGCACGCAACTGCTCGACGCGGCAGCCGAGGCCGGCGAGATCGCCCCCGGCGTCGAGGCCTACGAACTGATGCGCGGCGTCGGTAATCTCTGCATCGGCGCGGCGGATGATCCCCGCTACGACGCACGCCGCCTGGTCGGACTCCTGATCGCAGGACTGCGCCGACCGCCATAGTCGTCAGCCTGGGCAGACGCGAGAGAGGCGTTCTATGGCATATTCGGAACGATGATCCGAATCGGTCGAGGTTGCCCGTTCGCGAAGGTGACCGTCCTCGGCAACCGAACACAACGCTCGTTTGCTTGCTTCGAGTCGTCGTGAAGCGCATCCACCAGCATGGCGATCATGGAGCAGGTGATTTGATCGAACTCCTTGGTCGCGCCGGATTTTCCGGTAGCCGATTCACGCCGTGCGCAAGCGCGGGTGGTGTTTCCGGCACGGCAATTCCGGTCGTGCTGCACGCGTAGTGAACTCCCTGCAACGCCGCGTCGGCCAACAGCCTGTGGTGCTCGGCGCGCGCAGTTAGCGGGCAAGCTCTTTGACCGCGAATTGAACAAGTGTTTAATATATTGAACATGCGTTCAAAGGATGATGAGCTGCCCGAAGCCGAGAAAATTCGCGTCGACCTCACCGGAGCACCGCAGACGATGCTCGCCACGCTGTATGCCAAGGCGCTGGATGCCGACGCGGAGAAACCGCTGCTAGGCGACACTTGGGCCAAGGACGCGGTACGCCGCATCGACTACGACTGGCGAAGCACCAGCATCACGCCGCGCAACCAGGTCGGAGTGACAGTGCGGACAGTCCACTTCGACAATTGGGCGCGCGAGTTCCTCGCCCAGCACGACCGTGCCGTGGTGTTGCACCTCGGCTGCGGGCTGGATAGCCGAGCCTTCCGGCTGGACCCCGGTCCTGAAATCGAGTGGTATGACGTCGACTATCCCGAGGTGATCACGCTGCACGAACAGCTCTACCCCTCCCGCGAGCACCACCACCGTGTCGCCGCGTCCGTGACGGATCCGGCGTGGCTGCAAGAGATTCCCGCCGACCGCCCGGTGCTGATGATCGCCGAAGGCCTGACCATGTACCTCACCGAAGACGCCGGCGTCGCCCTGCTGCGCGCCGTGGTCGAGCACTTTCCCTCCGGTGAACTGCACTTCGACGCATTCAACGCCCTCGGCATCAAGACCCAGAAAATCAACACCGTCGTCCGGCGCTCCGGTTCGACGCTGCACTGGGCGATCAATGGCCCCGACGACATCCTCTCCGCGGTACCCGGAGTTCAGCCGCTCGCCGCGATATCGGTCTTCGACTCCGAGTCGTTCAAACAGGGAGTATCCGGCGGCTACCAGGTGATGGGAAAGGTGATGTCGCTGGTTCCGGCGCTGCGGATGATCGCCCAGTACCACCGCTACGCCTTCTGAACGTGCCGCCCTGATGCGCCACAGATGACCGGGCGCGCAACACATCTCGGCTGATTGTTCGCCACTGGCCCGAATGGACGCGGATTTACTCGCCGAATGCCCCTCGTAGCCGTCGACGCCCCTACAACTGTGCCGTGGCGAAGCCGACGAGGAGGACGCTGAAGCCGCCGATCTCGCCGACGATCAACGCTCGCTGACGGGTTGGCTCAGGCGGGCATCGCCTCGCTGCGCTACGACCTGCGCGGGCACGGCGAGAGCGACGGCCGCCCCGAAGAGTCGTCACTGGCCGCGCATCTCAACGACATTCGCGTGGCCCTCGGGCATCTGCTGGAGAAGACGAGCCTGCCGACACCGCATCTCATCGGGGCCAGCTTCGCCGGCGGATTGAGCGCCTACTACGCCGCGAAACGGCCGGACGAGGTGAACCGGCTGGTGCTCCTGAACCCGCAGCTCAACTACAAGGCGCGCTATATCGACGAGAGGCCGCACTGGCAGGGCGACTTTCTGATCCAGGAGAAGGCCGCTGAACTGAACGAGCAGGGGTACCTGGTGCACCGGCATCCGGTGCTGCATGGTCGGGCTTCCTCAACGAGGTGTTCTGGATTCGACCGAACGAGGTCGTCGGGGAGATTCAAGCACCGACCCTCATCGTGCATGGCACCAAAGACACGTTCGTGCCGGTGGAAACGTCACGCGAGGCCGCGCAGCAGTTGCGGGTCGACCATCGACTCGTGGAGATCGACGGTGCCCAACACGGGTTTGCCGTGCATGAGGATCCGCAGTACCTGAATCCGCAGAGCCAGCAGTGGCAAGCTTTCGTCATCAGCACCGCGCGGGAGTGGCTTACGGCTGGGTAGCGGTGGCCAACGCTTCTCGCAGTTCTCGTGGTCCAGGCCGATATTTCCAGCGTCCCATTGCCTCAACGGCCCGGAGCAGCTCCTGCTTGGTCCGAGCAGATTGTTTTCGGTGGCCCGTCGCATGGCAAGGAGCCCTTCATCGGCAGCGAGGTCCGGTTCGCCGCTGAGTGCCAGCGCCACGGCATGGCGGGCGCGGAAGTAGCCCTCGTCACGATCGGACAAGGTGCCCGCAGTGAGCACGCTGCTGTAGAGGGCGGCAGCCTTCGCCGGTTTTCCCGCCTCGACGTAGCAGCTAGCCGCGCGCAGTAGATGGATGTGCTCATATCTGCGTCGTCCTCCCGCCGCTGGGTACTGGTACGACCGCGCCATTGAGATGGCGCAGGAGGCCGGCGACCTCTCGATGCAAGGCTATGTGCTAAGGACCGTGGCGGTTGCCGATCTCCATACGGTCAGAAGTCGTGCAGCAGGAAGCTCGTGGGCTGGCGATGCATGCTGAGAAAATCCCAGATGGCCTACGACGACCGGGACGGGCTCCGGGTGCTGACTCTCGCTCAGGCAGCTCAGCGCGCAAGAGTTGGTGGCGACCTAGCCACTGTTTTGAAAGTGGGTTGTTGACGGCGTCGCTGCGCGGCGGCCTCAACAGCCTGGTTGTGATCGAGATCCTCTGCTCGCGTTGGCA
>NZ_JBFAYO010000030.1:0-88891 GCF_040681325.1 Nocardia sp. NPDC051787
AAATGCCGCGACTTCTTCTGTGCCACAAACAACTCCGTTCAGTGTTACCCAATCCTACTTTGGGCCACTGTCCGAGACCCTCCGGGCACCTCACACAAGTCTTTTGCATGCGTGTGGGCTCATCCGAGACACTGCCGGGATCGCACCGGCGCGAACCGCGTGGTGGCGGCCCGCAGCGGCACCGGTCATCGGGTCAACCATAGACCGAAAGTTCGAAGCGATGACGAATGCTCAAGTGGCAGAACTCGATACGGCATCATATCGGCCCGGTGCCGATCGATCGAAGGCCGTTGGATTGGTGCGGGGTGAGGTGTCGGGGCTGGATGCGCCCCGGCACGCGGTTGCCGTGGCACGGCATGCCCGCGCGCTGGGCTATCAGTACGTGTACACGGTGCGGCCTTCACATGGATGTGCCGATCCGGTGGGGTTCGCACTCGGTCTCGCGGCAGGGCTGGGCGTGGTGGCGCTCGTGATCTACGACCTGGCTCATGTCGACTACCGGCCCGCGCGAGTGTGCGATGACTTCGACCTGGAAACGGCATGTCCCCCGCGTACGTGGTCACGAGTTGCCGCGTCGGCGCACACTGTCGAGAGGGCGGCGGGCCAATGAGCCGGGATGTTGTTGTCACGCTTCCCACGGTTTGCGACCACGCCGATGTGCTTGTGGCGCATGAGCAGATGCGGGCGCATCGGGCCTGCCGGGTGCAGTGGTGTGCGTGGAAAGCGGCGGCGCATCAGACGTTGGTGTCAGCGGGACGGCTGACACCGCAAACAGTGAGTCCGCGTGAACGCGCTGCCGCGCGCGGCATTCGATTCCCGCCCCCCGCCGAGTCCGGTCTCGCCGACCGGCGTCCGACCGCAAGCACGCTGCGGGAGTTGCTGGAGAGGCTGTCGGAATTGGCCACCCCACCGGAACGGCTCGGGTGGTGACAACGGTTGCACAAGACCACGATCGGAACCACCCACACCGGCTGGCGATTGGCGGGGCATCGCATCGAAATCCTGTACTTGTGCGACAACGCCGACTCCACACCCGCCTACCGGCTACGGAATAACGACAACACCGTGCCGATCCCATTGGGACAGTGCGGGTTGGTCGCCTTCGACGAACGCGCATTGCCGGACCTAGCGCACGTACGCGAATGGTTCCCACGCCATTTTCGCCTCTGGGACGCCGTACGCACACAGTACTGGGAGGAGCTGCTGCCCGCAGGCGGCGCCCGCCCGCCCGCCGAGTGGCACACGGCTGCGGCAAAACGCGAGTAAGCCCCTCCATGGTGTGCCACTCGCCAGAACCGCAGACGTACCGGCCCGCATGCGCGGGCCGGATTCGCCTGGCTACACCCACGACCTTGGATGGATCATCGATTGAAGAGGGGAAATGTCCAAACGACGAAACCTGCCACGGCACAAGTCGAAAGCGTCGCAAAAACCACCGACGACCGGTTCCTCGATCCGGTGCCCACCGGACGCCGCGATCGACACGCTACTCACGACCATGATGGCCGAACGCAGCGCGGACACGACCCGCCCGAGCGTCGACACCATTCACTTCTGGGGATTCGCCAATACCGACCACCCCACCACACAAGAGACCGCCCACACCGCGATAGTCCTCGACCCCGACGCCGAGCGCTCTCCCATTCTGGATTCGGCCGAATGGCTCATCCGCCGGTTCACCGGCCGCCTCTGGGGATTCGGACTCGCCTACCGGACAGTTGGCGAAGTGTTCACCGGCCCCGAGGGCGTCCCCAACGAGGTGAAACAGGCAGCGATGGCGGGGAAGCTCCACGAACGAGACGCAGCGGATGAAATTTGCGCGGCAACCATTTTCGATGCCCGCGCACGCGCCTACACGGCACTCACCTACACCCACCTACCCGAACTCGGACCGACGCCCACCTGGGTGAATGACACCCGCGGCAACACCGACAGCTGGATCGAGCTGTTCGATCAGCGTGTCATCGCCGCGCACGCGTGGGCAGCGGCGATAACACTCGACCCGCATGCCAACCGCGACGCCATAACCCGACTCAGGACACCATGAAACGTACTGAAGAATCCGGACCGCCGCTTCGCTGCGGTGGCCGGGTTCCGGGCGGTGTCGGCGTAGCACGGCTGGTCAGCACCTGCAACCGCGCTATGACAGGACCGGTGTAGCGCAGTCGGTGCCAGCGGCCGTGGATATCCTCCAGCGCTTGGGCCGACCTGCTGTTCACGGCCGCTATGGCATGCCCGCAGGTTGTCGTTCCTCGATCTGTCCGGCTGCGCGTTTGTCGCGGGGGCGTAGCGGCTGGAGCCGAGCTACACCGCACGCGCTGTGAGCGTCTCGCGTCCCGACGCGACCGCCACGTGCGCAACCGCGGCGTGGAGTCCCTGCTTCGGCAGGGCCGCGCCGTCGAACATGGCGATCTCGACGGCGTCCTCGGCGAGTTCCCAGGTGCCGGCGATGCGTCCGCCCACCACGACGATCGGTGAGATCCACCCCGCGGTGCGGCTCACTTTCGACCGGTGCGCCGCCGGCAGCAGTATCGTGTCGCCGGTGCCCGGCCCGAGGACGTACTGATCGAAAGCGCCGAGCAGATGCACCGAGGTGTTCGGGGCGGTGGCCGCGAGCGCGTCCACCTGGTCGGTCGGCAGGAAGGCGCGGCGGCCCTCCACGTCGATCTCGGTGAGCCGGTCGCCCAGGTCGGCGAACCACCGCCGCACGGTGGTCTTGCGGAGGCTGTTGCGGCTGAGCCAGGCGTCGAACGTCTCCGGGGTCGCCGGTCCGTAGGCGCCCAGGTAGGCGAGGATCGCCAGGGGCGCCGCGACGTCCGGCTCCGGTAGGCCCGGCCAGTCGCGGACCAGATGCGCGGGGCTGGTGAACGTCACCTTGGTGCCCCGGGAGGGGCCGTGGCACAGCGCGCCCTGCCAAGCCAGCGGTTTGAGCAACGCGCCCCAGCCCGAACGCAATTCCGCACCGAGCCGGTGGAATCCGGGATCGGACACCAGGGCCTCCACCAGTTCCTCGCGGGTGAGCACCGCACCGTCGAGCACCTCGGCGACTGCCTCGGTCAGCGCGGCAACCTCCGCGGGCGAGGCACCGAAGTTCTTCTGCCAGGAAGGCTTCTCCCAGGTCCGTGCCGAGCCGATGAGCGCGAGGCAAGCGGCGGCCAGCGCAGAGGGTAGCGCGTGCAGGGTGCCGCGCATCGCCCAGGTCTTCATCAGCACGCCCTCGTCGAGTGCGCCGACCAGCGCGCCCGGCTCCGGTTTCGTACTGCGCAGCGCCACTGCCAGTTCCGCGGCGGACGTGACCTGCGCCTGCACCCCGCACAATCGCTCGGCGATCTCGACCGCGCCCTCGTCCGCACGGGACTCCACGTATTGACGGCTCAGCCGCCACGCGAAGACCTGGTCCCAGGTGACCCGCACTCGTACTCCTCTTCCATTCAGCTCAGCAGCGCACCGAAACCGGCGACGGCCACGGCCGTCAGCGCGGACCCTGCCAGCGTCATCGCGATCACGCCGATCAGCGCGGTGCTGGTCGTGACCCACCGCAGCGCACCCACGGGGTCGGCCAGTCGCTCGGCCCGTGCCAGCACCGCGGTGCCCGCGGCGGCCAGCGCGCCCGACGGCGCGGGCTCGGCGATGCCGACGATCGCCAGCAACCCGCCCAGCAGCGAGAGCGAGCCGTGCTCGTCGGCGGCCTTGTCGTCGGCGCACATCTCCAGTAGCCGGGCGATCTCGGCCGCGCCGCCGGTGAACAAACGCAGTCCGGGCACGGTGGTGGCGATCGCTCGCAGCACCGCGGTCAACGCCGCGTGCCTGCCGGACAGGTGCGCGCGTTCGTGGGCGAGAACCGCGGCGAGCTGATCCGCGCTCAGCGCGTCGAGCGCGCCGGTGGTGACGACGATGGTGTCGGGACCGGGCACGCAATATACTTGGCGCTCCGGCGAATCCAGAACGACGGCGCCGATTCCAGGCACCCTCCTACCGACCAGACGCACCGCACGCGCATGGACGCTGGTCCGCCTGCGCATCTGCACCGCCACCCGGGCCGCATGCACGACCAGCGCGACCGTGCCGGTTGCCACCAGCGCCGCCGCCGCGAAGGTGGCTGCACGGGTGGCCGCGGCGCCGTGCAGGTGCATCGGTGTCCACAGGAACGCGAAGCAGGCACGCAGCGCGTCCTTCGGATGTCCCCAGTAGGTGGCGAATTCGACGGTCACCAGCAGCACCGCGATGCCCCACGCGCTCAGCGCCCCGACGATCGCGACCAGCCAGGCGATCACGCCCAAGCGCGGTGCGATGCCGCGATGGGTCAGACTGCGCAGCACGGGCGGACCGAGGGCCGCCACGACGCTGCCGTACAGCATCAGCGTAATGACCAGGCTCACGGTACTTCTGGTGTCTTGCGCGCCGCCAGTCTGCGCAGCGCGGCACGCAACCCGGCCGACTCCTCGGCGCTGATCCGATCGACGAAATGACTGAGCACCAGGTCCGAGCGTCCGCCGGAGCCGAGCGCCTCCAGCATGAGCCGGGCGCTGTGTTCCTCTCTGGTGAGCGTCGGCCAATATCGATAGGCCTTGCCCGCGCGCTCACGCGCCAGCCAGCCCTTGCGATGGAGGTTGTCCATGGTCGACATGACAGTGGTATAGGCGATGTCCCGCTGAGCCGACAGTTCGTCGAAGATCTCGCGCACCGTTGTGTCCTCTGCGTCCTGATCCCAGATGCGGTCCATGATCACCGCCTCTAAGTCTCCGAATCCTCGCACCATACCGACTCCCTCATCCGCGCTGTGCCCTGTCGTGGGGACAGGGTACCGGCCAGGGCCGATTACTACGTAGGTAAGTAGTAGGTCCGTCCGCGGCGACACGGTAGAGTCGCCACCTGCCGGAGGCCTATGCGAACATATGTTCGTGTCCGATGCGTCCGTCTCCCGATCCGGTAGGCCCCGGATTCTCGCGCGGGCGGAGGCATCGATCCTGCATGCCGATCTCGACTCGTTCTACGCCTCGGTCGAGCAGCGCGATGACCCGCGCCTACGCGGCAGGCCGGTGATCGTCGGCGGCGGCGTGGTGCTGGCGGCCAGCTACGAAGCGAAGGCGTTCGGCGTTCGCACGCCGATGAACGGCGGTCAGGCGCGCCGGTTGTGCCCGCAGGCGATCGTGGTGCCTCCGCGCATGTCCGCCTACGCCGAGGCGAGCAAGGCGGTCTTCGAGATCTTCCGCGACACGACTCCCGTCGTGGAGGGCATCTCCATCGATGAGGCGTTCCTCGACGTCGGCGGGCTGCGCCGGATCGCGGGTGAGCCGGTAGCCATCGCGGACAAGCTGCGCGCGGAGGTTCGCGCGCGGGTCGGCTTACCCATTTCGGTGGGCATCGCGCGCACGAAGTTCCTCGCGAAGGTGGCCAGCGCCGTCGCGAAGCCCGACGGGTTGCAGCTGGTGCCGCCGGACGGCGAACTGGACTTCCTGCACCCACTGCCGGTCGAAAGGCTCTGGGGCGTCGGCGATGTCACCGCCCGCACGCTGCACGAACACGGCATCACCCGGGTCGGTCAACTGGCCGAGCTGGGCGAGAGCCCGCTGCGGGCGATCCTCGGCCCCGCCGCGGCCCGCCACCTCTACGCGCTGTCCTGGGCGCGCGACCCGCGCCGGGTGGAGACCGGCAGGCGCCGCCGCTCGATCGGCGCCCAGCGGGCTCTCGGCCGCCGCCACCGTCCGCCCGACGAGATCGAGGCCTACCTGCACGGCCTCGCCGATCGACTGGGCAGGCGGCTGCGCGCCGCCGACCGGGTGTGCCGAACGGTGGTGCTGCGCCTGCGTTTCGACGACTTCGCCCGTGCTACCCGCTCACACACCCTCGCCGAGGCCACCGATCACACCGAGACGATCCTGCGTGCGGCCCGCACCCTGCTGGCCGGGGCCATGCCGATGATCCAGGAGCGCGGCCTGACGCTGATCGGCCTCGCGCTGACCAACCTGGACGACGCCGACACCGTCCAACTGACCCTCCCCTTCGAGCGCCGCGCCATCAACACCCTCGACGCGACCCTCGACGACCTGCGCAAACGCTTCGGCTCCAGTGCTGTCACCCGCGCTGCCCTACTCGAGCGCGGCGAGGGCCTTTCGGTCCCCCTCCTGCCCGACTGAACGCTGTGCCCGCTAGCCGTCCAGGTGCGCGAATGACATCGACGCCGGGAATGGGCTTTCCAGGATCAGCAACTCCTGATGGGTGTCGACCAGCCGATAGCTCCGACTGGCCCAGTCCAGCCGGTACTCCTGAATCACTTTCACATACAGGTTTGCGTCGAGGTGGACCACAAGATAAACCGGGATGCCCTCGTAGGCGTACTCGGCGAGCTTGTCGACGGTGTCGGTGTACACCGATCCCGGAGAAACGACCTCGACGACCAGTAATGCATCACTCGTCGTCAGCTTGGCTCCACGTTCGATACAGCGGTAGACCGTGACGTCCGGGCGGCGGAACGAGAAGGCCCCCGCATGATCTCGCCGCCTGCTGAAATGCACGTCGACGTCGGTCGAAACCCGCGTGCACGGATCTGCGGGTTTCGCCGCCTCGAGCTGATTCGCCAGCCGGCGAGCGACATCGCTGTGTTCGGCGGACCCGCTCTGGCAGCGGATCACGTTACCGTCGATCACCTCGATCAGCTTGCGCAGGTCATCCGGCAGCAGGTCGTACTCCGCCTCGGACAACTCCAGTGCGCTCGGATCGTCGGCCCACGCCGGTAGAACGCTCACTGGTCGCCTCACTCGGGACTCGGCCGCTATGTCACCGGTCATGCTACGCGGTCCGACACTGCGAACCGGGTCCGTCCTGTCCGTCGCCGTTTCGCCTGATCACAGGACCCGAGTCCTGCGCTCAGTATGAGCGCTTCGGCCGCTTGTCCATCAACCGGAGGATCAACGGGGTGAAGATGAGCTGCATCGCCAGCTCCATCTTGCCGCCGGGCACTACGATGCAGTTCGTCCGCGACATGAACGAGTCGTGCAGCATCGACAGCAGATAGGGAAAGTCGATGACCTTCGGGTCCGCGAACCGGATCACCACGAAGCTCTCGTCCGCCGTGGGAATGGTGCGCGCGATGAACGGGTTCGAGGTGTCCACGGTGGGCACCCGCTGGAAGTTGACGTAGGTGCGGGAGAACTGCGGGCAGATATAGGTGACGTAGTCCGGCATCCGCCGCAGGATGGTGTCGATCACCGCCTCGCTGGAGTAGCCGCGCTCGGTCTTGTCCCGGATCACCTTCTGAATCCACTCCAGGTTGATGATCGGCACCACGCCGACCAGCAGATCGGTGTACCGGGCCACATCCACCGTCGCGGTGACCGCGGCACCGTGCAGGCCCTCGTAGTACAGCAGGTCGCTGCCCGGCGCCAACTCCTCCCACGGAGTGAAGGTTCCCGGTGGCTGCCCGTACGGCTTGGCTTCCGCCTCGTCGTGCAGGTACCGGCGCACCGTACCGACCCCGGTCTCGCCGTAGTCGCGAAACAGCGTCTCCAGTTCCTTCAGCAGGTTGGCCTCCTCACCGAAATGCGAGAACCGCAGATTGTTGTTCTGCTCCGCCTCGGCCATGGCCAGCTTCATCTCGTTGCGGTCGTAGCGGTGGAAGGAGTCGCCTTCCACGATGGCCGCGTTTATGCCCTCGCGGCGGAATATCTCCTGGAATGTCCGTGTCACGCTGGTCGTTCCGGCGCCGGAGGACCCGGTGATCGCGACGACGGGATGCTTGACCGACATGGAAACTCCTCTTCAGCGTCGCGCCGGACGAAACAGCGACCGGGTCCCGAACAGCGAGGTGTCGAAGCTTGGTCCCTCATCGGGTTCGCGGTGGTAACGCTCGATGCGCTCGACTTCGTTGCGGGAGCCGAAGATCAGCGGCACCCGCTGGTGTACGTGATCCGGCACCACCTCGAGCACCCGCTCACTGCCGGTGGTCGCCGCGCCCCCGGCCTGCTCGACGATGAACGCGATCGGATTGGCGCCATAGAGCAACGCGACCCGCCCCGGACGCGCGGGCGGCCGCGCGTCGCGCGGATACAGGTAGACCCCGCCGCGGGTGAGGATGTGAAAGGTGTCGGCGACCAGTGACGCCACCCAGCGCATGTTGAAATCCCGGCCCCGCGGACCGTCCACGCCGTCCAAGCACTCCTGCACGTAACGTCGTACGGGCCGTTCCCAGAACCGCTCATTGGCCGCGTTGATCGCGAAACCCGAGGTGTCCTCGGGGATGCGCATCCGCGGGTGGGTCAGCACGAACGCGCCGATCTCGCGATCCAGCGTGAACCCGTCCACCCCGCTGCCGGTGGTCAGCACCAGCATGGTCGCGGGACCGTACAGGGTGAACCCCGCACAGACCTGCTCGACGCCCGGCTGCAGGAAATCGTCCGCCGTGGGAGTGCTCGTGCCCTTGCCCCGTACCCGGGCGGGTGCGCGCAGCACGCTGAAGATCGTCCCCACCGGCAGGTTCACGTCGATATTCGACGATCCGTCCAACGGATCGAACGCCAGCAAGTACTTTCCGCGCCGATGGATGTCGGGCACCGGGTGGATCTCGCTGATCTGCTCCGACAGCAGGCCCGAAAGATGGCCGGTCCATTGGGTTTCGGCGACCATGATGTCATTGGTGATCGCGTCCAGTTTGCGGTGCACGGTCGGCGGCAGATTGTCCGGCTCCGACGCGCCGATCGATCCGACGATCGCACCCCTGGTGACCTGATTCGCGACGATCTTCGTCGCGGTCGCGATCACGTTCACCAGCGCGGAGAACTCACCGGAGGAGCCGGGATGCCGGTGCTCCTGCTCGATGGTGTAACGGGTGAGGGTCTTCAGTCCTTCTGGCACAGCGCCTCGTTCTCATCACCCGGGAGCTCGCGCGGCAGGCCCGTCCGGTAGTTCGGGGTCGGTGAACACGCTGCTGCCGTAGACATCCCGGTCGGTCAGCGTGATCAGGTCGGTCTTGGTGAGCGGTCTGCGCAGCTCCACCAGGCGCTTGGCCTGGCGCAACCGGCAGCGGTCCAGCGCGTTGCGCACGCTGCGGGCGTTGGAGAAGCGGGGCCTGGCCATCCGGCGCTCCAGATACTCGCTGAACGCCACGCGCGCCGCGTTGTCGAACCGGAAGTTCTCCCCGGCCACCATCAGCTCGGCGATGCCCATGAGTTCCGCATGCGTGTAGTCGGCGAACTCCAGGTGATGCGCCACCCGCGAAGACAGCCCTGGATTGGCGGAGAAGAAGCGCTCCATCCGGTCGGGGTAACCCGCGAAGATCACCACCAGGCTGGTGCGCTCGTTCTCCATTTCCTGCAGCAGGATCTCGATCACCTCCTGCCCGTAGTCGCGTTCGTTCTCCGGCCGGAACAGGTAGTAGGCCTCATCGATGAACAGCACACCGCCGGCCGCCTTGGCCAGCGCCTCCTTCGTCTTCGGCGCGGTGTGCCCGATGAACTGACCGACCAGGTCGTCGCGAGTCACGGTGTGCACCTTCGGTTTCCGGATATAACCGAGTGAGTGCAGCATCTGCGCCATACGCAGCGCCACCGTCGTCTTGCCGGTGCCGGGGCCACCGGTGAAGCTCATGTGCATGGTCGGCCGGGAGGACGTCAGCCCGAACCGCTGCCGGGCCCGATCGATCAGCAGCAGCGCCGCGATCTCCCGCACCCGCCGCTTCACCGGCGCCAATCCGATCAGTTCGGCATCCAGCCTGCGCAGTGTCTCCTCGACGTCGTAGCCTGCGATGTCGGTCGACAGATCCAACACCGCGTCCTCGTCCAGGAGCTCCGGAGCCTCCGGGTCGGCGGGCGCCGTCCGCGCCGCGCCGGGGATGGCGGCCCCCGGCCGGTGCAGACGGAATCCGGCGCCGTTGCGCTCAGCCGCCATACCGGTCTCCCGGACGGACGGTGGTCGCATACGAGTGCAGGCCGTACTTCTGCTGGCGGTCCGGGCCCTCGGTGCGGGTCAGCAGGAAGCCGGGTTCGTCGGGCGGGCGCTGCACCAGGAAGCTCAGCGCCGTCGTCTGCCTGGTGTAGCGGGCGTCGTAGGCCAGCACCCGCACGTAGTGCCGCGGGAAGGTCGCCCGGCAGGCATCGATCTCGGCGAGCACGCCGTCGGGCTCGTCCAGATCGAACAGCGGCAGCCCCCACATCTCCCAGTAGGCGTTGCGAGGATGCGGATCGTCGGTGTATTCGATCGACACCGGCCAGCCGTTGAGCAGCGCGTAGCGCACCTGGGCAGCGATCTGCTCGTCGGTCAGCGGCGGCAGGTAGGAAAACGTTCCGTGACGCAAGTACATGGCTCGTCCTTCAAGGGTTCTCAGCGGCTGGCCGTCGGCACGGCGTCCGGCGCGTCGGTGGAGCTGTAGTCGAAGGTGACGTCGCCCCAGGTCGTCAGCGCCACATCGAGCGGTCGGCAGATCTCGGCCGCCTTCCGCAACACCTCCGGTCCTTCCTTCAGCAGGTCACGGCCTTCGTTGCGGGCCTGAACGACCGCCTCGAGCGCCACCCGGTTCGCCTCCGCGCCCGCGGCGATGCCGAGCGGGTGCCCGATCGTGCCGCCGCCGAACTGCAGCACCACGTCGTCACCGAACAGGTCGAGCAGCTGGTGCATCTGGGCGGCGTGGATGCCGCCGGAGGCCACCGGCATCACGCCGGGCAGGCTCGCCCAGTGCTGGTCGAAGAAGATCCCGTTGGCCGGTTCGGTGCGAATGTGGTTCTCCCGCAATGTGTCGTAGAACCCTTTCGTGGTCGCGGGATCGCCTTCCAGCTTCCCGACCACGGTGCCGGCGTGCAGATGGTCGACGCCGATCAGCCTGCACCACTTGGCCAGCACCCGGAAGCTGACGCCGTGCGTCTTCTGCCGGGTGTAGGTGGAATGCCCCGCACGGTGCAGATGCAGCAACACGCCGTTGCGCCGCGCCCAGTGCGACATCGACTGCATCGCGGTGAATCCGACCGTGAGGTCCATCATGATCACGACGCTGCCCAGTTCCTTGGCGAACTCGGCCCGCTCGTACATCTGCTCCATCGACGCCGCGGTCACATTGAGGTAGTGCCCCTTGATCTCGCCGGTATCGGCCATTGCCCGGTTCACGCCCTCCATCGCGAACAGGTACCGGTCGCGCCAGCGCATGAACGGCTGCGAGTTGATGTTCTCATCGTCCTTGGTGAAATCCAGCCCGCCCTTACACGCCTCGTAGACCACCCGGCCGTAATTGCGCGCGGAGAGACCGAGTTTCGGTTTCACCGTCGCACCCAGCAGCGGCCTGCCGTACTTGTTCAGATATTCGCGCTCCATCACCGTGCCGTGCGGCGGCCCCTGGAACGTCTTGACATACGCCACCGGAATCCGCATGTCCTCCAGCCGCAGCGCCAGCAGCGGCTTGAAACCGAAAACATTGCCGATGATCGACGAGGTCAGATTGGTGATCGACCCCTCCTCGAACAAATCGAGATCGTAGGCGATATAGGCGAAGTACTCCCCCGGACGTCCGGGCACCTCGTCGATGCGGTAACACTTGGCTTGATACCGGGAATGCGCGGTCAGCCGGTCGGTCCACACGACCGTCCACGTCGCGGTGGAGGATTCACCGGCCACCGCGGCCGCCGCCTCGATCGGGTCGACGCCACGCTGCGGAGTCACCCGGAACACGGCGAGCACGTCGGTCTCCGACGGCTGGTAGTCGGGCGCGTAATAGCCCATGGACGCATAGGATTGGACACCCGGATCCCAGCGGTCGCGTTCAGTTTCTTCGGCCATCGTTCCTCCTGCTGCCACTGCGGACACCCGCACCCGGGCGAACGGGCGTGCCTTGGGATTTCCAGGATGACGGGCCGGATACCGACAAACAATTTGATTGTTCCTGGTCATACTCAACGTATTCATCGAGTTTGTTACCATCGTTCGATGGGTATGGTGAGCGCCGGGCGGATGGAAACATTCCTGGCCGTCGCCCGCCAAGGCAGCATCCGCCGGGCGGCGGCGCAACTGCACGTCACCGAGGCGGCCGTCTCCGCTGCCGTCGCGCACATCGAGAAACAGCTGGGCGCGAAGCTCATCGCGAAATCCGGGCGCGGCATCGCGCTCACCGAGGCCGGTCGCATCTACGCCGAGTACTGCCGCGGCATCCTCGGACTGATGCAGGAGGCGCAGGCGGCCGTCCGCCGCGCCGAGACCGGACGGCTGCGCATCGGCGTGGTCGCCACCGCAGGCGAGTACGTCTTGCTGCGTCCGCTGGCGTCGTTCCGCCGCCGGTTTCCCGATATCGAGCTGAGCCTGTCGGTGCATCCACGCGACGTGTTGTTCCTCGAATTGCAGCACCATGAAACGGATCTCGTCATCGCGGGGCGGCCGCCACGGGACACCGGACTGGTGGTGCGGGCCCGGCGGCCGAGCCGTCTGGTCGTGGTCGGCCTACCCGAACTCGACCCGCTGCACACCACCTGGCTGCTGCGCGGCCGCGGCTCCGGCACCCGCGAGGCCACCCTCGGCCTGCTCGACCGGCTGCGGATCGAACCACCCACCCTCACCCTCGGATCACACGGCGCGGTCCTGGCCGCCGCACGAGAAGGGTTGGGAGTCACCCTGATTCACAGCGACGCGATCTCTCAGGACCTCGAGAACGGCGCTTTGCGCGTCCTCCCGGTCGAGGGCACTCCGCTCGACCGCCCGTGGCACGCGATAACCACCCGCACGCCGACCCCCACCACACGCCTGTTCCTCACTCACCTACTCGACCCCGCCGAGGTCGGTCCGGACGCCTTCCATCCCCACTGATCCGCTTACGCGGGACACAGCACAGTGGTACCCGCGGGCCCGACCCGCGTAGACCCATGCGCAACCCGTGGACGGGGATCGTCCGGTCACGCCAGGCCTGAGCGCAGCGTGCGTTGTCCAGCAGGCGCGAACAATGCGATCGAGCCGGACTTGCTGCGCGCCTACAGCTGGCCGTGCGGCGAGTCGAAGGTGAGTACACGTCCGCCGAGCTGGATTTGCGCGCCGGGCAGCAAGGTGACCGGATGACCGGGAATGGCCCGGATCCAGTCCTGACGGCCGGGCTGGCGGATGTGGGTGCCGTTCGTGGAGCCACCGTCGACCACCGTGACATCCCAGTCGATGAGGCGGATCTCCGCGTGCGCCCGGGACATCCCGCCGGAGCTGTCGTCCAGCCGCACCGGGCGAGCGCCGCGCGCGACCGCCTCCGCGTACTCCGGTTCGCGGCCCAGAACGCAGTCGTTGTCCAGGACGAACGAGGTGCCATCGTCGAGCAGCAGCACCCCGAGCGGCGGGCGCACACCCTCGGACAGCACGCAAGTGAGCTGGTCCATCCGGATGCCGCAGACCGCGCAGAACGACACCCGCGGGTCGTTGTGATGCTGCCGCGCGCATTGGAAGCCCTGCACGATCACCCGGTGGCCCAGCGTGTTCGCACCGTCCGACTCGAGCGCGTCGGCGACGACCTCCGCGGCAGGCACCACCGTCTCGGCGAGATTCGTGTCGTTGGCGATCGCGTAGTCCCTCTCGTTGCCGCGCTCCGCCCGCGGCGGGATGGGCGGCGGAACGGGCTGCGCCACCGGTGGCGTCAAGCCCGGCCCGGACGCTTGCGCCTGGAGATCGACTTCCGTTGCGGCATCACCGAAATCCCCCTTCCGCAGGCTCAGCATGCGGCGCGGTGGTCCGGGTGTCCGCTCCGGACCCGGAACGTCGGGTGGGGACGATCGTGCATCAGAGATCGGCTCGGCACCATGCGCCGCCTCGCGCTCGGAGAAGGAGGGCGGTGCGGACACCGGTTCGTGTCCGGAGGCCGGGCGCCGGGTGGACACCGCTTGCTGCTCGGAGACCGCCTGCTCTGTGAACACCGGTTCGTGTCCGGAGATCGGGCGCGGTGCGGACACTTCTCCCTGTGCGGCGACCGGGTTCGGTGCAGAGGTCTCGCGCGAGGCCGCGGCCGGGCCTGGTTCCGCGATCGGTCGCCCCGCGATGGGGTCTGGTTTCGACGTGGTTCGCTCTTCGGCGGCGGTATAAGGTGGCCCGCTCGGCTGGGGTTGCGATGTCGGCTCGGGCTCGGCCGTCGATGGCGTCTCCGACCCGGCGCGGTTTTCGGACGCGCGCGCTGTGTCCGACGGCGACCGATCCTCGGCGATGCGCGGTTCCGGCTGCGCATACGACCCACCGATCGACGATGGTTCATGGACAGGCTCGGCTGCGCGCGTTCCCGCTGACGGGGTATCACCGCCCATCGCCGATCCACGGGATATCTCGACGGCACCAGCCCACAGCACAGCGCCGGACCCCGGCGCCGTCCCCGCTTGGAGCCCGAAGATCCCACGCCCCGGCAGGGAACTCGCAGCGTGCCCTGCCTCGTCCACGAACAGCCCGGCGCCGATGCCGGGTCCGGGCGTCACCACCCGGTCGACGGTGAATCCGGCATCCCTGCCGCGAAGCACTTCCGTGCGATCGGGTCCGGTCAGAATCGCGGTCACGCCGCCGTGCAGGAACACCGCGACGCCATCCTCCACCGGGGTGATCACGCCGAATTCGACCTCGTCCTCTTCCCCGTTCGACAGGTTCATCAGCCAGGACGTCGCCAGCCGTGCCACCGCGCGCCCGCTGCGGTGCCGGTCGCGCGCGATAGCCTCCCGCACGATGTCGAGCAGGGCCGCCATCGTCCGGGCCGCCATCGTGTCCGCCGTGACCGCGCCCGCGCCCCGATGCGCGACCACCAGGACCGCGCCGCCCACGCTCGCCACCAGATGGGCGCCGGGCACCACTTCGATCTGCCCGCTCATAGGAACCTGCCGCCTTGGAACCGCCACCGATGGAAGACGACCCGCATCGGCCCGTTCACGATGAGCCAGAAGAGAATCCAGGTGCTGACGAATTGGAGCAGAAAGGCCGCCGGAGACGGACGCAGATGCTCGGGCAGCACCACCGTGGTGTAGCGCACGAGGACCCAGATCAGCGCGCCCTCGTTGAGAATGGTGACGAAACCGAACAATGTCGGCCAATCCTTTTCCCAGCGGAATTGCTGCAGAAAATGGTAGAGCAATTCCCAGAGCACGCCGACCAGAACGGTCGCGAGCAGGACCGACAACGTCACCCGATACGCCTGCCCGATACTCAGCGATCCGGTCGGCAGCAATGGGGTGATGATCAGCGCGACGAAGAATCCGATCACGCTCAGTGCGAGAACACGGGTCTGAATTCGCCCGTTCAAGGTAGGAAGCATCGCTCAGATCTTCTTGTTCGTAACCCACAGCCACCATTGCCGCGTCGAGCGCAGCGGCCCCATCCTGCGGCAGAATCCCAGTGCGGCCAAATCGTCGGCGATCTCCTGGGCGGCGATCTGCAAGCCGAGGAAGGTGTCCACGCCGACGAACGGCCCGCCGAGCGTCGCGCTGCCGGACGCGTAGATCCGCCCCGTGCCGCTGCGGGTGCCGATCAACTCGAACGTGGTGTCCACATCGAGCCGCCCCATCGGATTGCGCCCGGCGCCGGTGTGGTCGAGCAGGTCGGCCAGCAACCGGTGCTCACGGATGTCGGCCTCGAGCCCGGTGCAGTCGATGATGTAGTCGACGGTCGTGTCGAACGGCTGCGTCGGCGGCGGAATCGGCAGTGCCGCAGAGGTGTCTGGAAGAATCGTCGCGACCACGCCTTGGCGTCCCTCGGCCGGGCGCGGCGCTCGCATCGTGCCCGCCATCACCTGATACCAACCCTGCATGCGGCCGCGGCGCAGCTGTTCCTGCCAATTGTTCCTGATCGGAGTGTTGGTGCCGGCGAACTCCTGGTACGCCTTAGCGCGTTCCTCGTCTTGCAGGTTGCGCACCTTCTGCTTCAGCTGACCGCCCCACACCGACTTCGGATAGTTGAAGCCCTGGTAGGCCCACCCGTCGCCGCCCTTGCGCCGATTGAAGAGGTTCTTGCCGTGCGGGCCCGCGACATAGGTGCGGAACAGGTGCAGGATCTGGGTATCGAGCCCGTGGGCGTCGCGGTCGTCGACGAGCCGTTGCAGCACACGGCTGGCCACGACCCCGCTGCCGCGGATCAGCACCGTGCCGGGCCGCCGCCGCAGCGCCTGGTAGACATGCTCGTGCGGCTCGTAGGCATTCACCACGCGGGTCGGATCGCGATGGGTCTCGCGGTATTCCTGCAGGTCCGGCAACAGCATCAAACCCGGATACCCCACCGCCACATGGACGTAGGTGCTGCGGAACGCGACCCGCTTGGTCGGCGCCGAGCCCGCGGGCGGGGTCAGAATGGTGAAATAGCCGCCGCCGTGGCGCCTGCGCACCATGCGAACGTGCCCGCGGTGCAACGAGTTCGGGTAGCCGATGCGGTGGAATTCCCGCTCCATCGCCACGAATGCCTGGCCCGCCCGCGGGGTGTAGTAGTTGGCGAAGATCGGTTCGACGAAAACGTTCCACAGCGGCACGAGCGACTTGTCCGCGATGGCCTCCCGCACCGCGTACGAGGGGAAGCCCCAGATGTTGTCCGGCGTGGAGGCCGAGTCACTGCGCAGTCGTTCCGAGCGAGGAATCTGCGAGACCCTGGTCAGGTATTCATAGGAGGCCCACGGGTGGTCCTGCGGCCCGAGCACCGCCATCGCGTGCGCGGGCACGCCGAAGATGCGGAGGGTGTCATAGGTGACGAACGATCCGATCCCACTGCCGATGGTCACGAACGGTACGTCGACCACCGGAATCCCGGCACTGTCCAGCATCGCATCGGTCCACACGTCGGTATCGACGAGGGCCTGCGTGATATCTCCCCGCATTCGCCGGACTCTACCGGCAGAGTCTTATCGGCATCTTGTCATGGACTTGCAGCGAAATGACGCCGCCGGTGACGCGCGGTGGGCCGAGGTACGACGCACGCAGACGATCTGCGCCAACCTGCCACGCGGGCGGCCTTCGCGGACGTACCATGCCGTTCGTGGCCGATTCCGTTCGTTCCACCCCACTGCGGGTTCTCGTATACAGCAGCGATGCCGACACCCGGCGCCAGGTGATGCTGGCCTTGGGCAAGCAGCCGCACTCGGAACTCCCGGCGTTCGAGTATCTCGAGGTGGCCACCGCTCCGGTGGTGATCGCCCAGATGGATGCCGGCGGCATCGATCTGGCCATTCTCGACGGCGAAGCGACCCCTGCGGGCGGGCTGGGCATCGCCAAGCAGCTGAAGGACGAGATCAGCCCCTGCCCACCGATTCTGGTGCTCACGGGCCGCGCGGACGACACCTGGCTGGCCAGCTGGTCGCGCGCGGAGGCGGCGGTCGCGCATCCCATCGACCCGATGCGTCTCACCGAGGCCGTCGTCGGCCTGCTGCGCAATCGTTCCGCGGCCTGATCGCCACCGCCCTTCAGCGGACCCCGGGGCAGTATTCATAGCGATAATGCATTAGTCTGTCGCGTCGCCCACTCGCGCGTTCCCGCGCCTGACCGGACCGGCTGCACTCCGGTCCAGGTGGCCGGAACCGGCACCGCCGCCTGTCGCGGATGCCGACTCCGAACCTGCTCGGAACCACATTTGACGTCGCGGGGACCGACACTTCGCGTCGGCGCCAGGACTTCGAGCAAACGTCACCTGACGCCAACCCGGATTACCCCCGTTTCAGTCATAAATAGTTGTACTGAATTCGATCAAACGAGCTCGCGAAACGGGCGGCGGCCGGACCGTTCGGTTGTAGGCTGTGCCCTATCTCACACGGGAACGGTCCCGGTAATGACCTATCCCGGTGAAGCCGAGGGGCGAGTCTGGCCGAGGCGGACAACGACGTCAGCCCGCCTCGGACGCTGTTGTCATCCAGCTGCAGCTCGCAAGGAGGGGAAGTGCAGTCGTGAATATCGAGGTGCCGATTCTTGTCCTCGGCGCGATCGCCGCCGCGTTCGCGCTGTTCTCCATCGTCATGGCGGCCCTGGTCGGCCCGAAGCGCTACAACCGGGCCAAGCTGGAAGCCTACGAATGCGGTATCGAACCCACTCCGCACGCCGTCGCGGGCGGGCCGGGAAACGTTACCGGGCAACGCTTTCCGGTGAAGTACTACCTCACCGCCATGCTGTTCATCATCTTCGATATCGAGATCGTGTTCCTCTATCCGTGGGCAGTCCACTTCGATGCGCTCGGTCTCTTCGGCCTCGCCGCGATGGCGTTGTTCATCGTCAACGTCTCCGTGGCCTACGCCTACGAATGGCGGCGCGGCGGGCTCAGCTGGGAGTGAGCACCGCGCAACCGAATTCGTAGCCGACGAGTGGAAGCGAGTCAAAAGAACATGGGTCTCGAGGAAAAACTGCCCAGCGGCTTCCTGCTGAGCACGGTCGAGGATTTCGCCGGATACCTGCGCAAGGGCTCGGTGTGGCCGGCCACCTTCGGCCTGGCCTGCTGCGCCATCGAGATGATGGCCACCGGCGCGGGGCGTTTCGACATCGCCCGCTTCGGCATGGAGGCCTTCCGCGCCTCGCCGCGGCAGGCAGACCTGATGATCGTCGCCGGCCGGGTGAGCCAGAAGATGGCCCCGGTGCTGCGCCAGGTCTACGACCAGATGACCGAACCGAAGTGGGTGCTCGCGATGGGCGTCTGCGCCTCCTCCGGCGGGATGTTCAACAACTACGCCATCGTGCAGGGCGTCGACCATGTGGTGCCGGTGGACATCTACCTGCCCGGCTGCCCGCCCCGCCCGGAGATGCTGCTCAACGCGATCCTGGCGCTACACGCGAAGATTCAACAGATGCCGCTCGGCGTCAACCGCGAGGAGGCCATCCGCGCCGCCGAAGAGGCCGCGCTCGCCTCGACGCCGACCATCCGGATGGAGGGTCTGCTGCGATGACCTTCGACGCCCCCGACAACACCGGCACCCCGCCCGCGCACGACCCGATCGACGCCGCGGCCACCGCCGGCCCCGAAGGCACACTGCCCGAAGAGGATTCCGCGCAGACCGCCGCCGACGTGATCGCCGTGCGGCGCGGCATGTTCGGCGTCGCAGGCACCGGCGACACCTCCGGCTACGGTGGCCTGGTCCGCCCGGTCACCTTGCCCGGCGGCACGCCACCCCCCTACGGCGGCTACTTCGACGAAGTGGTCGACGCGCTGCGCGCCGCGCTGGCGACCGGTGGCACACGCTTGGACGCGGCCCTGGAGAAGGTGATCGTCTTCCGTGGCGAGCTCACCCTGCACGTGCGCCGCGAACACCTGCTCGCCGTCGCGCAAGCGTTGCGCGACGATCCCGCACTGCGTTTCGAGCTCTGCCTCGGCGTCAACGGCGTGCACTACCCGGACGATTCCGGCCGCGAACTGCATGCCGCCTACCACCTCATGTCGATCACGCACAACCGCCGCCTGCGCGTGGAGGTGTCCGCGCCGGACGCGGACCCGCACATCCCTTCGCTCTACGAGGTGTATCCGACCACCGACTGGCACGAACGCGAGACCTACGACTTCTTCGGCATCCGGTTCGACGGTCACCCCTCGCTCACCCGCATCACCATGCCGGACGACTGGCGAGGCCACCCCCAGCGCAAGGACTACCCGCTCGGCGGGATCCCGGTCGAATACAAGGGCGCGCGTATCCCGCCGCCCGACGAGCGGAGGGCATACAGCTGATGAAAGCATCGCGAAGCGATTCCGTGCGGGGTGGCGGTCGGGCGACAGCTGGGCTGAACGACACCGACACCAGGTCCGGCGTCACCGGTGACGCCGGACCGGAGCCCGCCACGGTCACCGTCGCCGGCCAGGACTGGGAGCAGGTGGCCGAGACGCTGGCCGGCGCGGGTGAGGAGCGCATCGTCGTCAACATGGGCCCGCAGCATCCGTCCACGCACGGCGTGCTGCGGCTGATCCTGGAGATCGAAGGCGAGACGGTCACCGAGGCCCGCTGCGGAATCGGCTACCTGCACACCGGCATCGAGAAGAACCTCGAGTTCCGCAACTGGACCCAAGGCGTCACCTTCGTCACCCGCATGGACTACCTGGCGCCGTTCTTCAACGAGACGGCGTACTGCCTGGGCGTGGAGCAACTGCTCGACATCACCGAACAGATTCCCGAGCGCGCCACGATCATCCGAGTGCTGCTCATGGAGCTCAACCGCATCTCGTCGCACCTGGTCGCCCTGGCCACCGGCGGCATGGAACTGGGCGCGCTGACGCCGATGCTGTTCGGGTTCCGCGAGCGCGAGCTGATCCTCGACATCTTCGAGACCATCACCGGGTTGCGGATGAACCATGCGTACATCCGGCCCGGCGGCCTGGTCCAGGACCTGCCCGACGACGGAGTGAGCAAGGTGCGCGAACTGCTCGCGCTGCTGCCCAAGCGGCTGCGCGACATGGAACATCTGCTCACCGCGAACCCGATCTGGAAGGCCCGCACCCAGAACATCGGCTATCTCGACCTGCAGGGGTGTATGGCACTCGGCATCACCGGCCCGGTGCTCCGTGCCACCGGCCTGCCGCACGACCTGCGCAAAGCACAGCCCTACTGCGGCTACGAGAACTACGAATTCGACGTCCCGATCACCACCGGATGCGACTGCTACGGCCGTTACGCCATCCGGGTGGAGGAAATGAAGGAGTCGCTGAAGATCGTGGAGCAATGCCTCGACCGGCTGCGCCCCGGCCCGGTCATGGTGGAGGACAAGAAGATCGCCTGGCCCGCCGACCTGCAGCTCGGCGCGGACGGGCTGGGCAACTCCCCCGCGCACATCGGCAAGATCATGGGCAGGTCCATGGAGGGGCTCATCCACCACTTCAAACTGGTCACCGAGGGCATCCGGGTCCCCGCCGGCCAGGTGTACGTGGCGGTGGAGTCGCCGCGCGGCGAACTGGGCGTACACATGGTCAGCGACGGCGGCACCCGGCCCTATCGGGTGCACTATCGCGACCCCTCGTTCACCAATCTGCAAGCGGTCGCGGCGATGTGCGAGGGCGGCATGGTCGCCGACGTCATCGCCTCGGTCGCCAGCATCGACCCGGTCATGGGCGGAGTGGACCGATGAACACAGCATCGCACAGCGATTCCACGGGGGGTGGTGGCCGGGTGACGGGAGGGCAAGAAATCCTGCTGCGGCTCGGCACCCGGCCCGAGCCGTACCAACCCTTCGTGCGCGAGCGGCTGGAAACCGACGCCAAGGAGATCATCTCCCGCTACCCGCACCCGCGGTCGGCGCTGCTTCCCCTGCTGCACCTGGTGCAGTCCGAGGAGGGCTACGTCACCGGCACCGGCATCGACTTCTGCGCCGAACAGCTCGGCCTCACCGGCGCCGAGGTCACCGCGGTCGCCACGTTCTACTCGATGTTCCGGCGCACCCCGACCGGCGACTACCACGTCGGCGTGTGCACCAACACGCTGTGCGCGGTGATGGGCGGCGACGCCATCCTCGCCGCGCTCGAGCGCCACCTCGGCATCGCACACGGCGAGACCACGGCGGACGGAGCAATCACACTCGAACACATCGAGTGCAACGCCGCATGCGACTTCGCCCCGGTGGTCATGGTCAACTGGGAGTTCTTCGACAACCAGACTCCGGAATCGGCACGCGCCCTGGTGGACGCCCTGCGGGCCGGACAACAGGTCACGCCGACCCGCGGCGCGCCGCTGTGTACGTTCAAACAGACCGCGCGCATTCTCGCCGGATTCCCGGACGAACGCGAGGGCGTCCTCGACGGCGCCGCGGGCGAGGCGACGCTCGCCGGCCTGCGGATCGCCCGCGAGCAGGGCATGCAAGCCCCTGCGCCACAAGACGGTTCGGAGGGCCTCTGATGACCCTCACACCGGTATTGACCGAGTACTGGGACGATCCGCGGTCCTGGACGCTGGACACCTACCTGCGCCACGACGGCTACCAGGCGCTGCGCGCCACACTGCGGATGGACCCCGACCAGGTCATCCAGACCGTCAAGGACGCGGGCCTGCGCGGCCGCGGCGGCGCGGGCTTCCCCACCGGCATGAAGTGGAGTTTCATCCCGCAGGGCCCCGGCCCCGACGGCGTCACCAAACCGCACTACCTCGTGGTGAACGCCGACGAGTCGGAACCCGGCACCTGCAAGGACATTCCGCTCATGCTGGCCACGCCGCACGCCTTGATCGAAGGCGTCGTCATCGCCTCCTATGCCATCCGCGCGGCGCACGCGTTCATCTACGTTCGCGGCGAAGTGGTTCCGGTGCTGCGACGGCTGCAAGCCGCGGTGGCGCAAGCCTACGAAGCGGGCTTCCTCGGCCACGACATCCTCGGCTCCGGCTACGACCTCGAACTGATCGTGCACGCGGGCGCGGGCGCCTACATCTGCGGCGAAGAGACCGCGCTGCTGGATTCGCTGGAAGGCCGCCGCGGACAGCCCCGCCTGCGTCCGCCCTTCCCCGCTGTCGCCGGCCTGTACGCCTGCCCCACGGTGGTGAACAACGTCGAATCCATCGCCAGCGTGCCACCCATCATCCGCAACGGCATCGCCTGGTTCCGCTCGATGGGCAGCGAGAAATCCCCTGGCTTCACCCTCTACTCGCTGTCAGGTCACGTCGCCCGCCCCGGACAGTACGAGGCGCCGCTCGGCGTCACGCTGCGGGAACTGCTCGACTACGCCGGAGGCGTGCGCGCCGGGCACCGAGTGAAGTTCTGGACGCCGGGCGGCTCGTCCACGCCACTGTTCACCGACGAACACCTCGACGTCCCCTTGGACTACGAGGCCGTCGCCGGCGCCGGATCCATGCTGGGCACCAAGGCGCTGCAGATCTTCGACGACACCACCTGCGTGGTGCGGGCGGTGCTGCGCTGGACCGAGTTCTACGCACACGAGTCCTGCGGCAAGTGCACCCCCTGCCGGGAGGGCACCTACTGGCTCGTCCAGCTGCTGCGCCGCATCGAGTCCGGCGACGGTGACGAATCCGACCTGGACAAGCTGCTCGACATCAGCGACACCATCAACGGCAAGTCGTTCTGCGCCCTCGGCGACGGCGCGGCCAGCCCGATCATCTCCTCGCTGAAGCACTTCCGCGCGGAGTACGCCGACCACCTGAGGCTCGGCGGATGCCCATTCGACCCGGCGCGCTGCACCGCATGGGCCGAGTCAGGAGAAGGGGTGCGATGAATCCAGTACCGCGTAGCGATTCGGTCCGGGGCGGCCGGGCGACCGGTAGTCCCGCCATCGTCACTGGCCCCACCAGCGGCCCGGCTCCCGCCGACCTGGTGACCGTGACCATCGACGACACCACCGTCAGCGTGCCGCCCGGCACCCTGCTGATCCGGGCCGCCGAACTGATCGGCATCCAGATCCCCCGCTTCTGCGACCATCCGCTGCTCGACCCGGTGGGCGCCTGCCGCCAGTGCCTCGTCGAGGTGGAGGGCCAACGCAAACCCGTCGCCTCCTGCACCATGGCCGTCACCGACGGCATGGTGGCCCGCACCCAGCTCACCTCCGCGGTCGCCGACAAGGCGCAGGAGGGCGTGATGGAGCTGCTGCTGATCAACCATCCGCTCGACTGCCCGGTGTGCGACAAGGGCGGCGAATGCCCGCTGCAGAACCAGGCGATGTCCACCGGCCGCGCCGAATCCCGCTTCGACGGGCACAAACGCACCTACCCGAAACCGATCCCACTGTCCACGGCCGTGCTGCTGGACCGGGAACGCTGTGTGCTCTGCGCCCGCTGCACGCGCTTCTCCCAGCAGATCGCCGGTGACCCGTTCATCGAGCTGATGGATCGCGGTGCGCTGCAACAGGTCGGCACCGCACAGGCCGAGCCGCTCGACTCCTACTTCTCCGGCAACACGGTGCAGATCTGCCCGGTCGGCGCGCTCACCGGCACCACCTACCGGTTCCGCGCACGCCCCTTCGACCTGGTGTCCAGCCCGAATGTGTGCGAGCACTGCGCCTCCGGCTGCGCGCAGCGCACCGACCACCGGCGCGGCAAGGTACTGCGCCGGCTGGCCGGTGACGACCCGCAGGTCAACGAGGAATGGAACTGCGACAAGGGACGCTGGGCCTTCGCGTACGCCACCGAACCCGACCGGATCACCACCCCGCTCGTGCGCGGCTGGGACGGCAACCTCGCCCCCGCCTCCTGGTCGGAGGCACTGGCCGCGGCCGCGGCGGGTCTTGCCGCGTCCTTCGGCAACGCGGGCGTGCTCGTCGGCGGCCGGGTCACCGAAGAGGACGCCTACGCCTACGCCAAGTTCGCGCGAATCGCCCTCGGCACCAACGACATCGACTTCCGCTCCCGCGCCCACTCGGCGGAGGAGGCGGACTTCCTCGCCGCTCGCGTCGCGGGGCGGGCCACCACGGTGACCTACGAGAGCATGGAAGCCGCGCCGGTCGTCCTGCTGGTCGGGTTCGAGCCGGAAGAGGAGTCGCCGATCGTCTACCTGCGTCTGCGCAAAGCCGCCCGCAAGCGCGGCCTGCCGGTCTACGTGCTGGCGCCGTACACCTCCCGCGGACTCGACCGCATGTCCGGCCGCCTGCTGCGCACCGTACCGGGCGCTGAACCACAGCTGCTCGACGCCATCCGCACCAGTGAGATCACCACCCCCGGCGCGGATCCCGCCCGGCTGGCCGAGCTGGCGCGGCTGCTGCGCGAACCCGGCGCGGTGATCATGGTCGGCGAACGGATGGCCGCTGTCGCGGGCGCGCTGTCGTCGGTCGTCCGGCTCGCCGACGAGACCGGAGCCGCCCTCGCCTGGGTGCCACGCCGGGCAGGTGAACGCGGCGCGGTCGAAGCGGGCGCGCTTCCCGGCCTGCTCCCCGGTGGCCGCCCGGTCGCGGATCCCCGTGCCAGGCAACAGGTCCGGGCGGTCTGGAACGCGGCGGAGCTGCCGATCGGCGCCGGCCGCGACACCACGGCCATCCTGGAGGCCGCACCCGGCCTCGGCGCGCTGGTGATCGGCGGCGTCGACGTCGCCGACCTGCCCGACCCGGCCGCCGCGCTGGCCGCCATCGACGCGGCCCGGTTCGTGGTCAGCCTGGAACTGCGGCACAGTCCGATCACCGAGCGCGCCGACGTGGTCTTCCCAGTGGCCTCGGCGATGGAGAAGTCCGGCACCTTCCGCACTTGGGAGGGCAGGCCGCGTCCGTTCGCCGCCGCGCTCGGCGACGACATGGTGCGCCGCCAGACCGCGCCGCTGTCGGATCAGCGGGTGCTGCACGCCATCGCCGACGAGATGTCGGTGCGCTTGGGCTTGCCCGACACCGAATCCGCACGCGCCGAACTCGCCGAACTCGGCGCCTGGGACGGCGTACCGGTCGCCGCGCCCACGCACCCGCCGCACGAGCCGGCCCAACCTCAACCGGGCACCGCGGTCCTCGCCAGCTGGCGAATGCTGCTCGACGAGGGACGCATGCAGGACGGCGAACCGAACCTGGCGGGCATCGCCCGGCCCCCGGTAGTACGTCTGTCGGCGGCCACCGCCGCGGAGATCGGCGTGGCCGAGCACGATCCGGTCACCGTCGCCACCGGCCACGGCGCTGTCACGCTGCCGCTGATGATCAGCGACCTGCCCGATCGCGTGGTCTGGGTGCCACAGCACTCGCCCGGCTGCTCCGTCGCCGGGCAACTCGCCGTCCAGCCCGGCGCCATCGTCCAGCTGCGGCGCGCCGACGAGAGGATGAAGGAACACCGTCATGAGTGATCCGGCTCTGCTCATCGCGTCGACCGCGGCGCCGTACGCACCGGTCGGCTTCGGCCACGACCCGCTGTGGCTCGTGGTCGCGAAAGCACTCGCCATCTTCGTCTACCTGATGCTGATCCCACTGGTCGCGGTGCTGGCGGAACGAAAGATCGTGGCGCGCATGCAGATGCGGATCGGCCCGAACCGGACCGGGCCGTTCGGATCGCTGCAGAGCATCGCCGATGGCGTGAAGATGGCCCTCAAAGAGGACATCGTCCCAGCGATCGTGGACAAGCCGATCTACATTCTGGCGCCGATCATCTCGGTGGTGCCCGCCTTCATGGCGTTCGCGGTCATCCCGCTCGGGCCGCAGGTGTCGATCTTCGGCGTCACCACCGCGCTGCAGCTCACCGATCTGCCGGTCGCGGTGCTCTACATCCTGGCGATCACCTCCATCGGCGTTTACGGCATCGTGCTGGCCGGGTGGTCGTCCGGCTCGACCTATCCGCTGCTGGGCGGCCTGCGCTCGACCGCGCAAGTCATCTCCTACGAGATCGCGATGGCGCTGTGCTTCGCCGCCGTGTTCCTGCTCGGCGGCACCATGGCGACCTCGGGCATCGTGTCCGCGCAGGAAGGCACCTGGTATGTCTTCCTGCTGCTGCCGTCGTTCCTGATCTACTGCGTCTCGATGGTCGGCGAGACCAACCGGGCGCCGTTCGACCTGCCGGAGGCCGAGGGCGAGCTGGTCGGCGGCTTCCATACCGAGTACTCCTCGCTCAAGTTCGCCATGTTCATGCTGGCCGAATACGTGAACATGGCCACGGTTTCCGCGCTGGCCACCACGCTGTTCCTGGGCGGCTGGCGCGCGCCGTGGCCGCTGAACATGTGGGACGGCGCGAACTCCGGCTGGTGGCCGGTGCTGTGGTTCACCGCCAAGGTCTGGACGTTCCTGTTCGTGTTCATCTGGCTGCGCGGCACGCTGCCGCGGCTGCGCTACGACCAGTTCATGAATCTCGGATGGAAACTGCTGATTCCGGCCTCCTTGGGCTGGGTCATGGTGGTGGCCACGGCCCGGGTGTTGCAGGCCGAGGGCTACCGCGTGCAGACCCCGATCCTGGTGATCGGTGGCCTGGTGGTCACCGGCTTGCTGGTGCTGCAGTTCCTGCGGGCGGGCCGGGCGAAGGCGGCACCGCCACCGGTCGAGGAACCCGCCGCCGATTCCACTGTCTTCCTCGGCTTCCCGGTGCCGCCGCTGCCCGACGACGCCCACGCCCGCGATGCCACCCGCGCCAAGGGCGGTCTGCTCGAACCGCTGTCCGGATTCGCGGTCACCGCGGCGACCATGTTCAAGAAGCCGAACACCGAGTTCTATCCCGAGCAGAAGACGCCAACCGCGCCGCGCTATCACGGCAGGCACCAGCTCAACCGTCATCCCGACGGCTTGGAGAAGTGCATCGGTTGCGAGCTGTGCGCCTGGGCCTGCCCCGCCGACGCGATCTACGTCGAAGGCGCGGACAACACCGAAAGCGAACGCTATTCGCCCGGTGAGCGCTACGGCCGCGTCTACCAGATCAACTACCTGCGCTGCATCGGCTGCGGATTGTGCATCGAGGCCTGCCCCACCCGCGCGCTCACCATGACCAACGACTACGAGATGGCCGACGACAACCGGGCCGACCTCATCTACGAAAAAGACCGGTTGCTCGCCCCGCTGCAGCCCGGTATGACCGCGCCGCCGCACGCGATGCAGCCCGGCACCGACGAGGCCGACTACTACCTCGGCAAGGTGCCCGGCAGCCCGCAGGACACCGGCGCCGCCACGGGCAATGGCCCGGTCGAGTCGCTCGGGCAACCGGCCGTCGCGGGTGCGGAAGGAGTAGCACGGTGACCGATTTGATCCTGGCCGCGGAGCCGCTGGCCCGCACCTCCACCGGCGAGGCCGTCCAGTTCTGGATCCTGGCCCCGCTGGCGGTGCTCGGCGCGCTCGGCATGGTCTTCGCCCGCAAGGCAGTGCATTCCGCGATCTGCCTGGCCGCGACGATGATCGCGCTGGCGGCCTTCTACATCGCCCAGGACGCGCTGTTCCTCGGCGTCGTGCAGATCGTGGTCTACACCGGCGCGGTGATGATGCTGTTCCTGTTCGTGCTGATGCTCGTCGGCGTCGACTCCGCCGAGTCGCTGACCGAAACGATCCGCGGCCAGCGCCTCGCGGCAGCCGGCGTCGGCCTCGGCTTCGGCCTGCTGCTCAGCAGCGGCATCGCGCGCGGTGTGCGCGAATCCGGAATCAGCTTCCCCACGTCCGGTTTCGCGGGCCGCGACGTGATCGCCGAGCTGGCCGAGCTGATCTTCCTGCGCTACGTGTGGGCCTTCGAACTCACCGGTGCCCTGCTGATCGCCGCCACCATCGGCGCCATGGTGCTGGCACACCGCGAGCAGTTCGGTCCCCGCACCAGTCAGCGCGAGCTCTCCCGCCGCAGGTTCCGCGAGGCCGGACACCGTGCGACGCCGCTACCCACCCCCGGCGTCTACGCCCGGCACAACGCGGTGGACGTCCCAGCGCGGCTGCCCGACGGCTCGTTCGAAGAACTGTCGGTCAGCACCATCCTGCGGCACCGCCGCACCAGGGCGCTCACCGAAGCGGCCGTCATCTCGGTCGGCACCGCACCCGTATCGGACACAACCGACACCACCAGCGACGAGGAAGGCAACCGGTGAACCCTGAGAACTACCTGTTCCTGTCCGCCCTGCTGTTCACCATCGGCGCGGCCGGCGTGCTGCTGCGGCGCAACGCCATTGTGGTGTTCATGTGCATCGAACTGATGCTCAACGCGGTGAACCTCGCGTTCGTCACCTTCGCCAGGATGCACCACAACCTGGACGGACAGGTGTTCGCGTTCTTCACGATGGTGGTCGCCGCGGCCGAGGTCGTCGTCGGTTTGGCCATCATCATGACCATCTTCCGCGCCCGCCGCTCGACCTCGGTCGACGACGCCAACCTGCTGAAGTTCTGACGTGGACACCGCAACGCTCTGGCTGCTGCCCGCCCTCCCCCTGGCGGGCGCGCTCGTCCTGCTGCTGACCGGACGCTACGGCGACAAGTGGGGCCACCTGCTCGGTACCGCGATGGCGCTGGCCTCGTTCGGGGTCGCCGCGAACGCGTTCGTCGCCATGCTCGGCCGCGACACCGCCGAACGGCCGATCCACGAGGATCTGTTCAGCTGGGTCCCGGTCGCCGGACTCCAGGTCGACTTCGCGCTCCAATTGGACCAGCTGTCGATGTGTTTCGCGCTGCTGATCACCGGCGTCGGCTCGCTCATCCACATCTACTCGATCGGCTACATGAGCCACGACCCGGGGCGGCGGCGGTTCTTCGCCTACCTCAACCTGTTTCTCGCGGCCATGCTGCTGCTGGTGCTGGCGAACAACTACCTCGTGCTCTACCTCGGCTGGGAAGGCGTCGGCCTGGCCTCCTACCTGCTGATCGGGTTCTGGTACCACAAGCCTTCGGCGGCAACGGCGGCCAAGAAGGCCTTCGTGGTCAACCGGGTCGGCGACATGGGCTTGGCGATCGCCATGATGGTGATGTTTGCGACGTTCGGCTCGGTCGACTTCGACGCCGTGTTCGGCGCCGCGCCCGCCGCCGACGAGGGCACGCTCACCGCGATCGGCCTGTTGCTGCTGCTCGCCGCGTGCGGCAAGTCCGCGCAGGTGCCACTGCAATCCTGGCTCGGCGACGCGATGGAAGGCCCCACCCCCGTGTCGGCGCTCATCCACGCGGCCACCATGGTGACCGCGGGCGTCTACCTGATCGCGCGGTCGAACCCCATCTACGATCTCGCGCCGAACGCCCGGCTCGGGGTGGTGCTGGTCGGCGCGGTCACACTGCTGTTCGGCGCCATCGTCGGCTGCGCCAAGGACGACATCAAGAAGGCGCTGGCCGCCTCCACGATGAGTCAGATCGGCTACATGGTGCTGGCCGCCGGTCTCGGCCCGGCCGGATACGCCGTCGCCATCATGCACCTGCTCACCCACGGCTTCTTCAAGGCCGGACTGTTCCTCGGCGCCGGCTCGGTGATGCACGCGATGAACGACGAGACCGACATGCGCCGCTACGGCGGCCTGCGCACCCTGCTGCCGATCACCTACGTCACCTTCGGCCTCGGCTACCTCGCCATCATCGGGGTACCGCCGTTCGCCGGGTTCTTCTCCAAGGACCGGATCATCGAGGCGGCGTTCAACCAAGGCGGTTTCGGTGGCATCGCGCTTGGTCTGGCCGCACTGCTCGGCGCCGGCCTGACCGCGTTCTACATGACGCGGGTCATGCTGATGACATTCTTCGGTGAGCGCCGCTGGAAACCGGACACCCATCCGCACGAAGCGCCCGCGGTGATGACCGGTCCGATGATCCTGCTCGCGGTGGGCTCGGCGGGGGCGGGCGGGGCGTTCGTCTTCGGCTCGTCGCTGCAGAACTGGCTCGAACCGGTGGTCGGCGCCCACCACGGCACCGAAACCATCCCCGCGACACTGGTCACCGTCCTCGCGCTCGGCGTGGTCGCCGTCGGCGTCGGCCTCGCCTACTCCCAGTACGCGCGGCGCGATATCCCCGAGACCGCACCCGCTCCCGTGTCCGCGCTGACCGTCGCGGCACGCAAAGATCTCTACGGCGACGCGGTCAACGAAGCGGCGTTCATGCGTCCCGGCCGGCATCTGACCCGGGCGCTGGTCTTCCTCGACAACCGCGGCATCGACGGCATCGTCAACGGCACCGCGGCGCTGATCGGCGGCTTGTCCGCGCGGGCCCGGCGGGTGCAGTCCGGGTTCGTGCGCTCGTATGCCCTGTCCATGTTCACCGGCGCGGCCCTGGTGGCCGCCGCCCTGCTGGCGGTGAGGTTGTGGTGAGCGAGTTCCCCTTGTTGACGACGCTGTGGCTGGTTCCGGTCGTCGGTGCGGCGATCGTGCTCATGCTGCCCGCGACCCGGCGCACCCTCGCACGCGTTGTGGCGCTGAGCTTCTCGCTGCTCGTGCTGGCCACCGGCATCGTGCTCGCCGTGCGCTTCGACCCCGGTGGAGCGCAATACCAGTTCGTCGAATCCCACCAATGGATTCCGGCGTTCGGCGCCGGATACACCCTGGGCCTGGACGGCATCGCACTGGTGCTGGTGTTGTTGACCGCCGCTCTGGTTCCGCTGCTGATCCTGGCGGGCTGGCACGACGAACGCGAAGTGGGCAGCGGTAAGCGGGTGGCGCACACCTACGTCGCGCTCACCCTGCTCGTCGAGGCGATGGTGCTGATCTCTTTCGTCGCCCTGGACATCCTGCTGTTCTACGTGTTCTTCGAGGCGATGCTCATCCCGATGTACTTCCTCATCGGCGGGTTCGGGCCACGCACCGGGGATGTGCGGCTGCGCCAGCAGCGCTCACGTGCTGCGGTGAAGTTCCTGCTGTACAACCTGTTCGGCGGGCTGATCATGCTGGCGGCGGTCATCGGGTTGTACGTGCTCACCGCCCGCGAAGGGCTCGGCGAGGGCTCGGCGGGGACATTCGATTTCCGCACCGTCGTCGCAGCGGCCAACGCGGGCCAGCTCGGCGCCGGGCCCGCGGTGCTCAACGCTTTGTTCCTCGGGTTCATGTTCGCCTTCGCGGTGAAGGCGCCGCTGTGGCCGCTGCACACCTGGCTGCCGGACGCCGCCGTCGCGGCGACTCCCTCCAGCGCGGTGCTGATGATGGCCGTGGTGGACAAGGTGGGCACCTTCGGCATGCTGCGCTACTGCCTGCCACTGTTTCCCGGTGCGTCGGAAACCTATGCGCCGCTGGTGATCACGCTCGCGGTGGTGGGCATCGTCTACGGCGCCCTGCTGGCCATCGGGCAGACCGACCTGATGCGCCTGATCGCCTACACGTCGATCTCGCACTTCGGCTTCATCATCCTCGGCGTCTTCGCCATGACCAGCCAGGGCCAGACCGGCGCGACGCTGTACATGGTCAACCACGGCATCTCCACCGCCGCGCTGTTCCTGGTGGCCGGGTTCCTGGTATCACGGCGGGGCACCCGCTTGATCGCGGAATTCGGTGGCGTGCAGAAGGTCGCCCCCGTGCTGGCCGGAACCTTCCTCATCTCTGGGCTGGCGACCCTGTCGCTACCCGGGCTCGCCCCATTCGTGAGTGAATTCCTCGTGCTGATCGGCACCTTCACCCGCTACCAGTTCGCGGCCGTGGTGGCCGCCAGCGCGCTGGTGCTGGCCGCACTGTACGTGCTGTGGGTCTACCAGCGGATGATGACCGGTCCGGTGAAGGAAGGCAACGAGCGGATCTACGACTTGGCGCCCCGCGAGATCACCGTGGTGGTCCCGTTGATCATCGCGCTGCTGTTCCTCGGTGTCTACCCGAAAGTCCTGACCGACTTCATCAATCCCGCGGTGAGTCAAACCCTCACCACCATCGGCCGCAGCGATCCCGCACCGTCGACACCCCCGTTGCCTGAAGCGGGGCCGGCCCAACACACCGGAGGTGCCAAGTGAGCGCGTCAACGCTCGCCGCGAGCGTCCCCGCGCCGAGTATCGAATACGGCGCTCTCTCCCCCATGCTGATCGTGTTCGGCGCCGCGGTCTTCGGTGTGCTCGCCGAGGCATTCGTCGCCCGCCGCTTGCGCTATGCGACGCACTTGGTGCTGAGCCTGGTCGGCTTGGCCGCGGCGCTGGTCGCCGTGGTGGCGCTGGCCGGCACCGAGTCCACCGCCGTCGCCGGAGCGGTGGCGATCGACGGTGTCACGCTGTTCCTGCAAGGAACGATCCTGGTGGTGTCGATCCTCGGTGTCTTGTTCATCGCCGAGCGCGGCGCCGAGCCTCGCGAGCAGGCACGGTCAGGGCCGGGAACCTGGAGTCTGGCCGCCGCGACCCTCGGCCGCGGCGTGGACGCGTTCACGCCGCAGGCTTCGGCGGTGCCCGGCAGCGCGGCCGAAACCGCCGCGGTGCGAGCGGGCGTCGCGACCACCGAGGTGTTCCCGCTGACGTTGCTGGCCGTCGGTGGCCTGCTGCTGTTCCCGGCGTCCAACGACCTGCTCACCATGTTCGTCGCGCTCGAGGTGCTGTCGCTACCGCTGTACCTGCTGTGCGGGCTGGCGCGGCACAAGCGGCTGCTCTCCCAGGAGGCGGCGCTGAAGTACTTCCTGCTCGGCGCATTCTCCTCGGCATTCTTCCTCTACGGTGTCGCGCTGCTGTACGGGCAGGCGGGCACGGTGCGGCTCGGCGGCATCGCGGACGCCATCGCCGGGCATCCGCAGGACACGACGCTGGCACTGCTCGGCATCGCGATGCTGGCGGTGGGGCTGCTGTTCAAGATCGGCGCGGTGCCGTTCCAGTCCTGGGTGCCGGACGTGTACCAGGGTGCCCCCACCGCGATCACCGGTTTCATGGCGGCGGCCACCAAGATCGCCGCGGTCGGCGCGCTGGTGCGCGTGCTGCAGGTCGCGGTGCCCGGCCTGCGCGACGATTGGCGTCCGATCATCGCCGCCGTCGCGATCGCCACCATGGCGGTCGGCGCGGTCATGGCGATCACGCAGACCGATGTGAAGCGTATGCTCGCGTACTCCTCGGTGGCCCATGCCGGTTTCCTGCTCACCGGCCCGGTGGCGGCCGACGACCGTGGCGTCGCCGCGGTGCTGTTCTACCTGGCGGCCTACGGTATCGGCACGCTCGGTGCGTTCGCCGTGGTCAGCCTGGTCCGCGAACCGGCCGGTGAGGAGGCCACCGGCCTGCCCCGGTGGGCTGGTCTCGGCCGCCGCTCCCCTTGGCTGGCAACGGTTTTCGCGCTGTTTCTGCTTTCGTTCGCCGGCTTGCCGCTCACCAGCGGCTTCGTCGGCAAGTTCGCCGTCTTCGAGGCCGCGGCCTCGGGCGGCGCGAGCGCACTGGTGATCGTCGGTGTGATCTGCAGCGCCATCGCGGCGTTCTTCTACCTGCGGGTCATCGTGCTGATGTTCTTCACCGACCCGCCGGCCGAGGCTCCCGTGCTGGTCAGCCCGCCGCTGACCACCTCCATCGTGGCGATCACCGCGGCGGTCACGTTCGTGCTCGGCGTCTTCCCGCAGCCGCTGCTCGACTTGGCCGACCGGGCAGCGACATTCGTCCGCTGAGGCGCCTCGGGTGATACCGCCGCGTCCGGCGACGGCGGCATCATCCACGTAGTGATCCGAATGCTAGGCGCCGCGCCGGCGGTCCAGCACGTTGGTAATCAGCAAACGGGCACGTTCGCCGGATTCGGCCTGGTCCGCCAGGATGGCGAAGGTCTTCTCGTGCAAGGCGATCTCGGAGGGACGGGTGATGGTCAGCTCGGCCGAAACCGTCTCGGTCAGCACCTGCGAGCGGTCGTATATGACGAAGTTCGTCGCGGGAGCGCGATAGTCGGCGCAGGCCGGGATGATGCCCAGCCGGACTCTCGGATTGGACATCACCGCGAGCAGATAGGCGAGCTGCTCGGCCATGGTGGCCGCGTCGCCGACCACGCGCCAGAGCGCGGCCTCGTTGATCACGAAGTGGAACCGGTGCTTGGCCCGATGGAGCACCTGCTTGCGCGCCATCCGCGCGGCCACGGCGTCTTCGAGGTCGTCGCGTCCGCCGGTGACCGCGATGCACGCTGCGAGGATTGCGCGGGCGTAGCCCTCGGTTTGCAGCAGTCCCGGCAACGTATCGGGGGCATACCAGCGGATCTGGGTGGTCTGCGCCTCCCGATCGATCGACTGCCGCTGCCTGCGCGCATGACCGGAGGCGACAGTGCGTTGCCATTCCAGATACATCGACTGCAGATTGCGCGCGTTGGCAACCAGGTCGTCCAGCACGGCGGTGTTGTCACACGCCTCACACCAGGCGGCGAGGTCGGCTTCCGACGGCGTCTGTTTGCCGCCCTCGATCCGGGAGACCTTGCTCGAATGCCAGCCACATCTGGCCGCCAGCTCCAGGCCGGTCAGGTGGGCGGCGCGCCGCAGTTCGCGCAGGCGCGCACCCAGCGCCGCGCGTGCGTCCGACACACCGTTCACTCGCCCACGTGCTCGCTCTCGTAATACCGTTGATGATCAATGCCTTTGGGCCACAGCCGGTCCCGCACCTGCAGGCAGCGGTCGACCAGGGCCGGGTCGGTGGTGATCGACAGACCCGTGAACCGCCCGTCCGCGGCGAAGGTGTTGAACGCGACCGTGTCCATGTCGAACAACCAGTAGTCGTCGTGCGGCACGTCTCCGGGATCGGCCAAGTGCCGCGGCAGCCAGCGCACCATCTCACCGGTGGCGATATTGTCGTCGGTCGCCGACAACAACCACCGGGTGTAGTCGGAGTGCGGGACCGTCACGACCCGGAGGCGTTCCAGCGTGACTCCGCGACCGGCTGACTCCACCATCAGAGCGTCCCAGGCTTTCCATGACTCCGGCTGTTCCTCTCGCTCGTACGCTACTCCGGCATCGAAGCGGCGCAATGCTTCCTGCTCGTCCTCCAGTACGTAGAAGTCCCTCACCTCCAGGTGGAAGGCGCGGAATCGAGCCGCCCGGAACAGCGGCTCGAAACAGCGGTCGCCACCGACGTGCAGCATCAGCGCACCACCACGGCGGTTTCGTGGCCGGCGAGGGTCAACTGCGCGAGCAGCTCGGGGTCGGTGACCGGTTCACCGGCGACCAGCACCGAACCGCATGTTCCGGTCGCCTCCACCGGTAGCCGCATACCCGGCTCCAGCCAGTCCAGCAACTGGTGTGGCACCAGGACCGTGCCCGTGCGCTCGGTGGCGTCGCCCTGCACCACGAGCACGCCGGTGTCGGTCGCGTACACGGCGGGACAGGCTCCATGATCGGATCCGGATCCGAGGAGTCGCAGGTTCATAGCTGATCCTTTGCGAGAGCGGAGAGGCGATGTTGTGCAATCGTCCCCACCGGAAGGCTTGCCGGTCAACGCACGTCGCAAAGTCGCGCAAAGCCGTGGCGGCGGAACAGGTTCGCTCTTACCTTCGATTGGGCACCTCGGGTACCACCGCGGCGAGTTCGATCCCGAGTTGCCTTTTCCCAAAGGAAAGGGCTCCGACATGATGAGACGACCCAGGACTGCCGCCGATTTCGCGGTGCTGGGTGTGCTGGCGCCAGGCGGATTACTCACCGTCGAGCAGCTGGCTCAGCAGGCGCGACTGACCGCATGGGCGGTGCGCGGTGCGTTGTTGCGCCTGCAGTCGCGTGGCTTGATCATGGACGCCAACAACCGCGGCCGCTGGGCGATCACGCCACGGGGCCGCGGCGAGTGGGCCGCGAAGGGACGCCGATTCACCCTATGAGCCGATCAGTCGCCCCCATCACGGTGTTCGACCCGCTTCGGCGTATCGGAGCCGAGGCGGATCACGGTGTGGTCAGGATTTCCCGCAGCCGGACGACGAATGCGGCCGGATCGTCCACGAAACCGATATGGCCGCCGGGGAAGAGCGTCGGCGTCAGGTCGAGAGCCGCGGCGAGCGCGCGTGAGGTGCGATCGCAGAACTGCCCGGCGGAGTCGGCGCCGATGCCGACGACGAGCCGGGCGCGCGCGTCGAGCAGGGTGACGATGTCTGGCTCCCAGTTGGCGGTGCCGCGGATCTCGTGGGCGAACCAGTAGCGTTCGCTGGCTATCTGCCGCGGGTCGCGCCCGGGCCCGAACATCTGCGCGAGCACCGGTTCCGGCATCGGAATGTTCGCGGCGGACATGAACTTTCGCCACGCGCCGAGCACATCGCCCTCGGCGTAGGTCGCGATCATGTCCTCCGTGGCGGCACGGTGGGCGTCGCGGTCGGCGATCAGCGCGTTGATCGGCGGCTCGTGCGCGATCACTGTCGTGACGAGGTCGGGTCGAGCCTGCGCCAGCGCCAGAGCGGTCACCGCACCGCCACTGGATCCGAGGACAACGGCGGGTCCGGCGTCCACGTGGGTGATCAGCCGGGCGAGGTCGTCGGCGCGCAGTTCCGGGGTGGAGTCCTGGCCGGGGTCGTCCAGCGTGCTGTTCTGGTGTCCGCGCGGGTCGGTGGTCAGCACCGTGTGGTCGGCGGCGAGCAGGTCGGCCAGCGGCGCGAACGCGGCGGCGTCCATCGGCGCGCCGACCAGCACGACCAGCGGCCCCGCACCGCGCAGTTCGTAATAGAGATGTGCGCCGGGAACGTCGAGAGTCCGCGCTGTGACCGCTGATGGGGTCTGGGTCATGAGTCCTCGTGGGTGTCTTGGTGGGCGCTGTCGGACGTAGTCCGTCCGCAACCCACGCACGGCCGGAGCGAAGGCGGAGGTACGCCTTCGTGTCCGCCTATAGGGACGGTGCAGGCGAACGGAATTCATCGCCGGCCGTTGCAACGGTTGCAAAACTTAGGGATATTAGGGTAAAAGCTTAGTGTCCTCGTTTTTGGGGAGGTGGCCGATGATGGCACGCGCGGGGCTGACCGCGGATCGAATCACGCTGGCCGCGGCCGATCTCGCCGACGAGATCGGGCTCGGCAACCTCACCATGTCGGCCGTGGCCAGGAAGTTCGGCGTCCAGGACGCCAGCCTGTATTCCCACGTCAAGAACCTTCAGGACCTGCGCACCCGGGTAGCCGTCATGGCGGCCACGGAGAAGACCGACCTGATCGCCGCCGCGATCGCCGGACGCGCCGGACGCGACGCGCTCGCCGCGTACGCCCACGCCTGGCGCGACTACGCGCTGCGTCATCCCGGGCGATACGCGGCCACCCAGCTGCCGATGAACCCGGAAGTGGCGAAGACCGCGACCGGCGCGCTGCGCGCTGTCGAACTGACCTACGGCATGCTGCGCGGCTACGGCTTGACCGAACCCGACCGCACCGACGCGGTTCGATTGCTGCGCAGCACCTTTCACGGATACAGCGTCTTGGAAGCCACGGGCGGTTTCGGGCACGCGCGCTCCACCGCGGACTCCTGGGAACGCATCATCGACGCACTGCACGTCGCTCTCGGGCAGTGGCCGTCCGGTCACAAGGAGAAGTCATGAGATCCGACACCCTGAAAGTACCCGAAGCGACCCTGCATTACGAAGTGCGCGGCGCCGGGCCGGTACTGCTGCTGCTGTGCGGCAGCGGCGGCGACGGGGCCGTCTTCGACCCGATCGCCGAACCTCTCGCCGAGCACTTCACCGTGGTCACCCCCGATCCTCGCGGCTACTCGCGCAGCGTGCTCGACCCCGGCGCCGCGGACGACGTTGCGGTCGAAGTGCAGAGCGACGACGCCCACCGGCTGCTCGAACACCTCACGCCCGCGGGCGAAGACGCCTACGTCTTCGGTGGCAGCGGCGGCGCGGTGGTGGCGCTGGAGTTGCTCGCCCGGCAACCGCAACGCTTGCGGCTGGTGGTCGCGCACGAACCGCCGTGTTTCGCGGTGCTTCCCGACGCTGCCGTGCACAAGGCGTTCGTCGACGAGGTGCACGAACTCTTCGTGACCGAAGGCCTTGCCGCCGCGGGCGCGCGTTTCCTCGACGGCATCGGCGGCGGAATGAAAGCCATGCCCGATCCGTCCGAACTCCCGCCCCGTGCGGCCGCGATGATCGAACGCATACACGTCAACACGCCGCGGATGATGGCGCACGAATTGCGCGTGGTCACGTCTTATCGCCCTGATGTGGCGGCCTTGGCGGCCGTCTCCGACCGGCTGGTGCTCTGCGCGGGCCGCGAGAGCAGGGGCAAGCTCCCTTACCGCCCGGCCGACACACTCGCGGCGCAACTGAGCATCCCGTTGACCGAGTTCCCTGGCGGACACAGCGGTTTCACCGACGCGCCCGCCGAATTCGGTCAGCTTCTGCTCGATCTGCTGCTAGCTGCTCGCGCGCGCTGACTGTCGCATCGGTCTGCGCAATGATCACGATCCCGCTGGGTGGATGTGCGCACTTCGGAACCCCACGCGGACCGAGTGCCACGGCTGTCGGTCGTCGTACTCGACGGCCGACACCATGCCCGCCCTGTGAGGTTCACACCGATCCCTCGGCGTGCTGAATGCCTTTGGCGCGGCGTTCCGCTTCGATGCGGTTGATGTTGCTTTCGATCCACTCCCGCAGCGCCGCTATGGGAACTCGCAGGCTGTGGCCGAGATCGGTGAGCGTGTATTCGACCCGCGGCGGCACGGTGGGGTGCACGGTACGGGTCACGAAACCGTCGGCCTCCAACCGGCGCAACGTCTGGGTCAGCATTTTCTGCGATATGCCCTCGATGCGGTGCTGCAGGTCGGTGTACCGCATCGTGCCCTCGGCCAGGGCGTCCACGATCAGCACGGTCCACTTGCCGGCGATGTGATCGAGCATCTGCCGGGTGGGGCATTTCGCGGAATAGACATCGGCGGGCAGGCCCGAGGACTCGACATATGTACGCACCTTTTAGAGCGTAGCGAACTGTAAGGTGCCGTCTTCCCATTGGGCTGTAACGAACCGATAGTTAGAAATGTGGAGCAACAAGCACTTTCCGTTTCCGAAACCATCCGCCTCCGGCGCACCGTGCGCCACTACCGTCCTGATCCGGTTCCGGCCCCGGTTCTCGACGAACTGTTGGACCTGACCATGCAGGCACCCAGCGCCTGGAATATGCAGGACCGCTCGATCGTCGTCGTAACCAGCGAATCCGGCCGCAGAGAACTGTCCGCGGCCGCCTACGGCCAGCCTCAGCCACTCGAGGCGCCGGCCACGCTCGTCTTCGTCGCCGACAGCACGGCGTGGGAATCCCCCAACACCGACATCGCGGACCAGGCCCGCCACAACGGTGCTTGGAACGCCGAGTTCACCGCCCTCTTCGACAGCCGCGCGGAGTTCCATGAGCTACGCCGACGCGATCTGCTGCGGGAAAACGCAGTCAAGAACGCCATGATCGCGGCCACCTACACCATGCTGGCCGCCACCGCGCTCGGGTTGGCATCCGCGCCGATGAACGGATGGGATCCCGACCTGGTCAAAGCGGCGATCGGCATCGAGGGCCGCGCCGAACTCGCCATCGCCGTGCTGGTGACAGTCGGTTACAGCGACGCCATACCGCCTCATCCGGGACGCCGCGCCGTCGAACGCACAGTCTTCCGTGAGCGATTCGCCGCCTGAAGGGCCGGTGGGCAGGCGTTCGTCGCCTGCCCGCCACCCTCGATGCCGCTGCGCGGCTGCCATCGCCCCTCCGCGCTGAGGAGCGAGCTCAGGGGTGGCGATTGCCGATCGCGCGACCTCGGCGTGTGCCAGGATGAAACTGGTTGTCGTAGAAAGAATCCCATTGATTCCTGATGACGCAACAATGTCGATGACTGATTCCGCTGAGCGCAATCGCGGAGTGGCCCACCGCCCTATCACGGCCCGAGCAGCGACCTCAGGTCCGGTAGGGTGCCGATTCGCTGGGTGGCCGGCCGTGCCGGTGCGTCGGTCTGCGGCGAGCCGGTTTCGCGCAACCGGGTCCGCACCTCCCCGGGTGTCTTACGTCCGGCAGCGGCCCCGCTCATGCCCTGATAGCTCGCGACCGCGCCGGTCACGATCGGGGACGCGCTCGAGGTTCCGCTGAATACGTCGGTGTACCAAAGGTCCTCGTCGGAGCCGCCCTGCAGGTCGCCGTAGCCGGTTGTGGTGACTTCCAGTCCCCACCCCTGCGCGTCGACGCGCTTGCCGTAGTTGGAAAACGCCAGCCGGGAGCGGGCGGGGCCGTGGTCGCGGCCGTGGAACCCCGGTGGTGGCGTGCCCGCGCCGACGATGATCGCCCCCGAGTCGGCCGCGCCGCCACGAAACGGGTTGTGCCATGTGGCCGGGAACTCCGGGGGCGGGATGTCATACAGCGCGGCGTCCAGATATCCCTGGCGCTCTAAGAAGTCCGGGGTAACCGGCGGTGCGTCGGCCACGGAACCAGCTGTGACCGTCACGATGCCGTGCGGCGCGATCGGCGGTTCGGCGGGCGGCTTCACGTACGCTGCCGCCACGGCGTCGTCGTCGCGCAGCCGAACAGCGAGCTCGTCGAGCTCGCTGTCGACGCCGCGGACATAGAAGTAATTGAGGTATTCCGTGCCGGTTCGCTCGCGTGCCGTGCCGCTGAGGCGGCCCTGCAATCGGTTGGCCGGTCCGAAGATCCGTACCAGTTCACCACCCTCAGGAAGCCGCGTGCCCACGTGTGACTGCACGCTGCGGCTCTCGCGGAGGGCGATGGGTGTGATCGTGGCGTCGGCGGCGTAGGTGACGACGATCAGTTCGGCGGGCGATCGGAGCTTCGGATGCTGGGATGCCATGGTGCATAGTCAACCTGCAGGGCGCGCCCGTCGCCACCGCGCTCACCCATCCAAGGCGCGGTCGGCATCATCCCGGGCGGCATGTCCGCACGGGGGCTGCCGGCCGTGACGATGAGGACCTCCACCGCGCCGATCGCGATCAGGCACAGTCCGACGACCCAGCCGACCGCGTCGAGTGAATCGAACGGCAACGCACCGACAACCACGCCGATCGTCAGCGTGACCAAGCCGAACACCTCGTGCCGTCCCCGCCCGGACAGGTCGTCGACCCATACCGCCACGGTGGCGTGGCAGATTCCGCGAATCGCCCAGGCGAGCCCGATCCAGAACGACAGCAACAGCGCCGAATTGCCGCCCGCGAAGCACAGCATCGCCAGCAGGGCCGACATGACGCCGCTGATCAGCACCAGCGCGCGCAGGGCTGTGGCGAACCGGGCGTTCACCGCGAGGATCATCTGGAATACACCGTTGAGCAGAAGATAGCTGCCGCATAGCAATTCCGCTGTCGGTAGCGACTTGTGCGGCCACACCGCGATTGCCACACCCACGATCATCGAGCAGGCGCCGACCACCAGTACCGACTGCCGGGCGCCGCCGGCCAGTGGTTCCGTACGCCCTTGCACCACAGTTTCGGGCATAGCTACATGATATGACCGATGTTGGTAGCGGATCGTTTGCCCCGCTGGTGCAACGGCATTCGTTCCTGTCGTCTGCACCGAGCACGCCGACGCCGCTCGCGTATCGCCGATGACCGAGGGGCGCTGCCCGCTGGGATGGGTGGTGAACGTTGCTGTCGCAGACGGTGAATGCTGGCTGATCCGCACCGAACCTCAGTCCGAATTACCCGCCGGACCGAATACCCCGTGGCCGGTAGGCGTCGTCATCGCGCCGGTAACGCCGGCCTGCTACCGGGATGTCGGCGCAGGAACGGAACCCTGTGTGGAGATGGACGTGTCACCGACTCGCGTGGTCACGTGCCTTCGTGGTCCACCGATTCAGTAGCGTGCGATTTGCGACGTGCTTCTGCGAGGAGTTCGTCGAGTTGGGTTTCGGCGCGTTCGGCGCGCGCGAGGGTTTGGGCGCGTGCTTCGTCGAGTGCCGCTAGGCGCTGGGCGGCTTCGGTGCGGACCTTGTCGATCGCGGCGGCCGCTTCTGCGCGGGCCGCGGCGAGGTCCGCGGCCGCGGTGCGGCGGGTCTCGGCCAGTTCGGCGCGGGTGGCGTCGAGTTCGGCACGTACCCTGCGCCATTCGGCGCGCGCTTCGTCGGCGGCGTCGGCTCGTTCGGCGGCGACCTGTTCGGCGCGCTCGGTCGCGCGCTCGGCGTCGGCCGCGCGCTGGACGGCGAGGTCACGTTCGGAGTGGGCCGCCCTTACCTCTGTGGCTGCTTCGCGCTGAGCTTGCGCGATTTCGGTTTCGGCGCGGCGCTGCGCGCGCTGGACCTGTTCGGCCGCATCGTGTTTGACGCGCTCGACTTCTTCGGCGGCCTCCTGGCGCACGGCGCGGATTTCGGCCTCGGCATCGCTGCGCGCGACGAACACGTCGTCCGCCGCCTGCTTGGTGACTCGTCCCACTTCGAGCAGCGCGTCGTCGCGTGCCGCGTTCGCCTGGGCGATGAGCTCTTCGGCCCGTTCGGCGGCATTCGCGGCGTCGTCGGCCGCCGACTCGGCGAGGGCCCGCGCTTCCTGCGCCTCCCTACGTGCCTGCTCCGCCGCCACCGCGGCGGCCTCCGCCTCGGCGATCCGCCGTGCCGCGTCCGCCTGCACCGCCTGGACCTGCGCCTCGGCAATGGATGGGTCGGCGAGCGTGGACAATTCCGCGACAGCGGCGTTCAATGTGGTGTTCAACTGTCCGGCGAGCGACCGGAACTGCGTGAGCAGCTCATCAGCACGCAACCGTGCGGCTGTCACCGGCCCCTGTTGCGTCACAGTGACAGCAGCGGCGGGTGCCTCCGACTCTTGTTGCCGCCGTTGCCGCTCCCGCCATGCGCGCCACCGCGTGTGATCCGGATGGTCACAGTACTCCGACGGCCGACCGGGCCCACCTCCCCGCGTGAGGGGACGAGAGCAGCCCGGGTAGTTACATAGGTTCGACACGCCGGAATCGTAGCGTTGGTTTCGTCATCCCCAGCGGATCGACACGAACGAAATCTGTCCTGGCTCAAGGAAACTGGCCAACGGCATCGCGCGCAACGGGCCGGGTCCATGGCGGCGGTCGCGTCGGTCGGGAGTCCGGGAACGGTGCGACCGGATCAGGACGGCAGGGCGCCTGTGGTCCAGACGGGTGCGGTTTCCACGCCCGAGAATCGCCAATCTTCGGGAGTGCGGACAGCGTCGAATCGGTAGGTCCCTCCCGCTGCGAACGGGGGTTCCGGGGCTATCCTGCCGTCCACGGTGGATGTCGGAACGATCGCGGTTACCGCGTTCGCCCGCACCGCCGCGCGGTCGCCCGCCAAGTCGATCTGCACGTTGCTGATGTAGTGCGGCTGTCGCCGTTCGTTCGAATGGTTCCGGCTGACCAGCGCGATCACGGCGTCCCGTCCTTGCGCCTCACCGCCAGGGGACTTGGCCTTCACATCGGCGGTGTAGATCGTGTCGAATCGACCTTCGTCGAGTGCGGTTGCGAGACGGTCGACCAAGGCGTGGATCTCGTGACGGTCCAGCAGTTCTCGCAGGTGACGCCGGGTGGAGTCATCCTCGGTCGCGGTGGCTCCGGTCGAGCACGCGGTAGCCAGCAGCGCCAACGGCAGCGCAAGGATCGGGAGTGTGTGCGGCGGAGCTTGTTCATCGGACGACCCTTTCTGCATTTTGGTTGGTCACCCCAACGTGGGTGCAACCAACGATAATAGTTGTGGGTGACACCAACAACTAAGGGTCCACTCCTTATGACCTCCGATAAGTGAACCTTATCGGAGGTCAGATTCCGTCGCGGCACCGAATCTCGCCGTCAGAAATACGTTTACGTTTGGTTGGTGTCAACGAAACATAACCATGACGAAACGGGTCGAAAACTGTGCACCCTTCCCCGATGTGGTTTCTCGTGTCAGTTCTCCTGTGGTCTGCCGGAAACGATCGCGTCGTCGGTGCGAGCTGGCGAGGATGTATCGGTGCTGATGGAAGGTCATCGCGCGGCAGACCGGCACCGCGCGGCTGTTGCCTCGGATGCTGGCAGGCCGCAAGAGCGATCCGTTGTTCCTCACCGACCGCAAGGCCCGTCCATCGATGGACCACCAATGACCTCGACCCGACGACGGGGCGGGCACGGCCCTACCGCCGCGCGGCCGAGCTGTTCGAGGCCCACACCGAGCGCTACGACGACGGGCCGTCACGCGCTGCACCAGCTGCGGTATTCGCGGCTGACGCACGCGGCCGAGGAGGGCACGTCGACGCCGGTGTTGATGGAAGCTGTCGGGTCAGACATCGGTGCGAAGCCTCGCGAAGTACGCGCGGGTGTCCGACAAAGGACTTCGGCGCTATCAAGGCAGTGCCGCATTCACCGGCACTACCGTCTACAGATCCGCCGTGCCAGGTCGCGGCGGCCCTCTCCGAGATTGGCCTGTAGTTTGACGTCCCGGCGATGCGGTTCGTCGTCGGCCGGGCGCAGCATGTGCAGGGTTTTGATGATCCACCCGTAGAGCGCGATGACCTTATCCAGGGGGTAATCCACCACCCCAGACCTTCGCCAGCTCGATCTGGGCTCGAGCCTTGACCAGCTCGACGTTGGCCGCGGACCTCCTCGGCTGTGTGGACGACCAGGAAGAGGTCGGGGTGGCCGAGCAGCCGGAGCGCTTCGTAAGTCAGTTCGATCTCGCCGACCAGCGGATGCCGGTACCGGTGGCTGCCGTGCTCGGGGCCTTGATGTGGTGCTCGGCGCAGATGTGGCGGAACTCGGGGCTTGCTCGTGCCCACCCGTCGACGTACAGCTCGCGCCTGTCGTCGTCGAGGAATACCAGCTTGACCATGTTGCGCTGCGCGGCGGGGAGTTCCCCGAAATCGGCCATGAACGTCGCCGCCAGCCGGTTCCATGCTCGCACGTCGCATGTGCGGTCGGTCACGTATGCGGGGCCACCGATGAGAACTGTAGGCTGCGCCCCTGCTCCAGCCGCACGTAGTAATCCGCGCTCACCCCGGCGAGCAGGGCCGACTCTGCACTCCTATGACCTGGAGCAGCCCGCGCGATCAGCGGCATTACCGTGCGTTCGCGCCATGTGGCGGTGTGGGTCTACCTGTGGGTTTGGAATCGGCCGTTGGCGGCCGCGGTAAGTCGGCGAGCCAGGGCGCGTACGGCGTCATTGAGTATGTCGGGGTGTTCGATGACGAATGGACGGTTCAGGCCGGCGAGGACGGGGGGAATCCAGTCGAGTTGTTCGGCCCGGATTCGGACCCGGACCCACGGGCGGGTGTCAGGGGGCGGCGAGTCAATCTCGTGCATGGTCGCGATCGTCTCGGGGAGCAGCGGGCGGACCTGGGTGAGCGTGCCCTGAACTCGGATCGATACCTCGTGCCGATAGGGCGCCGTGGCAAGTGCGGACAGCAGATGAGCGGCCGGCTCGAATCCTGTGGGCGGAGCGAACGTTCCGGGCAGTGTGATCACTGCGGTGATGCGGTCCAGCCGGAACTGGCGTAGTTCGTCGCTGTTGCTGTCCTTCCCTGTCAGGTACCACCGGCCGGAGTGGTCGACGAGCCCGTAGGGTTGCACGGTCCGCTCGCTGGGTCGCCCGTTTCGGTCGGTGTAACCGATCGCGATCGGTCGGTGCTCGCGTGTGGCCTCGGCGATCCGGAGGAGCACGGCGGTCTCGACAGCGACTCCCGGGCGCGTGTCGGCGGTGAATTCGACGGTGTTGATCAGTGCGTCGAGCCGGGCCGTCAGACGTGGGGGCAGGACGCGGCGAAGTTTGGCCGTCACGCTGTCGGCTGCGCGGGCAGAAGCTGTCGACCGGTCTGCGCCGCGGCTGGTGAGGAGCCCGAGTAACACGGCCACCGCCTCGTCGTCGTTCAGCATCAGCGGCGGCATCCGGTAGCTGGGGGCGAGCCGGTACCCGCCATAGCGGCCTCGCACCGATCGGACGGGGATGTCCAGGTCGGTGAGATGGGTGACGTATCGCCTGACGGTGCGTTCATCTACGCCGAGCCGTCCGGCGAGTTCGCCGACGGTATGCGTACCGCCGGTCTGCAGCAGCTCGAGCAAGGCCAGTACTCGGGCGGTGGGGCGCGTCATCGGGAAATTCTCGCATCTATACCGGGCGGAAACTGTCCGGTATCGACTCTACCGTGGCATGCGGCGGCGGGACCGCCGCCTCATCCGACAGCAGGAGCACACAATGAAGCTCGTCTCGATCCGTCTGATCACCGACGACATCCAACGGCTGGTCAGCTTCTATCAGCACGTGACCGGCGTCGAAGCAATCTGGGCTACACCGGATTTCGCCGAAATCGCCACTCCCGCCGGTGCACTCGCGATCGGAAGCGCCCGTACCGTGGCGCTGTTCGCGGCGGGCAGCGCCCCCCCAGCCGACAATCACACCGCGATCATCGAATTCCTGGTCCCCGACGTCGATGCCGATTACCGGCGGTTGCGGGATACGGTCGAGGATTTCGTCAACGAGCCCACGACGATGCCGTGGGGTAACCGATCGTTGCTGTTTCGCGATCCCGACGGCAACCTGATCAACCTCTTCACCCCGGTCACCGTGCAGGCCGTCGCAAAATTCGCCGGTTGACATCGCTCATCGACATCTCAGGATGCTGCCGACTTGGTGGTAGCGATGTGGTCGAAGACCGATCTGGGGACATCCGTCCGCGCCTGTCCCGGGTCCGCGGACCGGCGGCAGCGGTTCCACCACTGCCTAACCGATCCATCAGGATTCGTGCTCCCGCCGCGCCGAATCACGGGGCTGCTGTAGGGAGAGGTGACATCGTCGTCTCCTCCCGCGAGCGGGCATATGAGGAGTGCGTAACGAATATGTCACCCCGGTGAGTTGGGCCGACTCTGCATCCCCAAGGCCCGGAGCAGCCCGCGCGATCAGCGGCATTACAGTGCGATGGCATGAGTGGGCCCGCCGCGTGGTTGGATCCTGTGGCGGCGGGCCGACTGTGGGGCTGGGTCACGGGCCAGCTCCTCGACGCCACCGGACCCTGCTCTTGCGGCCGCGGCCATTCCCGACGCGGGCCAGGACGAATCCGGCTCGGTGGATGGTGGCGAGTTCGTGGTATCGCCGCCGCCGTGGCCGCGCCGGGTCGGGCCGGTCGGCCACCACCTTTGCAGTGTCGCTGGCAAATGATCCGACCAACGTCATGACCAAAATCCGCTAGCGTCGCCTGGCATCCCGGACGCCAGAATGAAACGTTATGCGCTTAACCACCCCCGCCGTCATATTGATGATGGCGGCAGTCCTGCTGACCGGATGTTCTATACCGACACAAGGACCCGACCAGGCCGAGCGTGACAGCTGGTCACGCGTGATCGAAACTGCCATCCGGGCTCTTCCCGGGGTGGTCGATGCGTCACATTGGTTCGATTACGAGGGCAAGTCCCGCACGTACCATTCCCGGCTCGATGTGCGGCTCGAGGATGGCGCCACACCGGACGAGGCCGCGTCCGTGGTGCGTGCCATAGGCGCCCAGCAGCTTCCGCCGCGCTACCAAGGCGACCAGACCGAGGTCAACATCGACCGGATGACGGACTCTTACTATGCGAATTGGCGGTTCGGTCGGGACGTGAGCAGGGAAGCGAACTCTGCACACACCTGGGCGAGAGTCTCGGCCCCCGGCACACAGGTGGGCTGGAGGTCACGCGGCATCGACGTAGACAAGATGAACAACGCCATCGGCGTTGCAGCGGGCTCCGAGGCCGAACCCCACCGTGCCACCGCGGCGATGCGCCGAATCATCCAGGACTTCCCCGAACTGGCATCCAACTACTGGACGGTATCCACCGTTCATGAGGAGAGCGGGTTCAAGAATCACTCGAGCCTGGAACCCGGGTGGCTCCACACGGACCGCCCATTCCGCTTCCCGTACAGCCGACCCCGCTTCCCGTCCAATGGTGAACTCGAGATGTGGGAGTGGTTCCTGACCGATCAACCCACCCCATTCTTCGTCGAGATTTCCGTATACGACCCGCCCGGCAAAGCAGGCCGCACCCTGGACGTCGCGATATACCCTCCTGTCGGAAAGCAATTCACCGCTGCGCAGGCCACACAACTCGCCGAACGGCATCTCCCCTACTTGGCCCAGCCCGGTGCCGTGGTCGACTACACGATCGAAACACGCAACGGCCCCGTTTTCGAGGTCTTCGTCGGCGGTTGCCAGGAATTCTGGCGCGATGTCTTACCGGAGTCGGAGGCCTACGCGCGTCAGTACGAACGCTGCTAGGTGACTGGTGTCGAACGGACCCTTGTGCGGGCCCCGGCGAGATCGCCGGGCCCACATAAGGGTGTTGGGCTGGCTGGGCGGTCTCGGCGGCTGAGAGTTGTTTCCGGTTGCGCCGATGGCGATTTGGCGTTTCGGGGTGTTGCCGGTTGTCAGGCGGTGGCGGCGGTCCAGTTGCCGGTGGTGTGGGTGATTCCGAGAACTGCCATGCGTGCGAGATTGACCGCGGCGGCGAGCAGGGCGAAGTCGGCGTTGACCTTATCCCGACCCCGCACGCGAGCGCGGCGTCCGCCGTGCCGGCGGCGCATCAGGTGGGCGATCTTGCGTTCCACCTTGGGGCGGGTGGCTCGATAGTCGGCCTTCCAGACTGGGTCGTGCTGACGCTCACGGCCGGTGACGAGGTATTTCTCGTGGGCACCGATGGTGATCGTGCGCCCACCGGCCGCGCTGGTGCACTGCCCGCGCAGCGGGCAGTATGTGCAGGCGTCACTGCCGCGGCTTCGGCTTCGGCTCCGGCTCCGGCTCCGGCTCCGGCTCCGGCTCCGGCTCCGGCTCCGGCTCCGGCTCCGGCTCCGGCTCCGGCTCCGGCTCCGGAGGGCAGGATGTCGGCGAGCAGATACCCGGCGGTGTCGGCGTCGCCGGTGTTGCCGGGCGTGACCGTGGTGGCGGTGACGATCTCGCTGTCGGGATCGACCGCGATGTGCGCCTTGTAGCCGTCGAACCCGCGAGCGGAGGTCTTGTGCCCGTGGCGGGTCTCGGGATCGACCGTCGAGATCACCCGATCCGCAGCGGTGCCCCGCACGATCCGGAACACCCCGTCATCGCCTTCGGTGATGTCCTACCCGACCACGGTCGCCAGCAGCTGCGCGGCCTTACCGACCGCCGCGTCGACCTCGCGGCCGTCCACCACCGCCAGCATCGCCATCGCGTCACGGCTGCGGGAGTCGATGAGCTGCTCACGGGCGGTCTCCTCATCCCAGTCGATGACAGGTTTGGCCGCGCCGGCGTAGTCGTCGCCACTGCTGATCTGCGCCCGCAACGCCGCCGTCAGCTCGGCGCCGGCGGCGGTGAGCAGGCCGCGGATCGCCGACCGGACCAAGGTGATGGTGTCCATCGTGGCCACCGCGTCATACAACGGGGTCGAGTCCAGGACCCGGCGACGGCCCACCAGCCCGGCCCGCCATGCGACCTCGAGCACGACGCCGAAAATACGGTCGGGCCGATCCGAGCGGGCCAACCGGGCCCGCATATCCACCAGCACGGTGTGCACGAACCCCGGATAGTCGAAATCCAGACCACCAGCGGCGTACTTCCAGCGGGCGTCAAACGCGAAGCGTTCCACCGCTTCCCGATCCGACAGGCCTTCGATCCGCTGCAGCACCATCACCACCGCCACGATCATCGGCGGTACGCTACGCCGCCCGACATCGGTGAACAGATCGGCGAACATCTCGTCCGGAAACAACCGGCCGCATTCCCGATGCAGCACACCGTAAATCGAGTCCTCACCCACCCGCCCCGCACAGAACTCCACCGTCGACCGCAGCAGATCACCCTGGCTCGGCACACGCCCCAACGTCACCCCAGCATTCTGCTCGAGACCCAGCCGTCACCACACGAAAAACACCAGTTACCTAGGCCGTGTCTCAGTAGTGGTTTGTGTTGCAAGGCGCTGGGAAGCGGCGTCCGGCCAGGGTAGCAACTGTACGTGGATGCAGCGGTAGGTACCCAACATCAGTCGTGAGCTTGCGGCCATACTCGCCGGACTGTCGGCGCTCACGGAAATCCCCCGGTGAGCTGGTTTTGTAAAGGCGGACCCAGTGTCCCGGGTCCGCGGACCGGTGGCGGCGGTTCTACCACTGCCTAACCGATCAACCACGATCCGCGCTCTCGCCGCGCCGAATCATGGGGCTGCTGTTTGGAGAGGTGACACCGTCGTCTACCTCCCCGGATGCGGGTATTTAAGGAGTGTGTAACCGACATCTCATCCCGGTGAGTGGTACCACCTCCGCACTCCCTATGGCCTGAGCTGCGGTCAATTCTCTATCGGACCAACATGATCCCGCGCCTGCAAACCTCTGCCGCGCAGGTCTGGTGTTCGTAGCTCTACCCGGAGACCGGACCGGCTCGGTCACGCCTTCAGTCCACCACACCAAAACCCGCGCGGCAGTTACTATTCGAATCAGCTTCCCTTGTACGTGGCAGAGATGCCCAGTTCCCAGGCATGGTTGCGATGGGGCGCCACCGACAAACCGGTGACGAATCGCATGGGGCCGAACGGCCGAGTCTGCGTGCTCGGACTTTAGGTCAGCTGGGCGGTTATCGTTTTCATGTAGGCGACGAAAGCATCGATTGCGGGCTGCTTATACTCCGCCTCCCGACCACCGCCGCGATCGATGGTGGCGATAGTGATGGTGATGTCGACCCGAGCGCCAGCGGTCGAAGCCTCGAAATTGTAGTAGTAGATGTAGCCGGTAGTTCCGTCTTGGCAACCGTCCGCATGCTGGCAATCGAACTCGGTATCGGCGGCACCGCTGTGGATGTGCTCGAGGAAGTCCGTCGGCTCGCGGCCTTCCGCGAACTCTGCCACACCGGACAGCACGGACGGCACAGCATTCGGGATGATGGTGTGCCTGCTGCTGCTATACCCCCCCGTTGCAGCTGCCACTGCTTCGGCCTCGTCGACCGGCTTGATCCAGCAGTCGTACCCAGGGCCGTGGAAGTTCCGGCTCCACATGGCCATATCCACGCTGTAACCCGAATTTTCCCAGTTGGGGAGCACCTTGTCCGTCAGCAACGCCGCACAGAACACGGACGGGTCGATAGGCGGCCCGCCTACTGCAGTCGTCGTTGTCGGCGGCGCGGTAGACGTGGACGGCATGGACGAAGCTGTGGTTATCGGTGTGGTTCGATCCGCTTCTGCCCCACAGCCCGACAGCGCCGAAAACGCCAGCACCCCGACAAGCGCTCGTCTCGACCTCATACGCACCCCGCAACATCGTTGCCCGGGTGAGCATAAATTGCCTCCGAGGGCCCAGGAACGATTGATCATCAGCTGCCAACAGTACAACACTGGGCACTGTCAAGCTGACCAGTGAGTGATTGCAGTGCAGCTGCTCGTGCTGCGGTGAGGCGCCTGTCCAAGGTCACGCCGAAGGCGTTCCGAGTACGATGCCTCTCTGGGCTGTGTGTGCGCCGTTCCGTACCGCACCACTGCACCAGCCGGAGCTGACATCGGCACGCAAGGAGTGCATAACCGCTGACCCCAGCGAGTAGTACCACCTCTGCACTCCATATAGCAGGAGTTGCGGACGATCCGCTTAATACTGCAACGACACTCGGGTGAGTCAGTGGCCGGCGGCGTCGGGTTTGCGAAACTCGCTGCCATCCGGCATTGTCACCAGCGGTGTGCCGGGAAGTCTGGTCGGCGGCGTGATTCGAAGACAGGTCGCGTGTTTCGACTGGACCGACTGGTAGGGGAATTGCTGATGCCTGGGGCTGCCGGTGCTGGACCGAAGCGAGCGTCGGCGTCCCCGGCGGAACGATGGTTCGCGGTAGCCCTGGCGCTGGTGTGCGTGGCTGCCGGGTGCTTCTTCCTCCGAGCCCTCGTCGACCTGCCGGGGCATGCCGCCCGTGGGCTGGCCGCATCATGGGCTGGGCGGGGGGACGGCGCGGGAACGGTTTCGGTCACGGAGAAGAAGCGCAGCAGCGGGCGTAGTGGCGAGATCATCTGCCGGGGCGACTTCGCTCCTGATGATGGTGGGCCGGTTCGGTCGAGGATGCGGGTCTTCGTCGACTCCTGCGTGCCGGGTCGGCAAGTCCGTGCCGAACTGGTGAAAGGCGATCCGGGCAACTGGAATTCGGCGAATCACGCCGACACCGCCTTTGAGCGTGGGGAAGGTGTGGGAGGTCTGCTTTTCGTCACCGTCTTCATCGGTGCCTTCTGTCTGGTGCTCGGTCTGCTGTTCGGCCTCGGCGGGGTAGCGGTATTGATCGGCGCGCTGCGTCCCACTCCAGATGCGGCTTCCAATCCGAAGGAGGACTGAACAAGATGGCGTATCAACCTGTTTTGGTCACTATCGATGCCTCGGAGGCGATCAACACCCGGCCGGCCGGTGGCCGCCCCTGGTATCTGCCGATGCGGGTGGAGTTCGCGTCCGGTCTCCGGTTCGAGTTGCGGCCCGGCCGGAATCAGGTGTTCGTTCCGCCCGGTCGCTACCGCGTACAGCTCTGGTCGCAGTTCACGCTCGGCAAGGTCGGCAAGGCGACGCTCGACATAGACACCACTCGCGGCCCGGTCTGGTTCCACTACGCCACCCCGCATAGCATCTACTCCGCCGGTGCCGCCGGCTTCCACCCGCAGGACCGCCCTGGCTCCACGGTCTTGCTGATGGTGTCCGCCGGTGCCGTGCTGATCACGGTTCTAGCAGTGGTCATGGCTGTTGTTCTCACACAATGAGATCTGGTGGTGCTTCGGCTTCCCGAACAGCTGAGACGCGCCACTGTTGTCTTCATCGTCAATTCCGTATTGGCCGATTCTCGGAGAGCGTCTACAGAATCACAGGCCGAGGTGCCGAGCACACTGGCCGGACTGGACCCTGATGTCATCGAACACCGGGCAACAACGCTGCGGACGCAGGAGTGTTCAACCGAGATCTCACCCCGGCCAACCGCGCCAGCTCCTCGCGACGCAGTCCGGGAACCCAGCGCTGCCGTCCGTAGGGGGTCAGTCCGAATGCCGCGGGAAGGAGCCGGGCGCCACGTGATGGGAGGAACTCACCCAGTTCGGTACGTCGATCAAAGATCATTTGTCTCTTCTATTTTCTTCGTCTCGCTTGATGGTTCGGAGCTACTGGGGGTGACGAACGGTAGACGGTCGAGTCCAGGGTCCCGGTCCGCCGGGTCGGCTCACCTGCGGGCATCGCGGGCCGTGCCGGACCGGCTGACCGGCACGGCCCGCGCGGGGCCGCCGCCTCAACCGGCATTCACAGTGGTCTGCTGAGCCACGGTGACGCGACGGCGGCGCGATGGGAGCATCGACGTCGGATGCGAGATGCTCCAGGCCGCGCTCGTGCAGATCAGTTCCTTGAGGCGCGCGGCTGACCTGCCGGTGAGGGCCGACGACTTGGGCTGGTCGTCAGGGGTAACCCACTGCATGATGGCGTCGCGGCGACCGAGACTGATGCACTGGCCGGTGTAGCCGATGGCATTGCGGGGCACCCCGCGGCCGGTCAGACGCGCGGCGATGGCGTCGGCGGCCTGGTAGGCCGCGGGAACGCCGGAGGCGCAGGACATCCGCAACGGTTCTCCGCTCGCCCCGGGTGCGAGTGCGGCGTCGCCAACGGCGTACACGCCGGGATGCGACACCGACCGCATCGTGTCGTCGACGATGATCTGCCCGGACGGTGCGACCTGCAGGGTTGTGGCCGCGGCGATGGGATGCACGGCGAAACCGGCCGTCCACACGACCACCTGGGCCGGGATCGTGCGCCCCTCGGCGGTAACGACGCCGGTGGGCTGGACGCGCGCGACGTCGGTGTTCTCGTGCACGGTGATGCCGAGCCGGTCGAACGCACGGCGCAGATGCCGCTGAGCCTTCTCGCTCAGCCAGTCGCCGACGCCGCCGCGGGCAGCGAGTGTGACGTGCAAGTCCGGCCGGGCTTCGGCGATCTCGGTGGCGGCCTCGATGCCGGTGAGGCCACCGCCGACGACCAGTACGGTTGCGTCCGCGGCGAGTTTGGTCAGACGGTCCCGCATCCGCAGCGCGGACTGCTTGCCGGCGATGTCGTAGGCGTGCTCGGCCACGCCGGGGACACCGCAGTCGGCGGCGGCGCTGCCGAGGGCGTAGACGAGAGTGTCGTAGGCGATCTCGCCGGGGCCGTCGGCGTCGATGATGCCGACGGTCTTGCGTTCGGCGTCGACGGCGGTGATCCGCGCCAGCCGTACCCGCACCCCCGTCCCTGCGAAAACGTCGGCCAGCAGGCGGCGCTTCAGGTTCTGACCGGTCGCGAGCTGGTGCATGCGGACCCGCTCGACGAACTCGGGATCGGCGTTGACCAGCGTGATCTCGGTGTCGGTGGGGTGCAGCCGCTTGGCCAGGCGACCGGCGGCGTTGGCTCCGGCGTATCCGGCCCCGAGGACGACGATGCGGTGGGTCATGGTCTCGCTCCTGTCTGGGTGGTGTTCGCTTCCTGAACCGGGCAGCGGCTCGAAACCTGACAGAAGTGAGCTGTGATCTACCAATTTTCGATGAGGGGGCCACCGTGCTCGAACGTGGCCCACCGGCGCGTGGCGCGGGCGAGCTTGGCGGGGTTGGCCTGGGTGTGGACGGCCGCGATGCCGTCGGTCGTCACCTCGAGGGTGATGACGCCGACGACCCGGCGACCGACCACGATCACCAGCGCGGGCATGCCATTGGTCATCGCGGCGAACAGGGCAGCGCGGCCGCCGATGCTCTCCCATTTGGCGGCGGTGGGCTCGAAGAGTCGCCGCAGGAACCGCGCCACCCGCAGCGCGCCCGTAATCGGCTGCGGCAGAGACACGACCACGCCGCCGCCGTCGCCCACGCTGATCGCATCATCGGTCAGCAGCCCCACCAGCGAGTCGGTGTTGCCGCTCAGCGCCGCGGCGAGGAACTCCTCGACGATCCTGCGGGCGGTGGCCTCGTCGACCTCCACGCGGATTCGGTCGGTAGCCACGTGCTGCTTTGCGCGCCGATAGATCTGCTGACAGTTCGCCTCGGTGAGCTCGAGGATTTCGGCGATCTCGCCGTGCGCGTATCCGAATGCTTCGCGCAGCACGTAGACGACGCGTTCCTTGGCCGTCAGCCGCTCCATGAGCGTGAGCATCGCGATCGAGACCGATTCGCGCTGCTCGACGGTGTCGGCCGGGCCGAGCATACGGTCCGTGGCGAAGACCGGTTCTGGTAGCCACTGGCCCACATAGGTCTCCCGCCGGGACCGGGCCGAGGCGAGCTGGTTGAGACAGATATTGGTGAGCACCTTGGTCAACCACGCCAGCGGCGTCTCGACAAACTCGCGGTCGGCGGCCTGCCAGCGCAGGAATGTCTCCTGCACCGTGTCCTCGGCGTCGCTGGCCGAACCCAACAGGCGATACGCGATCGCTTCCAGACGCGCCCTGGCGTTCTCGAACACCTCGACCTCATGCGTACCGACGAGCATGGACCGATGTTAACCATGGAATGTGGCAGACCGCCGACACATGGAATCGACCACACCAGTGCCATCGCGCGACGCGTGGCCGGCCACGGGTGTGATTCCGGTGCGGGAGAATTCTCGTCGGGACCGTTATTGGTGGGGCGATTCGCCGAGTTCGACTGTCTGCACGTGCGTTCATGACGCCGATAGCCCGCGCAGCTTATCCGGGTTGACCTGGAAGCGCAGGTTCTCGATGCGGTCGTCGACGACGTCGTAGGTGATCGCGCCGACCGGGTTGCCCCCCAGCACACCGATCACACCGAGTTCGCCATTGACGACGGCCGTCTCGAGCTGGATGCCTGTGAGCATCGGCTTGGCCAGCACGCCCAGTAGCCAGCGGGCCACATGATCGGGGCCGTGCAGCGGCCGACGCGCCGCGGTGATCTTGCCTCCGCCGTCATTCCACAGCGTGACCTCGGGTGCGAGCAGTTCCATCAGGGCGTTCACATCGCCGCCGCGGCATGCGGCCAGGAACTTGCCGGTGATCTCGGTGCGGGCGGCGCTGTCGGTTTCGAAACGGGGCCGACGGGACTGGACATGGGAACGAGCACGGTGGGAGATCTGGCGGATTGTGGCCTCGGGTCGATCGAGGAATCCGGCGATCTCGGCGTGTGTGAAACCGAATACCTCGCGCAGCACGAAAACCGCACGTTCCACCGGTTTCAGGGTTTCCAGGATGACCAGCATCGCGGTTGACACGGTGACGGCCATTTCGGTCTCCTCGGCGGCATCGGTCGTAGTGATGATCAGAGGTTCGGGAAGCCACGGGCCGACATAGGTCTCGCGTGCGGCCCTGGCAGAGGTAAGACGGTTGAGTGCGAGATTGGTGACGGTGCGGACCAGGTACGCCTTGGGATGGTCGATCGAATCCCGGTCCGCGGCATGCCATTTGAGCCAGGCGTCCTGCAGGATGTCCTCGGCGTCGGCGACGCTGCCGAGCAACTGGTATGCGGTGCTGAACAGCAGGCGGCGATGTTCGACGAACGGATCGAACGGCGCCGGCGTGGGCGCTGTCGGTTCGCGGTGTGCTATCGGTGAATCGGTCTTGTACATACGGTCCTGCATCGATTGCTCATCTTTCCGGTCCGGTGACCTATTACCGCAGTTCACCGGGATACCTCGGTGGTATCCCGGTGGGCAGGTCACGCGGTCGTGCGGGTGGCGCGGCCGCCTTTCGTCGGCCGCACCTGAACGGTCATGTGCTTACTCATCTTGAACATCGGCACCGGGCTGCTGCTGACGCTCTCCTTGTACATGACGGCGGCACTACCCTTCAGGTACCACCGTTTCGGGGTGTCGTCGGCGTTGGTGAACTGGATGACCGCGTCTTTGCGCCCCAGGCTGACCGGCTGGTGGTAGTAGCCGAACCGGAAGGGTGCGACGGTCTTGCCACGCAGCAGACGGGCCACGGTGTCGGCGGTGTAGGCCGCGGTGGGCAGACCGCTCTGGCAGGTGCCGTGGATCTGGCCCCAAGCCATGCGCACCGCGGCGGCATCACCGATGCCGTGGATCTCCGGGTGGGACACCGACCGCAGGGTGGCATCGGTGATGATCAGACCGCGCTCGTCGACGGCGATGCCTGCCTCGGCGGCCAGCGGTGACACCTTCACTCCGGTGGTCCACAGCGTCAGGTCCGAGGCGACGAGTTCACCGGTGTCCAGGCACGCCGCGTCGGTCAGCACCTTGGTGACCTTCACACCGACCATGCGCACCACCCCGAGCCGGTCCCATGGCACGGTTGAGATGGGCGCGGGCCTTCTCGCCCATCATCCAGCCGGGCTCGGTGGCGCTGATCAGGGTGACGGTGAGCCGCGGGTGGGCTTCGGCGATCTCGGTCGCGGCTTCGATGCCGGTGAGGCCGCCGCCGCAGACTGTCACGCTGCCTTCTCGATCGGACACCTCCCCCAGCCGCAGCGAGAATCGATGTGCCAGACGGGGATCGTTGAGGGTCCACGCGTGCTCGTCGACCCCGGGGACCAGGGAAGTGTCGGTGCTGCTGCCGAGCGCGTAGATCAGATTGTCATAGCTGAGCGCCGTGCCGTCGTCGAGGGCCACCATGCGGGCGGTGGTGTCGATGGCGGTGGCAGCAGCCTGGTGAAAGACTACGCCCGAGCCGTCCAGCAGTTCCGGAATGCGGTGATCGGCCAACTCCTGGCCCGCAGCGATCTGGTGCATGCGCAGCCGCTCGGTGAACCGGGCCGACGGGTTCACCAGGGTAATCCGTACCGCCTGCTTACGGGTGCGGCGCGCCAGCCGGACGGCGGCCAGCATGCCGGTGTAACCCGCGCCGAGAATGACGATCTGGTGGGTGGGGGCGTTCATCGTTCACTCCGAAGGTCTCGTTCTTCGTGGTCGGTCATGAGACAGGGCAGCTACGCGCAACGTGACAGCCGCAGATGTGGTTCGCGTCACACTCTTCGACGCGACGGGGTGCGTTCGTACGGCACAATGCTTCGCTCCACGACGCCCTATGCTCCGGTTACGACGGATTCTCGATCAGGTCACGACCCATCAGCGCCGCAAAGTTTCCTGGGCAGGACAGCTTCTCGTTCGACAGGCCTGCCACAGTGAATCTCCGTGGGATACAACGATAATGAGACGGACGCGCTCCGTCGGATGGCTGGTCTGGCGACGCTGATGACCCTGCGGGTCGCGGTGACCCTGGGCCTGCCGGATCGGCTCCTCGGTGACGGCGCCGCCGCTGATCAACTCGCGGCCGAGCTCAATGTTTCACCGGTCACGCTCGGCATATTGCTTGACCACCTCACAACCCTCGGGGTCGTCGAACCGACATCCACCGGCTACCGGACCACCGAGTTCGGAGCGAACCTATGCGCCGATGCCGGCAATGGCTTCACCAACATGCTCCTGCATCTGGATTCCGCTGCCGGCCGCGCCGAACTGGCCTTTGTCGAACTCGCCTACAGCATTGCGACCGGCCGAGCGGCCTACCCGCGCCGCTATGGGCAGGACTTCTGGGCCGACCTCGCCGAATCCCCCTACCTGCGTGAGTCGTTCGAAACGGCATCGCCATATCCAACAGTCCACGCCAACCGGCGAGCTCCTGAGTCAATTTCGGCCTCTCCCAGGATGTTCGCCGACATAGGACACATCCTCCAGACCGCCTCCTGCGAGTTCCTTGACCGGAGTGACCGAAGAAGTGTCACTGTGACGCTATGGAATTCGCCTACTCGGCGAGCGCAGCACCCATGACGAGCCGTCGTCGAACCCGGCCGGCGAACTCGGCGCTCAGGTGTCGAAGTCCCCGTTGGGCGTGCCGTAGGGTGAAGTCTCGCGCCGAAATCCTTGGTGCGAGCAGCCAGTCGCCGACGTGAATGCGGGAGCCGAGACATGGACGATCGATCCACCGTCGTCGCGGTCCCCGAGTCGGTGCGCACGGAGCTGCGTCGTGGCGTCCGCAGTGTATTGGTCGACGCCGCTGCGCTGCGCCTGGTGCGGGATCGCTTCGACGACGATCAGGCCGGTTCGCTGGGCCGGTATCTCGAAGCCTCCCAGTCGGCGAACACGGTGCGCGCCTATCGCGCCGACTGGGTTGCCTGGGCGGCTTGGTGTGCAGCCGAAGGCAGACAGGCTCTGCCCGCTGATGCGCTCGACGTCGCCGTCTACTTGGCGGCGGCCGCCGACGCGCGTCGCGATACGGGCGGATGGGCGTTCAGTCCGGCGACATTGGAACGGAAGTCGGCGGCTATCGCCGCGGTGCACGCGGCGAACGGACTGCCGTCGCCGACGCGGTCGGATGTGGTGCGGCTGACCCTGCGCGGTATCCGCCGCACCCGTCGCGCGCAGCCTCAGCGCAAACGTCCGGTGCTGCTGCACACTCTCGACCAACTGCTGGGCGGGCTTCCCGAACCGGGCTGGCCCACCGAGCCCGCGCGCCGCCGGGACGCGCTCGCACTGCTCGTCGGTTTCGCCGGAGCCTTGCGCCGCAGCGAACTCGCCGGACTGCGCATCGGCGATGTCGAGGTGAGCACCGACCACAGCACCGGCGAACCGATCCTGCTGATCCGGCTGCCCGCCACGAAGACCGACCCCACCGGCGCGGCGGAACAGCGGGTTGCCCTCCCGCGCGGCCGCCGCCCCGCCACCTGCCCGGTCTGCGCTTTCGCCGACTGGTTGCGTCTGCGCGAAGTACATGCCACCGCAGGAACTTCCGGTGTCCGCGGCTGGCTGTCCGAGCTGCCCGCCGGTTCTCCCGACATCCACCGCTGCCACGGCTTCACCGGCACCCGCATCGACCCGGACCTTCCCCTCTTCCCGGCCATCACGCGGCACGGAGCCATCGCCGACCACGCCATGTCCGGTCGCGCCGTCGCCGAACTGGTCAAGCGCTATGCCGCCCGGGCAGGCCTCGACCCCGCCCTCTTCGCCGGCCACTCACTGCGCGCCGGATTCGCCACGCAGGCCGCACTCGGCGGCGCCAGTGACCGCGAGATCATGCGCCAGGGCCGATGGTCCAACCCGCGCACCGTCCACGGCTACATCCGCACGGCAAACCCCTTGGAAGACAACGCGGTCACCAAACTCGGGTTGTGAGGTCGCAACTAGGATGAATCGCATTTAAATGCAACACTGCACATTGCTGCGATAGAGGTTTCTTGGGGATGAATTGCATTTCCGGCCGTGCACGGGATCCACCTGCCTCGTGGGCACGTCTCCTGATTTTCCGGGCCGGCACCGATCTCGCCGCACGTCGCCATGACCAGCGGCCGGTCGAAAAGTCTGCGGCCGGAGGGGAACACGGTAGCCATTGTGACATCTATCCCCTTGTGCGAAACGCCATTTCATGGCCTGCGCCAATCGAGCCGGCTCTGCCGACGCCATGACCTCGGATATGACAGGACGAGTGCGTTAATTTGAGCTGAAGGTAACCCGTTCGACTTTCCCGTTTGCGCGAAGCGGCATTTTATGTCCGCTGCGGCAGACCGATACCGTCGAATTCATGGAGTGGAATTTTCGGTCGGCCGAAGAGCTCGCGGCCGCATTGCGTGCCGGTGACGTAACCTCGGTCGAACTGACCGACGAAGCGATCGCCCGTATCGAGCGGGACGACAAGTTGATCAACGCGATCTGTGTGCGGACCTTCGACCGCGCGCGGGCCGCCGCACACCGTGCCGACCAGGGGCGCGCCCGCGGCGAGGACCGGCCACTGCTCGGCATACCGGTGACGGTCAAAGAGTGCTACAACATCGCCGGGCTGCCCACGACCTGGGGCATGCCGATGCACCGGAACTATATGCCGGCCGAGGACGCGCTACAGGTATCGCGGCTCGAGGCCGCGGGCGCCGTTGTGCTCGGTAAGACCAATGTGCCGCTCGGGCTGCAAGATATACAGAGCTTCAACGAGATCTACGGCACCACCAACAATCCGTGGGATCACGGTCGCACGTCGGGTGGTTCCTCCGGCGGATCGGCGGCGGCCCTCGCGTCTGGATTCGGCGCGCTGTCCATCGGCTCCGACATGGCCGGTTCGCTGCGCACCCCTGCGCATTTCTGCGGTGTCTACGCGCACAAGCCGACACTCGGGCTGGCGGCGCCACGCGGAATGGTCCCGCCGTCCGCGCCCGCATTGCCGCTCGACCTCGACCTCGCTGTCGTCGGTCCGATGGCGCGCACCGCCCGCGACCTCACGCTCCTACTCGACGTCATGGCCGGACCGGACCCACTGACACTCGGCGTCGCGTTCGATCTGGCTCTGCCGCCCGCCCGCCACGAACGGCTCTGCGACTTCCGAGTCCTGGTTCTCGACGAGCATCCGCTCATTCCGACCGGGTCCGCTGTGCGGGCGGGGGTGAACCGGGTGGCCGACGCGCTCGCCGACGGCGGCGCCCGCGTCGAACGGCACAGTCCGCTGCTGCCCGATGTGACCGAAGCCGCGACGCTCTACATGCAGTTGCTGTTTTCGGGCTCCGTCGCATACTTTCCCGTCGACGAGGACGAGCAGCTGCGCAGCCGCGCAGCCGAACTGAGCGCCGACGACCAGAGTTTGGACGCGGCCCGGTTGCGCGCGATGGTGTTCAGTCACCGCGACCGGCTGGCGGCGCACAACCGTCGCGAGCTGCACCGCCACGGCTGGCGGCAGCTGTTCGCGGAGTTCGATGCCGTGGTGTGTCCGATCACGCCGACTCCCGCGTTCCCGCACGACCACAACCCTGATCTGCTGGAACGCCGGATCGACATCGACGGTGTCGCGTACCCGTACTTCGACCAGCTCGTCTGGGCCGGTCTGGCGACCATGCCCGGCCTGCCCGCCACCGCCATACCGGCGGGCCGCTCCCCCGAGGGCCTGCCGATGGGAGTGCAGCTCATCGGTCCGATGTTCGAGGACCGCACCCCGCTGCGGCTGGCCGAACTGCTCGAGCAGAAGATCGGCGGCTTCCAGGCACCGTAGTGCGCGCACCGAATCAGACCAGTGCGTCGGCGTCGGTGCCCCGGCCGCCGCCAGGCCTGCCCACTCGGAGTTCACGTGGCCACTCCGGTGACGACACCGGCGAGCCCTCTTGCACCGAGCCAGGACCGAATACTGCACGATTCCAATACCGCTACGTCACCAGTCTTCGCGGGACCGTCCGTCCGGACTGAGGAAACAGCGCACGAAAACGGGATAAAGGGACCCACCCCCCTTTCCCACTCTCAACATATAGTCCACCAGGGGGCTTGCGGCAAGACCCCGGGGATGCCGCAGAATCGCTGGCCTAGGGTGAACCGGCGAAATGGGAGTGGCTAGTGCTAGAGACCGACGTAATCATTGTGGGCGCGGGCCCGACGGGCCTGATGCTGGCAACCGAACTGCGTCTTGCCGGAGTGCGCCCCTTGGTACTGGAGCGGCATCCGGAGCCCCGGCTCATGCCGAGGGCCAGCGGTATCGGCGGACAGATCCTCGGCCTGCTGCACTACCGAGGCTTGCTGGACCGATTCGAGGCGGCAAGCTACCAGCCTCACCCGCCGCCCCGGTTCCCGTTCGGTGATACGTATCTCGATTTCACGGATCTGGCCGACCCTCCGATGCAGGCGCTGGCGATCCCGCAGCAGCACATCGAGCGACTACTGGACGACCGGGCCCGCGAACTCGGCGCCGAGATCCGCCGCGGGCACGAGGTAACGGGGGTGAGTCAGGACGATGCCGGGGTGACCGTGGATGTGCGGGGGCCGGACGGGCTGTACCAGGTGACCGCCCGGTATCTGGTGGGTTGCGATGGCGGGCGCAGCCGGATCCGCGATATGGCCGGAATCGAGTTCTCCGGCATCACATACCCAGAAGTCAATCGGTTTGCCCAGGTCACCGTGCCCGATTCGCTGACCGTGCTCGACAATGGCGATATCGTTTTGCCCGAACTGGGCAGGGTCCGTGCGGGTTTCACACGCACGGACAACGGTGTGTTCGCGTTCGCGGTCGGCTCCGGAGTGCTGTCTCTGCAAACCACCGAGAGCGAGACCGCCGACTACGACGATGACGAGCCGCTGACCCTGACCGAGCTCGCCGACAGTGCGCGCCGCGTGCTCGGCGTGCATCTCCCCTTGGGAGATCCGATTCGGTTGTCGCGCTATACGTTCAAGGATCGTCAGGCCGAACAGTATCGGAGCGGACGGATTCTGGTGGCCGGCGATGCAGCCCACCTGTTCCCTGCCACCGGCACGGCGATCAATGTCGGCCTGCTCGACACGGTCAACCTGGCCTGGAAGCTGGGTGCCGACATCCACGGCTGGGCGCCCGCGGGCCTGGTGGACACCTATCACGACGAACGCCATTACGCCGGTGCGCGGGCGCGGCTCCAGACCCGGGCTCAGGTGGCGCTACGCCGCGGACACGACCCGGCTGCCGAAGCACTTCGGCAGGTCTTCCAGGAGCTGATCATCGACGAGCCGGCATTGCGCCGGATGGGAGCGCTGGTCGGCCACTCCGATATCCGCTATCCGATGCCGGGTACCGACCACCACGTCTTGGTGGGTACCTTCGCGCCGGATCTCGCCCTGCACACCGACGAGGGCACCACGAGCGTGGCAGAGCTCATGCACACCGCGCGGCCCGTTCTTCTCGATCTCGCCGACCGCCCGGAGTTCCGCGAGATCGCCCGAGAGTGGGGTAATCGTATCGACATCCGCACGGCCAAGACCGGGGAGCGGCCGGCCGACGCCCTGCTGATCCGCCCGGATGCCCATATCACCTGGGCCGCAACCATCGACGAGGCCGCCGAGACCGCAGCAGCCACGCTCCGGGAAGCGCTCTCCTACTGGTTCGGCGAGCCACCCAACGCATTCTGAGTCGATCGCGCCGCATCCTGCCGCTTCTCGCACCGGTGTACGAGTAGCGGCAGGATGGGCTGCTCGTGTTCAGCTTCGGCGTGCCGTTCCTCCTGATCGGCCTGATGGTGCTGTGGCTGGACCACCGCGGCATCACTGATCGCCGCCGGCCTGCTACTGGCCGGCTCCAGACGCGCCGCCCGCCGCGACAACCCTGGAACTGCTGCCGGAATATCCATCCGGACGATTTGAATCCCGTCGCCCGTGGCAACGGGTGGTGCGCCGGCTCGGCCGACGGAGTGATGTGTGGCGGTGCTTTCGCGTTGTCAGTGGGCCAACCGTCGTAAAGTTCGGTTGAGGGCAGCGCCGAGCGCGGACCGGGCGTTGGGTCACGGTCGTCGAGATGAGGAGGCCCCGATCGAAACATCAGGTGTGCGTGCGGAGCAGGCCGAGGGCGGACAGGACGCCGCCACCGCGCCGGGCGCCGCGGTTGTGACGGGCACAGTCCTCGGTGTTGTGGTTCTCTTGTGCGCCCACCTCGATTGGGCTCCGTTCGTTGGGAACTCGACCGGCCCGGATCAGCTCGTCGGCCTGGTGGCCGGCGGGATTCTACTGGGTGTTTCCCTGCTGGTGTGGGCGATCAAGTCGCTGTATCTGCTCGGGCGCCAGCGCAGGTGGTCCTGGAAGGTTGCCGCGGTGCCGGTGGTCGTGCTCGCGGGGTTGGTGGCCGGGTTGGCCTTTCAGCCCGGAAGCTTCGACTCCGCACGTCCGGAAATGGAAGAAGTCGCGGTCGAGATGCTGCGCGAGGATGGGCCGAATACCCGCCAAGACCTGAGTCTCGGCGGGCTCGAGATCAGTTCGGCTCAGCGCCGGCCCGATGGGCGTGTCTACTTCTACGACGCCGACGGGTTCGTGGGCTCCACTGTCCGGGGCTGGGTCTACTCTCCTGGCGCCGAGCCGGCAGAGAGTGGCGCCCGACGGTTCGAAAAGCTGTCCGGAGACTGGTATTCGTTCGTCTTCACTATCGACTGAGGCTGTCCATCACGTTGCGGCGTGGTATCCACATGGTCACCCCTTCGGGGCGGTGTCGGCACCGCCGAGCCGATTTCGAACCGCACCACCCGCGCATGCGATGACCACGAGCCCGCCCACGAATGTGAGCCAGCCGATGTATTCGCCGAGCAGCAGGGCCGCCCAGCAGATGCTCATGACGGGCTGTACGAGTTGTGCCTGACTGACCCGGGACATCGGGCCGATAGCGAGCCCTCGGTACCAGGCGAAGAAGCCGAGGTACATGCTGACGGCCGACAGGTATGCGAAGCAAGCCCATTCGACAGCCGTCCCCGACGGTGTCCGACGCCCGAACGCGATGCCGGTCAGTGTGAGCATCAGCGGCGAGGAGAGGACCAGTGCCCACGACACGGTCTGCCAGGACCCGATCTCCCGCGCGAGTAGGGCACCTTCGGAATACCCCACCGCGGCCGCCAGCACAGCACCGAAAAGCAGCAGGTCGGCCCAGTGGATCCGGCCGATGCCGCCGCTCTGCAGGAGGGCGAACACCACGGCGGAGATTGCACCCGCGAGTGAGAAGAGCCAGAACGTGCGTTCCGGCTGCTCACCGGTGCGCAGCACGGCCGTCACCGCAGTTGCTGCGGGCAGCAGGCCGACGACGATGGCACCGTGGCTGGCTGGTGTCACGCTGAGGGCATACGACGTGAGGACCGGGAAGCCGACGACGACCCCCGCCGCCACGACAGCGATCCGCAGCCACTGCTTGCCCCCCGGGACTGTCTGCCGCGTGACCGCCAGAGTCACCCCCGCCAGCACAGCTGCGACCACTGCACGACCGGACCCGACGAACAGGGGTGAGAGCCCGTCGACTGCGACGCGGGTGAGTGGCATCGTGAACGAGAAGGCCGCGACACCCACAAGCCCCCAGGTCAAGCCGGCCGACCTGGCCGGTAGCGGAGTTCCGAACTTGACAGTAGCGCTACTCTGAACTGACATGTTCAACGATAGCAGTAGGCGCTTGGCTGACGGTATTCGCGCCTGGATCGTGACGGCCTCCCCGGGTGCGCGACTTCCGTCCACACGACAGTTGGTGACCGAGTACGCAGCCAGTCCGGTCACAGTGCAGAAGGCCATTCGGTCACTCGCCGCAGAAGGCCTCATCGAGTGCCGCCCGGGCGTCGGCAACTTCGTCCGGACTCCGCGTTCAACCCGCCCGCATGACTACGGGTGGCAGACAGCTGCATTGGGCTCCCTCCGCAGCACCCTGCCGAGTGTGGCAGGCGCCCTGCGCACCGCTGCGCCGGGTGCCCAGGAGCTCCACTCCGGCTATCCGGAGGCCGAGTTGCTGCCTGGGCGGCTGGTCCGCGCGGCCCTTATCCGCGCAGCGAGAGGCGCGTCGGCGACGTCACGCCCGGCCCCTGCTGGGCTGCAGGATCTCCGGAGCTGGTTCGCGACCGAGTTGGCCGGCCTGACGCCCGCCGGGTTTGCCGCGCCCACGGCCAACGATGTCGTCATCGTCCCGGGCAGCCAGAGTGGGCTCACCTCGATATTCCGCGCCCTGGTCGCCCCGGGACAGCCGCTGCTGATCGAGTCACCGACGTACTGGGGCGCGATTCTCGCCGCGCATCAGGCGGGTGCGCGTCTGGTCCCCGTACCGAGCGACGCTGACGGGCCGGACCCGGACGAACTGGACCGGTCCTTCCGCGAGACTCGGGCGAGAGCCCTGTACGTCCAACCGAACTACGCGAACCCTACCGGGGCCCAGTGGTCGCCAGCCCGTGCCGAGGCTGTCCTGGACCTGGTCCGTGCGCACGGCGCGTTCCTCGTCGAGGACGACTGGGCACACGACTTCGGGATCGACACAGATCCATGGCCGGTCGCAGCCCGAGACACCGCGGGCCACGTCGTCTACCTCCGTTCGCTCACCAAGAGCATGTCACCCGCGATCCGGATCGGTGCGCTCATTGCCCGCGGGCCAGTCCGCGATCGATTCCTCGCAGACCGATCCGCGGAGTCCATGTACGTGAGCGGGCTCCTCCAACAAGCGGCTCTCGAGGTCGTCACCGATCCCGGCTGGAAGACCCATTTGCGCCGGCTACGGGTCCAACTCCGGGAACGTAGGGACCTGCTCGTCGACAGTCTGCGCGAGCACGCCCCTCGGCTCCATGTCGACCACGTCCCTCGAGGTGGACTCCATCTCTGGGCACGGCTGCCCGAAGGCACGAACACCGACCGGCTCGTCCGCGACTGCGAGACCGAAGACGTGTACGTCGCATCCGGTCACGAGTGGTTCCCGGCCGAGCCTTCGGGCCCTTTCTTGCGCCTGAACTTCACCGGCCCCAATCCGAATGGATTCCCAGCGGCAGCCAGGACCATCACCGCGGCGCTCGCCTCCCAGCAGTGAGGGACGTTCACCACATCAAAGGCGGACTCGTCGAGCGTCATGATGTCGTTGTCGAGGTTCGACAGCACGGCGCGAACCGAGGTCAGCCGTGGAAGCAGGTTACGGGCGAAGAACCGTGCGACCGTGACCTTGCCCTGATAGAACGCTTCGCCGGAACCGGCGGCTCCCTCAGCGAGGGCTGTCGCGGCTATGTCGGCTTGTCGCAGCAGTTGCCAGCCGATGAGCAGGTCGCCGACCGCGAGCAGGAAGCGCACCGAGCCCAGGCCGACTTTGTACAGCTCCGTCGGCTCGTGCCGTGCGCCCATCAGATGCCCGGTCAACGCGGCGGCCAATTGGTGACGAAGACGCCGTTGCGCTCGCCCAGTTCACCGGTCTCGGCGTCGAAGTGGAACTTCGGCACGAAGAACAGCGCCAGCCCCTTGGTCCCGGGACCGGCACCTTCGGGGCGGGCCAGAACCAGGTGTGCGATGTTGTCGAAAAGGTCGTCGGAGTCCGAGTACGGCGTCGAGACCGACGACCTCGAACAGGTTGAATTCCAGATCGCGGACGTTGCCGCGGTAGTGGCTCACAAGTCGAGCTCCACGTCGCCGATCGGGTAGGCCACGCAGGAGTGGGTGTAGCCGAATCGGTTGTCGGACAGGCGCAGTTTCGCCTCCTCGGCGGTGTGGACCTCGCCCTTGACGATCCGCACTCGGCAGAGACTGCATTCGCCGGAGCGGCACGCGGCTTCGGGGCGAATACCGTTGTCCTCCAGAGCGTCCAGCAGCGGTCGATTGCGCGGGGTGCGGAAGGAGGTGTCGCCGACGGTGACGGTGACTTCATCGGTCGGGTCGACGCCGGTAGGCCAGTGTGGTTGGGCGGTGGGGTCACTCGGTGCGCCGTTGGCTTCGAAGCGAATCCGCTTGCGTGGGTGTCCGAGTACGGTGAGCTGCTCGAGAGCGTATGGGTAGAGGGCTTGCGGCCCGCACACGTACACCATGCGGCCGTCCAAGTCGCCCACGAGGGCTTTGATGGTGCCAGCGGTAAGGAACCCGGTGGCTCCGGTCCAGTCGGCGTCGGGTTCGGCGATGACGTGGTCCACCGTGATACCGGGGTGCTGGGCGGCGAGTTCGTCCAGCTCGGCGCGGAAGATCACGTCCGAGGCGTAGCGGGAGCCGTAGATCAGGTGGAAGGTCCGGTCCGGATCGCGGTCGACGATCTCGCGGATCATGCTCATCGCCGGGACGACGCCGGAGCCGCCGGCCAGGAACACCACGTCGTCGCCGTGGAAGAGCGGGTTGTGGTGGAAGGTGCCCATCGGCCCGGTAGTGGGGAGGACCTGCCCGATCTGGGCGCTGTCGATGAGCAGGTTGCTGACGCGCCCGCCGGGGACACGGCGGACGGTGAGGTCGTATCGGTCGAGCTGGGTGGGGGTCGAGGAGATGGCGTAGGGGCGGCTGGTGCCGTCGATGAAAACATTGACGTATTGACCGGCCAGGAACGGTGGCAGCTCGACCTGGTCACGGCCCGCGAGCCGGAAGGTCTTGGTGGTCGCGGTCTCGTCGATGATCTCGGCGACGACCAGCTGGAGCCGCTTGGGGTGGTAGGTGTCCACGGTGGCGCGCGTTTCGGCGCGGTAGTCGCGGGTGTCGGGGATGCGGGAGTCGATCTCGGCGAGAATCTGCGCCGCGCCGTCGAACTGATCCGCGAGGGGGTGTTTCATGATGTGCTCCGTTCAGGCGGCCTTGGTGCGCAGCAGACGGCGGGCGACGCGGGCGCCCGCTTCGAGGGTGGGTTGGAATCCGCCGATGCCTGACCAGGAACCGGCCAGATGTAGTCCCGGGACGTGCGTTCGGCGCTCGCTGTTGCGGAACAGCCAGCCCTCGGTGGCGTCCTGGTCGTATCCGTAGATGGCGCCGCCCGGATGACCGAGGTAGCGCATCATCGTCAAAGGCGTTGCGACGTCGACTTCCTCGATGGCGTCACGGATACCGGGGGTGATGGTCTCGCATAGGTCCAGCAGCGTTTCGGCGTACGCGAACTTGGTGCGCGCGTACTCCGACGGGGCCACGTTGCGCCATATGTCGGCGTATTGCAGTGTCATCAGGCTGACATGCGTGGCGCCGGTGGGCGCGAAACCGATGGGTGCGACGTCATAGGAGCTCACGCAGATGCCGCGTGCGGGTTCGAACGATCGCCAGGAGTCGTAGGTGCGGTCGTCGTCGGCGTCGATGTTCACGAAGGTAGTGCTGGTGGTGAACCCGAGTTCGGCGGGTGTGGCGTCCAATCCCATATGCAGCACGAACCCCGAGACGCCGATGCGCCTGGTGGCCAGGTCGTCGCGCACCGCGGTCGGCACGTCGATACCCTCGAGCATGCCGTAAGTCGTTGGCAGCGAAGCGTTGGACACCACGTCGGCCGCGGTCACTTCCGAACCGTCCTCGAGCCGAACTCCCAGGACGCGGCCGCTCTCGGTGAGGATGGTATCGACACCGGTGTTGAACCGCACCTCGCCCCCGGCGGCGAGGAACGCGTCGAGGATCGCGGTGGACATCGCCTGTGAACCGCCGCGCACATGCCAGGGCTTGAACTCGAAGTAGGCGAACAAGGTCAGCGCCAGGTCCTGGAACCGCAGTTTCGACGGCGGCTGACCGAGATAGGTCCAGTACATGCCGAGGGCGATCGTGATCCGCTCGTCGTCGAAGTACTCGTCGAGAACGTCCTTCAGCGGCCGCAGACCGTAGGTGAACAGCACGGGGTCGATCTGATCGACCGGCATCCCCCGCATGGCGGCGATCTGCCAGAACGTCACCTGCTTCAGCAGTTCGAAGAACTTCGCCGCACGATCGCGGTTGCCGGGGAACTCCGCCTCGATGGCGTCGATGGCCGCGTCCCAATCGGCGGGCAGCGTCAGGTCCAGCTGTCCGGGGATCACCGCGCGGTAGAGGTCGTGCTCTTGCACGAACTCGAGCTTGTCGGCGATGCCGAGCTGGGTGAACAAGCCCTCGCGCAGTGAGATCGGCTGTCCCTGCACACCAACGCCGGACAGCTGGTGCAGGGCTACCTCGAACTCGAAACGGCCTCTACGGAAGGAGGTTCCGCAACCACCGGGAATGTTGTGCCGCTCGAGCAGCAGTGTCCGTGCACCGGCACGCTGCAAGGTGGCGGCGGCGGTGAGTCCGGCATTGCCCGCCCCGATGACGATGGCGTCGTAGTCACTCATGCCCCGGACGCCTCGCGCTCGAGTTGTGCGGTGGCCTCGGCCTTGATGCGTTCGAACTGCTCACCCATGCGGGCGGCCAGCGCCTGCGCCCCCGAGAGCGGGCGCACCATCACCATGAAGTCATCGATTTTGCCGTCCTCGTCGAAGTGCAGGAAATCGCACCCGGTGAGCTGCTTGCCGTCGACGGTGGCCTCGAAGACGAATGCGTGATCGCGACCGCCCGCGTCCGCGATCTCCCGCACATAGCGGAAGTCCTCGAAGACTCTGATCACCGCGCGCAGGATGGCCGCGGTGATCACCTTGCCCGGGTACGGCTGGAACGCCACCGGGCTGGTGAACACCACATCGTCGGCTAGCAGCGCCTCGATGGCGGCCTCGTCGCGCGCCTCGACGGCTTCACGGAAGGGGTGCATACCCAGCCTCTCATAGTCAATTTTTTGCATATTGCACCGGAACACTATCCACGCAGATGCTCTGCTGTCCAGACCATAGAGGACAAAAATTTGAATAGCCATGTGGTAGCCTGGACACATGGCGCTACGTAATGCGGTGCTGGCCGCACTATTGGAAGGCGAGGCGTCCGGATACGACCTGGCCAAGGGCTTCGACGCCTCGGTGGCCAATTTCTGGATGGCCACGCCACAGCAGCTGTACAAGGAGCTCGACCGCATGGCCACCGAGGGACTCATCGAGACCCGGGTCGTGCAGCAAGAGCGCCGACCCAACAAGCGCCTGCACGCCATCACCCCCGCCGGGCGGGCGGCGCTGCACGAATTCATCGTCGAGCCCGCCAAACCCACCGCCATCCGCGACGAGATGCTGGTCAAAGTGCAGGGCATGGACATCGAGGACGCTCCCGCCGTCCGCGCCACCGTCGCCGAGCGAATGGAATGGTCGAAGGCGAAACTGGCCCGCTACGAACGTCTGCGGTCGCGGCTGCTGGACGGCCGCAGCGAACAGGCGTACTTGACCGAGGCTGAACGAATCGGCCCGTATCTCACGCTGCTGCGCGGAATCTCCTTCGAACAGGAGAACATCCGCTGGGGCGCGTTCGCCCTCTCGGTCATCGACCGGCGCCTCGCGGCACACACCGAGCAGGACCCCCCGGAACTCGATGCGGGATCATCCCAGCCCTCAGCCGATTTGGACCCGATCACCTCTGCCTAGATCGGCGCGGGCCAGTCGACCCGTTTTCGGCGCGGCTACATCGGCCACCGCAAGCGCCCGGCGCGGGTAACGTCGCCCGGATTCTCGAGTCTCAGGCGCAACCGCGGCCTGCGGGGGCCGGTGATCGTACGGTGGCGTTCGGCCTGTCAGGCGCGGTCATGGAGAGTGACCTGGTAGCCGTCGGGGTCGGCGAAGGTGAATGTCCGACCGAAGGGGCCGTCGATCGGTGCGGAGACGATGGTGTGACCGTCGGTGACCAGAGCATCGTGAATGGCCTGGACGTCTGTGGCGTGGAGCCAGATCGCGGCACCGATCCCGGGCTGAGCAACGGAGGCGAGATCGGTGCCGGGAACGATGTCGCGGAGTGCGAACGCGATCGGCTTCGTCTCGAAGACGATGGCGTGCGGAGGTCCGGTCTGCGAGCGGACGAGGCCGAGGTACCGCTCGTAGAACGCCTGCGAAGCGTCGAGGTCGCGCGCTTGAAGCGAGATGAAGTCGGGGCCGGTGGCGGGCATGACGATGCTCCTTCTCTTCGTGTCAGCCTTCTGACACGGACCAATCTATGTCAGAATTCTGACATGAGTCAAGACGGTGTCGGCGTCGACCTGGAGACGTCACTGGGCTATCTGCTGAAAGAGGCGTCGAGCATCCTCCGTGCGGCCATGGAGGAGGTGCTGCGGCCGCTCGGGATGAGCGTGACGCACTACTCCTGCCTCGAGCTGCTGGCTCAACGACCGGGCTTGTCGAACTCCGAGCTCGCGCGGGGCGCGTTCGTGACCCGGCAGACGATGAACGTGCTGCTCCAGGCCCTGGAACGAGACGGCTACGTGACCAGGCCTGCGGAGGCACCCGTGGGGAAGGTTCTTCCCACGCGGCTCACGCCTCGCGGCCGACGGAGCCTCGAGAAGGCGACCGTAGCGGTCCGGTCCGTCGAGGTCAGAATGCTGGCCGGCATGACCGAGACCGAGCAGTCAGAAGCGTTCCGGATCCTGCGGAGCATGATCCATTCCCTGCGCGATGGCAACGACGGTCCATAGCTCGTTCCCCGGCGCGCGTCTCACCGCACCCGGATAGGAGTGCAGCCGAGCATGAAAATCCGTGCAGGCAACTTCGAAACCGACAGACCCCGACGACACCTTCTTCTGCGATGAAGGTCCCGAGCGGACCGGCGTCACCCTCGAAACCGCCACCTCGACCAGTTCGTCGACGGCAAGGCCATCCAGGACACCATCGTCGAACGCGGCGGCGGGTGGAGCACCGTGCTCGAACTGTTCGCCAAGACGCTGTCACCGACCGAACGCGCCGTGTTCGTGCTGCGCGAGGTTTTCGAGATCGGCTACGACGAGATCGCCGCCGCCGTCGGCAAAACTCCCGCAGCCGTTCGTCAGATCGCGCACCGCGCCCGCGGGCACGTCGATGCCCGCCGACCCCGGTCGGTGGTCTCGGCGAGCGAGACCCGGGCTGCCCTGGAGTCGTTCCAGCGCGCCCTCGAATCCGGCAACCCGCAGGCCCTGCTGGACGTGCTCGCTCCCGAGGTCGTCCTGGTCAGCGACGGCGGCGGCGTCAAGCGGGCAGCGCTGCGGCCGGTCAGCGGCGCCGAGAACGTGGTCCGCTACATCCTCGGCGGCATCGGCAGGACCGACGCCACGATCACCGTCGACCCGACCGTGCTCAACGGCAGCCCGGCACTGGTCTTCCGGTTGGACGGCGAGATCGATGGCGTCATGGCGTTCCGGGCCGAGGACGACCGCATCACCGGCCTCTACTTCGTCCGCAACCCGCAGAAGCTGACCCGCGTCGAATCCGAGACCCCACTCACCCTGCGCTGAATATCGGTGGAGAACCAGTCACCCAGGGAGGAGGTGGAGGCCACGGGCCTCGGGCGCGCGGTTGCCCGGGAGTCGCAGGGGTCGGCTCTGCGCGGGGTCCAAGTCCATAGAGGGGCGTAAAAATACCAGTACAACTCGGTCGTTCGCCGCGAAAAGCGCAGTGAAGCCGAATATATGCTGAGCGTGTGCTGTCAGTGCCGGCGCCGATGTTGGCCGTCTCCGGACGGCCACCGCACGAGCGCGGCCGGTGGGCGTTGGAGATGAAGTGGGACGGTATCCGCGCCATCACCCGGTGCAGGCATGAGGAATGCCGGTTCTACAGTCGCAACAACCGGGATCTCAGTAGCTCGTTTCCCGAGCTCACAGCGGTGCTTGTGGATCTGGGCGAGCGTGCTGAACTTTTTCTAGACGGGGAGATCGTCGCTCCCGATCCCGCAACGGGGGCTCCGTCGTTCACTCGTCTACAACGACGGATGCACGTGGTCTCACCGGGCACGGAATTGCTGCGCGGCGTCCCGGCACAATATCTGGCCTTCGATTTGCTGGCCGTCGACGGAGAGTCCATCATGAACCTGCCCTACACCGAGCGCCGCGCGCGTCTGGATGACCTCGCCCTCGATCGGCCCCTCGCCCGCACCCCGCCCTACTACACGGACATCGATCCCGCCACGCTGCTGGACGTCGCCCGCGAGCACGGCTTGGAGGGAATCGTCGCCAAACGCCTCGACTCGGCGTACTACCCCGGCCGCCGCTCGCCGCTCTGGATCAAAACGCCGCTGCGCAAGACCACCGAGGCCGTGGTCGGGGGCTGGCTCCCCGGCACCGGCCGGTTCTCCACGACGTTCGGTTCACTCGTCCTGGGCGCCTACAACGACCAAGACCAGCTGGCCCACATCGGCAACGTCGGCACCGGATGGACCATGCACGACCGGCGATCCCTCCAAGCCCGCCTCACCGAACTATCGCGACCGGATACGCCGTTCGACATACCGCCGCCCCGCCCCGTCGCCGCGTCCGCCCACTGGGTAGATCCTGTCCTCGTCGCCGACATCGAATATCGCGAAGCAAGCCCGGAGGGTCTGCGCCATCCCAGCTGGCGCGGCCTACGTCCCGACAAATCCCCATACGAGGCGAAAGTGCCGAAATAGCATTCGATGCAACACTGTATTGCCATTTTATCGATCAATACCAGCTGCTAGCTAAGCTAGAGCCTGTCTCCCAATAGCTTCAGCTATTCAGCCGTCAGTGCCGTGACGAACTCGGCATGTTCTGGCAGCCGAGAGATCTTGCAGCTGGTCACGCGGCGGCAGCTGCGTACCTGCACCCGCTGGCAAAAGCCATGCAGGTCTTGCACATCCTCGGATCGGCCGCCCACGTGGCTCGAGCAATCTGGCTCGATGCCCATGGGGACGAGGGGCCTGCCGACCGGATCTAGGTTCGGTCTTCCAGTGCAGCAGGCCACAGGTCGATGCGGGTCAGTGGGGTGCGGCGGCTGGGTGGGAGTTGGTCGCGCACTCCGCGGCCGGCGAGCAGGGCCGAGCGTGCTTGCGCCGCATAGTGTTCGGCGTGGCGGGCGGCAGGGTGGCGGCGGCGGGCTTCGGCGAGCCAGCCGCTGGCTTGGCGGAGGGCTTCGGTGCGGGTGAGGGGCGGGTCGGTGGGCAACACCAGGGTGGCGTGGTCGGGGGCGGCGACGATCGCGGAGCCGAGGTGTTGCAGGCAGCGGCCGATGCCGGGGTCGTCGTCGAGGACACGGAAGGCGGTCAGGGCGAGTTGCCAGCAGCGCAGGGCGCGGCGGGGTTCGCCGCGCGCCCACCACAGCACCCCCATGGTCTCGTGCGTCTGGGCGCGTCCGTCGGGGTCTCGGCCCGTGCGGGTGAGTGATTCGGCCAGCTCGAGACGATCCCGGGCGGCGTCGAGCCGTCCCTGCCCGATGTGCACGACGGCCAGGTTGATCAGGGTGCACACCTCGCCGGAGACATCGTCGCGGGGCAACAGCCACCAGGCGGTCTCCAACTGATCGGCCACGCCGTCCAGATCCAGCGGTACCGCGCCGAACCCCTGCAGCGCCTCGCGATGTTCCCAGCGAGCGGCCAGGCTCGTCGACAGCCGCCACGGACGGTAGCGTCGCGGCCGCTGGGTGAGCTGATCCGCCCGTAGCATGACGAGATCGCGGTTCAGCTCGTCGAGGCCGCGAAGCGAGGACAGATCGGCGGCCACCCCACGCTCGTGCTCCGCCAACCCGTTTCGCGCGAACCACACGTCGAGGGCATCGCCGAGCCGAACCAGGTGCGCGAGCGCGGCGGCGGGGAAACGTATTCCCGAGTTCGCGCACGCCGCCACCAGCGCACACAGGTACCGTTCCTCGGTTTCGAACCACCGGCGAGCTCCCCCGGCGAAGCGCCGCGATTCCAGCGCGATCGCCCAGCGGCCGGCGCGGTCGGCGTAGTGGTGCAGCAAGGCGGTGACCGCCGCGGCCCACCGCGGCCCAGCCGTCACGGTCGCTCGGTCCGGCAGCTTGGGCACTTGTCGCACCCGGAACCGCTGTGCGCCGTGCTCGGCCAGGATTCCGCGGCGGCGCAGATCCGACAGCTGCATCGCCGCGGTGGGCGCCGAGGGTTGGCGGGCCAGCGGCAGCCTGCCCTCGGTCTCGCGAATGGCGTCGAGCACGGCCAGCAGTGCGACGCTCTCGAAGTCACGCACGGGCAGGTCCCGCAACACCGTGGCGATGGGATCTCCGTCCAGTGCGGACACCCGCCACGGTGGCCGCGGATACCGGCGCGGTGCGCGATCGGCCAGCGCGGGACCCGGTTCGACCAGACCCGCTATCAGGTCCATCTCGCGGGCGGTGCGCACCTTCACGCCGTACCCGGCGGCGAACCGGTACAGCGCATAGCCTGCCGCCATCGCGATGAACAGCACCGACAGCCAGCGCAGCGTCCCGTTGAGAAACTTGACCAGGGCGTTCTCGCCGAAGGAGTTGACCACGAGGGTGCGCACCAACTCGAACAGCACCGTGTAGGCCACTACCGACGCCGTGCCCAGAAACCCTTGCCAGATCGACGATCTCGGCGTCGCGGTCTGCCCTATCGCTTCGGCGTGAGCGCTCACCGCGCCGACTCCTTCCTCATGCCGAACGATCCCAGCGCCTCGGCCTGCCTCATCGCAGCACTCCTCCGGTCAGTCCCGGCACCAGCCAGCGCCGCCACGTCGCCAACACCAGCGCCACCGGCAACACCGCCGATACCAGCGATCCCGCGGCCAGTTGCGCGGCGTTCTCGTTGAACTGCCGCGCCTCGCCCCACAACAGCAGCGACCACGGGCTCGCACCCGCTCCACTGACCACGAGTCCGATGAAGAAGTCGTTCCACACCTGGACGAACTCCAGCACCGCCACCGCGCCCAGCGCGGGTCCCGACGAAGCGAGCACCCGCCGCGCGATCGTGCCCGAACTGGCCAGACCATGCAGAGCATCGGCGGCGGCGCTGCCCGGCGGTGCGAGCAAGGCGCCCCGCAGGACGAGGATCGCGATCGGCAATCCCGCTGCGGCGTGCACCAGGATCAACGGAATTCGCGTCCCGGACAGCTCGTTGGCCTCGATGAAACCGTCGAGCGGCCCGAGATAGAGCTGCGCCGGGATCACCGCGAGCACCACCAGACCCACCACGGCCAGCCGCGCCGCGGGCCCGTGCGGACGCAGCGCGGCCAACCGATAGGCGACCGGCGCCGCGGCGGTCACCACGACAACCGTGACGATCCCCGCCACCCATGCGGTGGTCAGCAGCGAGCGCCACAGTCCGTCGTCGTTCCATACCAGGCCGATCGCGGAGAAGCCGAACCCGTCGTGCCCGTGCACGCCGGTGTAGGCGAGCACGCCGATCGGAAACAACGCCAGCACCGAGACAACCGCGATGCCGGCCACCCGCACCGGGCCCATGCCGGGCCGTCCGGCGGTCGACATCTCCTGCACCGTGGGCCATCTCGTCCGTTGTCTGCGTACATCGATCTGCAGCAGCCACGCGACCGAGCCCACGAGCACCGCCAGCGGCAGCGCGTAGGCCGCCGCGGCGCCGGTATCGCCTCCGGCGGCCAGCCGCCACCAGTGCACGGTCGCGCTGTCCACCTGATACTCCAGTGCCCCGGGCACCCCGATCAGCACGACGTCGAAAATTCGCGCTGCCGCGACCCCGACTCCGAGCCCGACGATCAGCACCACCGGCCGCAGCAACTCGTACAACCGCACCACCAACGGCCTGCCGTCGTCGCCATACAGGAATCTTGCGCGCGCCGGATCGGCTTCGATCGCGTGGATTCCCGCCCGGAACAGCCCGGTGAGAAATCCCAGCCAGGTCCACAGGAACGCCGACGCCAGCATCGCCGCAAGCCACCACCGGTAGGCCCCGACATCCTCGATCCCCAACCATCGCCCGCCGTGGCCGAAGATCACGCGGAACGCCACACCCGACACGAACGCCGAGATCCCGAACGGCACGATCAGCGGCAACCACAGCCACCGCACCGCCCGACCCCACCAGGCGATCGCCATTGCCACGCCCAGCAACACGACCCCGAACGCCACCCACAGCAACGTGCGCAGGTAACCGTCCCGCCCCTCGGTGGTCATCGTGCCGCCCAGCAGCCACACCCCGCCGACCGTCCCTGGAATCGACAACAGCCACATGAGGATTCGCTTCCACCCGGCCAGCCGGCGGCGAAGCACCACGGGCAGCAGCGCACTCACCGCGACGAGCGCGCACGCGAGCACACCGACCGGACGCGCTCGCGTGGCGATGAACACCGTCCAGCCGGTCGGAACGACCAGCAGCGCCACCGTCAGCACCGTCATCGGCAGCCCCGCCGCCCAGCCGATCCAGCGCCGCGGCCTGCCGCCAGGTACCAGTGGCCCGCGCATGCGGCGCGTGGCCAGCTCGATGCGCAGTCCGTTGACTTCGAAGTCCGACGGCAGCGTCATCGGCGCCGCCGCTCGAAGGCGTCCAGCGCGGCGATCGCGCGATCGACGGATTCGGCCATCCGGCTCTGGGCGCCGTCCGCGACGGCGATCAGGAACTCCGTCAGCACCCGCCACAATCCTTCCCGCCCGCCTACCGCGCCGATCCGATCGGACAGGTCGAAGGCGCTGCGTGTGTTCAGCTCGCGTGCCAAAGGCGCGAGCAGCGGCGAATAGTCGGCCACGGTACGCAGATTCGGTGCGAGGAAACCGCCGTAGCGCTCGATCCACGGCAGCGGCGCATGCGCACCAGCCAGCTTCGCGACGAGTTCTTGCGCGCGGCCGCTCGCCTCCCGCGTCACCACCATCACATCACCGCCGACGATCTTCGGCCGCCCCGGCACGGACGTGACGGACGGGAAAGGCGCGACGCCGACCACGTCCTGGACCTTGCGTCCGGACGCCCGTACCCCGCTGCGCACGATCGGCTCGGCGAAATCCGGCGCGACGACCGCCGCGGCGCGGCGGTGCTCGAACACGTCCCGGATGGCGTCGGGGAACTGTCTGGTCAACGCGACACCGACACCGCCGGGAAAGGCATGGCGGTGTCCCCACAGCATCCCCAGGTGCCCGAGCGCCGCCCGCACCGCGGGGTTATCCCATTCGCGACCGGTTTTCGACGCCAATTCGTCGTAGAACCGGGGGGATTCGGCCAGCAGTGCGTTTTCGAAGAAGTCGGTCAGCACCCATCCGTCGGCGGCGGCCAGCGCGAGCAGCCGAATCGGCGACTGCGCCAGCACCTCCATCCGGTTCACCCAGTCCGAGATGGTCCAAGCGGCTGGATCGCCGAGACGGTAGGTGGCGAACTGCTGCCGGTCGAACCACACCAGTGACTTGTCGGCCGCCTTGAACGGCGCGCCGAAAGCTTTGCCGTCGTGGCGCAGCAAGTGTTGCCAGTGCTCGGCGTATCGTGTCCCGACGTCGTCGGCCCACACCGTCTCGGCGATCGGCTGCAGTTCGCGTTTCTGGGCGAGTTCGCGCACCCGGCCCGCCTGCGGCAGCATCACCACGTCCGGCGCGGACCGGCCTCCGGCGGTGAAGGCGGTGTCGGTGTTGTCGCCGAGGGGAATCACCTCGACGTCGAAGCCGAGGTGCAATTCATCCACCACGGCGTGGAAGGCCGCCAGTTCCGCCCCGCTCCAGGACACCCCGACCCGCACCGCATCCGCGCTGCCCAGCAGCAGGTCAGGCGCGCACGCGGCGGCAAGCGGGACGACCAGTCCCGCTTGCAGCACCGCTCTGCGCGTCCCCATCGACCCCCGATGTCATTGCGTGCCAATCGAACCCGATTATGCGTCACCGGCGGCGCATCGGTGGCGAGTTCATGATCTTCGCGGCCCATCGGGGCAGGATCGACCCTCGAAGCGGCCGATGTGCCGCGGTCCTGGAACGGGCGCACGCTCGGGGATAGTGGCCCTTGTCACTGTCGGTACGTGAGCGTACCGTAGCCCTGGTACACCGGAGTACCACGCTAGGGAGGTGGGCGCATGCCCGCTGTGAGACTGCCCGATGGTCCATCCACACCACCGATCGTGCAGAGCCTGGAAATACTGACCGGGCGCACCCGGACATGGCGGCGCATGCACGAGCGCTACGGCTCGGCGTTCACCATCCACCTGCCCAGGTTCGGCCGGTCGGTCGTACTCGCCGAGCCCGCCGAAATCAAGGCGTTGTTCACCGCAGGGACCGACGTCGCCGACAACATCGCCACCAATCTCGGCGAATTCCTCGGCCCGGGCTCGCTGTTCGCCCTCACCGGCGCCGAACACCGCAAGCAGCGCAAGTTGCTCACCCCACCCTTCCACGGTCGACGACTCACCGTGTACGAAGCGCTGGCCGAAGAGGAAGCGGTCCGCGAGATGGCATCGTGGCCCTCGGGGCGCGAATTCGGCACGATGGACTCGATGATGCGCATCACGCTGAACGTGATCCTGCGCGCGGTGTTCGGTGCCGAAGGCGCCGAATTCGAGCAGCTGCGCGAACTGCTGCCCAAACTGGTTGTCATCGGGTCGGCGCTGGCCGCGATTCCGGTACCGAAGGGAATGCTGGGCCGCTTCGGTCCCTGGTCCCGGTTCGAGGCCTACCGCCGCCGCTACGACCAGATCGTCGGCAGGCTCATCGACCGCGCCGCCGCCGACGAGCGCATCGCCGAACGCGACGACGTGCTGGCGATGATGCTGCAGTCCCGCTACGACGACGGCTCCGCCATGAGTCGCGGCGAGATCGCCGACGAACTGCTCACCCTGCTCACCGCCGGGCATGAGACCACAGCGACTACCCTGGCGTGGACGATCGAACGACTGCGCAGGCATCCGGACCTGCTGCGACGCTTGGTCGCCGAAACCGACGAGGGCGGTTCGCAACTGCGCGAAGCCACGCTGCTGGAAGTGCAGCGCGTCCGGCCGGTCATCGACCTCACGGGACGCACCGTCCGGGCGGACTCCATGCAGCTGGGGCGCTGGACCCTGCCGAAAGGACAGAACGTCGTGGTCAGCATCCGGCTGATGCACGACAACGAGGACCTGTTCCCGGACGCACGCCGCTTCGACCCCGACCGATTCGTCGGTGTCCGGCCGGGCACGTTCAGCTGGATTCCGTTCGGCGGCGGCCACCGCCGCTGCATCGGCGCCGCATTCGCGACCATGGAGATGAACGTCGTCCTGCGCACCCTACTGCGCGACTTCACCCTGGAACCGACCGACGCGCGGGATGAACGAGTGCACTTCCGCGGCGTCGCACTGGTTCCCGCCAAGAAGGGCCGAGCCGTGGTGCATCGCCGCTCCCCGCGCCACACCGCGCCCGACCGCGATCGCGCCGCCGAGGTGACGGCATGACCGAGCGGTTCGCCGAAGTGGGCCGCGGGATCAGCTTGGCCTACGAGCAACTGGGTACCGGCGGCATCCCCCTCATGCTGGTCGCCGGGCTGGGTCAGCAATTCCACGACTGGCCCGATGGATTGTGCGAACTCTTGGTGGCGCGCGGCTATCACGTCATTCGATTCGACAACCGCGATGCGGGGCGCTCGACGCACGCGGGTTTCCCACCACCGGCCCCGGTCGACTACCTCCGTCGCCGCTGGCATCGCGACCAGTACATCCTCGCCGACCTCGCAGCGGACACCGTCGGCCTGCTCGACGCGCTCGAGCTGCCGTCCGCGCACCTGGTCGGCATGTCGATGGGCGGGATGATCGCCCAGACCGTCGCCGCCCGCCATCACGCCCGCGTCGACACGCTGACCTCCATCATGTCCACCACCGGCGCCGCCAGGGTTGGACGCCCAGCGTGGTCGACCTGGCGATTGATGTTCAGCCGACCAGCACGCGACCGCACCGAACACATCGAACGGGCCGTGCGCATGTACCGGCACATCTCCTCGGCCGGATACCCGTTCGACGAGTCCACCGTGCGCACGGCGGCGGCCATCACCTGGGATCGTGACCCCGCTCCAGCCGCGGCTGTCGGCCGTCAGCTCGCCGCGATCCTGAAGTCCGGCGACCGGACCGGAGAACTGCGGGCCGTCACCGCGCCGACGCTGGTCCTGCACGGTGATCGCGACCTGATGGTCGCCCCGACCGGCGCTGCCGCTACCGCTCGGGCCATTCCGGGCGCCCGCCTGCACACCCTGCGCGGAATGGGCCACGACCTGCCCGCCGCCGTCTGGCCGGCACTCGTCGACCTCATCCACGACCACATCCGCACCGCCGAACCCAGGAGCATCGATGCCCCGCACCTCTAGGCCGCTTTCCGGCCACCCGGTCATGATCACCGGCGCGGCCTCCGGGATCGGCCGCAGTCTCGCCCAGTTGCTGTCGGGCAAGGGCTCACCCGTCGCGATCGCCGATATCGACGAAGCCGGACTGAAGGAGACCGCGGCGTTGCTGACCGGACCGATACTCACCCGCGTCCTCGACGTGCGGGATGCCGCCGACCAGCGCGCCTTCGCCGACGAGGTCCGCGACTGGCTGCCCGCGCCGCTGGCCGCGGTGTTCAACAACGCCGGTGTCGCCGTCTCCTCATCGGTGCTCGACGCGGTCCCCGAGGACGACGAATGGCTGCGGCAGATCAACTTCGACGGCGTCGTCAACGGCACGCGAGCGTTCCTACCCATCCTCGTCGAACAGGATCACGGTGTCATCGTCAACACCTCGAGCGTGTTCGGACTGCTCGGCATGCCCAATCAAAGCGCATACTGCGCAGCGAAATTCGCGGTCAGAGGGTTCACCGACGCCCTGCGCCAGGAACTGCGCGGGACCGGGGTGTCCGCGGTGAACGTCCATCCCGGCGGCATCAGGACCAACATCGCGCGCAATGCCCGGGTCCACAAGGACCCCGAAGGCCGTGGACGCACCCACGAGCAGATGGCGGCCGAATTCGAGGCCGCGACCCTCACCACCCCGGAGAAAACGGCCGAAATCATCTGCCGCGGAGTCGAACACGGCAAGTCCAGGATCCTGGTCGGCCCGGACGCCTACCTGTTCGACATCCTGGCGCGGGTGGCGCCCACCCGCTACTACAGCGTGGTCGCACTGCTGGAACGCCTACTGCGTACCCGTGGCACGGCAGGAGCACAGTCATGAACCAACACGTCGATGTCCTGATCGTCGGCGCCGGACTGTCCGGCATCGGAGCCGCGCACCACATCCAGGCGGCGTTCCCCGACCGCACCTACGCCATCCTCGAGGCACGCGACGTCATCGGCGGCACCTGGGACCTGTTCCGCTATCCGGGTGTGCGTTCGGACTCCGACATGCACACCCTCGGTTACCGATTCCGCCCCTGGACCCAGGCCAAGGCCATCGCTGACGGGCCGTCGATCCTGCGGTACATCCGCGACACCGCCGCCGACGCCGGTATCGATCGGTTCATCCGCTTCGGTCACCGCGTGGTCGGGGCATCCTGGTCCACCACCGAGTCGCGCTGGACGGTGCGGGCCGAACACGACGGCGCCACCCGCGTCTTCACCTGCGACTTCCTGTTCATGTGCAGCGGCTACTACCGCTACGACGAGGGTTACACACCCGAATTCGCCGGAGTCGGCGATTTCCGCGGGCGGCTGGTGCATCCACAGCAGTGGCCCGCCGACCTGGATTACGCGGGCAAGCGGGTGGTCGTCATCGGCAGCGGCGCCACCGCGGTCACCTTGGTACCGGCCATGGCCCGGACGGCCGCACAGGTGACCATGCTGCAACGGTCGCCAACCTACATCCTGCCCGTACCCTCCGAAGACACGGTGGCGAACCGGCTGCGGCGACTGCTCGGACCGCGCCGCGCCTACACCCTCGTCCGCTGGAAGAACGTGCTGGTCAGCACCCTGATCTACCAGTTCAGCCAGCGGAAGCCACAGCAGATGCGGAAATTCCTGCGCGGCCTGACCGTGAAACAACTGCCCGACGGCTACGACGTGGACACCCACTTCAAACCGACCTACCAGCCGTGGGATCAGCGACTGTGCCTGATACCGGACGGGGATCTGTTCCGAACGATACGCGACGGACGCGCCACGGTGGTCACCGACCGCATCGACCGATTCACCGCAACCGGGCTGCGCCTGGAATCCGGGCGCGAACTCGACGCCGACATCGTGGTCACCGCCACCGGTCTGCAACTGCTCGCGCTCGGCGGGACGCGGCTCACGGTCGACGGCCAGGAAGTCGCACTGCCAGACACCATGGCCTACAAGGGAATGATGCTCAGCGGCGTACCCAACTTCGCGTTCACCATCGGCTACACCAACGCGTCCTGGACGCTGAAAGCCGATCTGGTCAGCGAATTCGTCTGCCGTCTGCTGCGGCACATGGACGCGGGCGGCTACCACCAGACCACCCCCTGGCCGGATCCGGCCGTGTCCCCCACGCCGCTGCTGGATTTCCAGGCCGGGTATGTGCTGCGGGCCATCGACGGATTCCCCAAAGCGGGCTCCCGGGCTCCGTGGCGGTTGGGTATGAGTTACGGCCACGACGTGATCACGTTGCGATACGGCCGCATCGACGACGGCACGATCCAGTTCACCCGGCGCAGCGCACGGCCCGACGATGGCGAATCCACCGGGACCGTCGGACCGGGTCACGGCTCCGAACAGGTCACGGCGTGACACCGCAGGCGACACGCGGACAGCCGAAAGGAGTAACTAACCTGATTCTCGTGACACATGTCGAGCACCTGCCCCGCACCACCGCCGACAACGGCTCGCAATCGGGGTTTCGCCGCCGCCTCCTCGACGGCATGGCCGTCGCGGTGCGCGAACGTGGCTATCAGGACTCGACCGTCGCCGACGTGGTGCGGCACGCCCGCACCTCGCGCCGCACCTTCTACGAACATTTCACCAGCAAACAGGACTGCTTCATCGCCCTGCTGAGTGAGCGGAACAAGGAGACGATCCAGCAGATCGACGCAGCGGTCGACCCGCACGTGCCGTGGCGCACGCAAGTACGCCAAGCCATCGAGGCATGGATCCGCACCGCGCAGGATGACCCCTCGATCACGCTCAGCTGGATCCGGGTCGTCCCCGCCCTCGGCGAGGACGCACGCCAGTTGCAGCGCGAGGTGGCCGAGGCGTTCATCGCACTGATCCAGAAGCTCACCGACACACCGGAATTCGCGGCCGCCGGACTGCGGCCACCATCCCGGCAGGTGGCGACGATCCTGTTCGGCGGCTTCCGGGAACTCATCGCGACAACCGTGGAGGACGGCGACGACATCGCCGGCATCGTCGACGTGGCGGTCGAATCCGCGATCGCGCTCGTCGGGCCGCACGTCTAGTTGCCAAAGCCCCCTCCGACGTGGCCGCCCTTGCCTGCAATGGCACCGACTGCGGCTGCCGCCGGCAGCACGGCGGCGGCGACGGTTATGGAATTCCGGCGGCTTCGAGTTGGTTCAGGATTTCCGACACTCGTGTGTGAATCTCCCTCATGCTGGCGACAAGCGGCACATCGTCATTTGTGTCAGGAACATCGACGACGACGGTTGCCTCGAGTCGGTTGTTGTATGTCAGCTGGGACTGTGTCACGCCAGGGTGAAGCCTCAAAAGGAAATGCTTGAACACGGCACCCGGCACAAGTTCGTGGACTGCTAGACCGGGGATATCCACGACTTCATAGTCATCCGATGGCGCGAAGATCAGCTCGGTCCTGAAGTAGTTGGTGACCAGCACTTGGCGGTGCTTGTCCCGGTTGACGAGTCTGCAGAGAAGGCCCAGCGGATGGCGTGTCGGCCTAGGATCGTTATAAGGCTGATGACGGAGAATTATGGCTGTAGTCGTGGCGTCAAATATCTCCTCCACGTGTATCTCCCTGCCCTTGCTGTTCGTACGGCTCAGCAAGGTCGGGAAATGCTCGGCGTGCGGATAGACGGAGTGGTCGAGCGCGGCCCTCAGATTGGTCAGTGCATCACCTGCAACGAGCGCCCAGTCGTCGGGCACCTCGGAAACACTTACCGCCGCTACTTCGCAGTCGATCTCGTCTTCGCATTCGGCGCTCGAGGAAAGGTAAACACGAACTTCGACCGGGTTCGCTTCCTGGTATTCCGAGATCATGCGTTCGAGGTCGCTAATGTGGTGCCCTGCGCGGGCAAGCTTCTGCCGCGCGCTTGCGATGCCGGTAACACCGTTCATACTTTCGAGCGTACCGATAGGGATGTGGCCTGCCCAGCAAATAACGACAACGACCATTCTCGACTGCGCAAGTGCAGTGCGACCTCTTCTGTTGCAACGACCAGAGCCGGCGTATAAGAAAAGTTTTCACCCGGCACCGGTAAGTCGCGTATTCGACTATCACGGGGTGTGGGCGGTTTCCAGCCTGTGAGTGCCCGGAACCGGGGCGCGGGCTTCACCGAGGCGCCCGGCGAGAGCGGGCAGGACGTCCGAGCATCCCGCGTCGAGCGTAAGTGCGGCCAGCTCGTCGCCGCGAGTGCGGCCGCGATTGACGATGACGACCGGACGCCCGTGCTTGACCGCATGGCGGACGAAACGCAACCCGGACATCACCGTCAACGACGACCCGGCGACCAGCAGCGCATCCGCCGCGTCGACGAGCTCGTAGGCCGCGGCGACCCGCTCCTTCGGCACGTTCTCCCCGAAGTACACGATATCCGGCTTGAGCATGCCGCCGCAGTGTTCGCAGTCCACCATCCGGAAGCTCTCGGTATCGGTGACCACCGCGTCGGCGTCAGGTGCGACCTCGAGACCGTTGGTCGCCGCCGCCTCGGCGAAGCCCGGATTGGCCGCCTCCAGCCGGTCGGCCAGCGCCATCCTGGAGACCAACGCCGTGCAGCTCAGGCAGCGCACCCGCGCATAGGTGCCGTGCAGGTCGATCACCCGCCGATGACCGGCCTTGGTGTGCAATAGGTCCACGTTCTGCGTGATCAGCCCCGTGACCACACCCATCCGCTCCAACCGCGCCAGCGCGCGATGCCCCGGATTGGGACGCGAACCGTCCATCCGCCGCCACCCGACGTGGTTGCGCGCCCAGTACCGCTGCCGGAACGCCGCATCACCGACGAACTGCTGATAGGTCATCGGGTTCCGCGGCGGCGACGAGGGACTGCGATAGTCCGGTATCCCGCTGTCGGTCGAGATCCCCGCACCGGTCAGCGCGACCGCCCGGCGCCCGCCGAGCAACTCCACCAGCCGCTCGAACCCGGCGCCGGAATCTGCCCGCGCGAAATCCGACATGCCGTTCAGAGTACGGCGGACGCCACCGGGGCACCTCTCCCGCCGCCCATTCGGGCAGGTCAGACGCGCCGCATCACCGAAACGACCTTCCCGAGCACGACCGCCTCATCACCGTCGATCACCTCGTAGGCCGGGTTGCGCGGCTCCAAGTACACATGCCCGTTGCGCCGCCGGTACACCTTCACCGTCGCCTCCCCGTCGATCATCGCCGCGACGATCTCCCCGGAATGCGCCTCGTGCTGTTTGCGGACCACCACGATATCGCCGTCGCAGATGGCCGCATCGATCATCGAATCACCGCGCACCCGCAGCCCGAACACCGTGCCGCGTCCGACCAGCTCGCGTGGCAACGTCATCACGTCGTCGGTGTGCTCCTCGGCCAGGATCGGCGCGCCCGCCGCGATGTCGCCGACCACCGGCACCGCCACCGAATCCTCCGCCGTCTCCCGCCGCGCCAGGCCGGGCACGAACATCCGCACGTCGATCGGGCGCGAGACGGACCGGCTTCTGCGCAGAAACCCGCGCTCCTCCAGGCTTTTCAGGTGCTTGGACACCGACGACGCCGACCGCAAGCCCACCGCGTCGCCGATCTCCCGCGTACTCGGCGGATACCCGTACCGGACCACCCAATCCCGAATCGTGGCGAGAATCCGCTGCTGTCGCGGCGGCAACGTCGAGGTGTCGAGATGCTCGAACGCGTCGAGCTGGTCGTATCCGGTCACCCGGGGAATGGTAGAGGTGAGGACCGACCATCCGCGCCGCACGGCACGGCGAACAGCGCCCGATCGGGTTCGGGAACCCAGCAGGAGGTCGCGATGTCCCGGTTGTACTTGTCGGCCACGTGCTCGATCAAGTGCGGCAAGCCCGGATGCCGATTATCCGCCTCCCACAGCAGTGCCAGCGGATACGCCGGAGTGGGATCCATGATCATCAGCCGCCGCACGTTCGGATGCCATGGCGTCGGTCCGCCGTCTCCGGTGAAGGTCATCAGCGACGACGAGTCCGCGATGCGTTCGACGATCTGCGCCAAACCCTCCAACCGGCCTGTCGTGTCGATCGGAATCCCGCTGAAAGCGCTGAAGTCCCGATAGAAGTCCGCCCACTCCGATGGCACGGCCGCGCCCGGCACCCACACCGGATGCCCGGCGATCTCGCCCAACGCGATCGTGGAGCGGCCCGCGAACGGGTGATCCTTGCCGACGAGCAGATGCAGCGGCTCCAGATACGCGGGGGCGGCGACGATGTCGGCAGGCAGCCGCACTGGCCCGCCGTGAGCGCGGGCCAATGCCGCGTCCACGTGCCCGCCGCGCAGCGCCTCGCGCGAGGTCGTGATGACGTTCGAGATGACGATCTCGGTGTCGGAGTGCGGATGGCGAGCGAGGTAGAACTCCATCAGCTCGGTCGCGGCCGTGCGTTTACCGAGTACCGCGACCCGCAACGGCCGTGTCTCCTCCCGCACCGCGCGTACCGCGGCGTCGGCGCCCGCCAGCAGCGCTCGCGCGTGCGGCAGCAATCGGGCGCCCGCGCCGGTCGCCACGCTGCTGCCGTGCCCTCGCTCGAAAAGCGCTGCGCCCAGCTGCGACTCGAGCTTCGCGATGCGTTTGGACACGGCTTGCTGGCTGATGCCGAGCACGGCGGCGGCGTGCCCGAACTGCTCTTCCTCCACCACTGCGACGAACGCACGCAGGGCCGCCATATCGAGATCCATCCGCCGCTCCATTCGACAACTATCAGTTGTGGAGTTGCCATCTCCCTCCGAGGCAGGCCGCTGACGATCCACGCCCGGGCCACTCAAAATACAACCGCAATTCGGGCAACCCGCAACGGGAGCGGCCCATCCGCCGGTCCGACACTCTCGACCTCGCCACACAACTGAGGAGCCGGAAAGCTTTCGGACAGCGAGTTTTTGGTTTCCTCAAGCTGCCTTGTTCCGTTCGAACCATTCGGACTCTACCTCGTTCGGTGT